>JAIBJO010000092.1 GCA_020029615.1 Actinomycetota bacterium
ATGAGTACCAGTCAGGACGAGGCATCGAGGACGGACGAGCATGCCGCTCCGCCGGAAGCTTGGGACGCCATCGCGGAGGGGTACGACCGGTACGTCGCTCCACAGGAGGTCGAGCTCGCGAACGAGGCGCTCCGCCTCGTCGCACTCGAACCGGGCGAGCGGTTTCTCGACGTCGCGGCCGGGACGGGTGGTCTCAGCCTTCCGGCCGCACGTCTCGGCGCAGAGGTGCTCGCGACCGACTGGTCGCCCGCGATGATTGAGCGCTTCGAGCGGCGCATCCGGGAGGAAGCCCTGAACGCAGAGGGGCGCGTGATGGACGCTCACGCGCTCGAACTCCCCGACGACAGCTTCGACGTTACCGGGTCGCAGTTCGGCGTCATGCTCGTGCCCGACCAGCCGCGCGCGCTTCGCGAGATGGTTCGCGTGACGAAGTCAGGCGGACGCGTGCTCCTAATCGCGTACGGCTTCCCCGCAGAGCTCGAGTTCCTGGGATTCTTCATCAGTGCGCTGAAGGCCGTCGCTCCGGAGTTCCCGGGCCTTCCGGACGATCCGCCACCGCTCGAATTCCAGGTGTCCGACCCGGACGTCTTGCGCAAGCGGCTGACCGAGGCGGGGCTGAAGAATGTTCGCATCGAGCGGACCGCCGAACGACCGGCGTTCGCCTCGGGGCAGGAGATGTCGGACTGGGTGCTGTACGGCAACCCAGTTCCGGGCATGCTGCTCGCAGACGTCACAGAGGAGCAGCGAGCGCGCCTGCGCCAGGTCCTGGACGGGATGCTCCGCGAGCGTGCCGATACGAACGGGCGAGCAGTACTCACAAACGTGGTCAACATTGGCTTCGGGGTGAAGTGACGGCCTGTGGGTCTCCGGTTCGCAAGACTTGACCTTAATGCTCCTCGGTGGCTGGCCCACCCACGAGGGGACGGGTCGTCAAGCGACATTCCCGCACTGCGCAGGCGAGAGTTCTCAGCAGCGGTGCGTGCTGGGGTTCGTGATCGTCACGCGGCCAGCTGTTCCACCATCGCTCGAAGGTGGCGGCCCACTGGCACGGCCGAACGCTCGCGCGCGAGCGGGTCGATCACGATCCCAAGATCACGCAGCGCTGACCAACGGCTGTACCACGTCGACTGCTTGTGCCCGGCGCCTCCTCGGACTAGGAACCCCGCGAGAGCGTCTGCCTTCGGTGCCTTTATCGAACCCCACCGGACGAGCTCGTTGAGTCGGTCAATCGCTCCCCACTGGTCGCAGACCACCTCCGCCGTAACGCGCGCGAGGGACTCGAGCTCGCGACCGACGAAGAGTCGTGCGACGTCGAGGTCGAGCGCGGCCGAGATCGCAAGCTCGCGCTGCTTGCGGTAGCGGCGTTGGCGCTCGAAGCGGATGAGCTCGCCGGCGGGCGCCAGGCCCGACTCGATGCCCTTGTCGTACGCGCGCATGAGGATCGATCGGCCACGCACCGACCGGAAGTTGACGGTCTGGATGCGGTCGCGCTTCTTGCCTTCTGTGCCGACCTTCGCCCAGGGGACATCCGCGAGCGAGAGTGCGTGGAGGAATGCGAGCCCGTCCGCGCCGTCCTCGAATCGGAGCTCGGCGGCGACGTCGAGACGGCCGATTGCCGCGGACCCGGAAGCCGAAGCGCTCACTCACAGCGCGGGCGCCGTCACCGAGGGACGTGATCGGAATCAGGGAGTGATCGTCCGGGCCGTTGACGATCGCCGCGAGACGTCCCTCGGCGTACAGCGCGCCGTCGCGCAGTGCCGCGACGCGGACGCCGCCCTCTTGACGGTAGAGCTCGCCACGCGGACCTTCCTGATGCGGCCCCGACCGCGCGAACCGCGCGTAGCCGTGAACGTCGCCGCGGAAGCGAAAGCGCACCGTGTCGACACCGGCGCCGTTCCAGGATTCTGGAAGTGGGCGGCTGTTAGAGACACCGCCCTCGACGAGTCGAAGGTCAGGCACGAGCCGTGCCTCGCGCGGACGGTGCGTCGCTCGCCCTCGCGGTCGCAAACGTCGCCGATCGCGCCCGACCCGTCAACCCGCTTCGCGGGTTCCCCTCGCTTCGCTCGGTGACAGGCCGTTCACGATCGGCAAGGGCGCTCCCACGAGGGCAAGCGCCGATCATCGGCCTACCCCCGATGAATGCCAGCAGCGTGTGCATCGACGCCGTGGTCTGGTCGGATCGAAGCGCTCAGGACGAAGCGCACGTGAAGGGACGTTGTCGAGCGCAGAGCACGAGCGCGTCCGATGGGCGACACCGGTACGACGGTTGATCCAGATCGTCATGCGGCCTGCCGGTGCTCGTGCTCGAATGCCTCGGCGATCTCGCGCAGCACGATCGCGACTGCCACGAGAGCGTCGGCGGCGTCCCCGTACCGGGGATCGCCCGCCGCGCGCTCCGCGTGCCACTCCGCGAGGAGCTCGTACTCGGATGCCCGCCGGCGTAGGAGGTCGAGCGCCGTCATCGAGCCCGTTCCGCTTCGTTCTGCTTGACCCGCTCGAGGACCCGAGCGAGGAACGGATTCAGTTCGGGAACCGCAGGCGCCGTCTGTTCGAGGGCTTGTCGCTCAGGATCGGCGTTCTCGGAGAACAGCAGTTCGAATCTGCTCGGCGCCTTCGACTGAGAAAGCGTCAAGAGACGCGTCGAATGGAGGCCGATGCGGCGGCCACTGACTTGGCCCGCGCCTCACACACTACGGTCCACGTCGACGCCGCCTTCGCCTGTCAACGCCTCGATCGTCGAACGGCGAGATCCACTACCCCGGCGGCCAGGAGAACGGCCGCTAACGTGGGAACCAAGAAAACCGCAGCGCCACCCCACCCGCCGACGAGGATCGAGTCGGTGAGGTTGTCGCCATTCGCGATTCGTGTCAGCCATACGTTGGGCAACTCGGTATCTGGCAGGAGGGGCCCCGCGAGGGTCGCGGAGATCATCCAGAAGGCGGATACGGCGGCGACGACGAGCGTGACGGTTCTCCATCGAAGCCATGCGTCGGCCAGGGGGAACGCCAGAAATGGAAGGAGTAGGACGAGGAACCGCGGACCGGGGGACCACCCGCCAAACGGGAGGTAGTAAGACGCGTTGTACAACAGCATCGCCGCCGTGAGCCCCGCGATGAGAAGTGCTTCGGACCGAAGCCCTCGCCGAGCGAGGCCCGGAAGACCGACGAGCGCAAGCGCTGTGATCGGTGTGAGCACAAAGAGGCCTCTGCCTGAGACGAGGAGGTCGAGCAAAGCACCGATGCTCGGGTGCGTAATCCCGTAGACCCCGGCGTCGTTGGCCCCGAGCACGTCGTGACCGGATGCACCGAGCTCCTTCACGGCGTGCGCGTAGCTCATGCGCAGGGGGGAACCAAAAGCCCAGGTGTTGAACAGGAAGAGCGGGATGATTCCGATGAGCGCTCCGGCGGCGAAGGAGGCGAGACGAGCCAAATGCGGGCGATCCAACGCCAGATACAGCGCAACGGCAGCCACGACGATCACTGCCGGTGGTTCCACGACGATTGCAAGACCCGCGAGGACGCCGGCTCCAGCGATCGCGAGTAGCGGGTGTGCCGGTCTCGTGTACACGGCAAGAGCGAAGGCCGCGAATCCCAGAGCAGCCGCGAGGTCGTGGGCGAAGTACGTCGTCGCGAATGGAAGCAACAACGTTCCGAGGCCGAGCATCAACGCGACTGGAGTTCCCGCTGTTCCGATGCTTCGCTCCACCGCCCACCGGATGAGAAGGAGGAGGAGCAGGAACGCCACGACGACCACCAGGTTCCCGTACCACATCGTGCTCCCGTCAACCCAATGAGCGCCCGGTGGTGGAGATGTGGGGCTGCCCGAGGGGATGGCTCCAAGCCCCTTGGCTAGCGCATAGGAGGGAAGGCTGAGCATTGCAAGCCCCGGCGCCTTCGCCGCATAGAAGTGGCCGTCGACGTATGCGATGTCTCCGCTCTGATTCAGGTGATCGTCGATTCGCGGCGTTCCATCCGCGAGCGACTGAGCGAGCGCAAAGTGTGCTTCGGCGTTCCACCCACTCTCGGGCACTCGCAACGCCGCTGCAAGTGCTACGAGGACGATGGCCGCGATGCCCGGCCAGGCTGGCCCGCGTCGTCTGACACTGCTGGCCACCTCGGCCACTACGCCGTTGTTCCGGCTGCGCGTGTCCTCTACGGTCATCGGCCGCGCCGCGCCCTCGACGTCTCGACTGTGGAGTCCGCTGGAATCACCCGTTCAGTTGCTCGAGCCCGCTCGGCGTGTTCGACCACACAGTCTTCCCGAAACTGGCCGATCCACTCGAGCGTCCACTCGTGTCTCGAGCGGAAATCGGCGACCTCGATGGTCCCGGAAGAAGACGCGATGAGTGAGGCGGGTACATCGCGGCGCCGGGCGATACTGGTCCCTTCGTGTCGATACTCGCGTTCCTGGCCGGATGCGGCATGGTCGTCCTCACGACGTGGGCCGTCGTACGGAGACTCAAGGTGCAGAGTGTGGCCGGCGTCGTCCTGGCCGGCTACATCGTGGGCTTCGCGACGATCGTGGCGATCGCGCTGGCGTTGTCAGTCGTCCGAAGCCTCGACAGATGGACCCTGCTGACGGCCGAGGTGGTCGTCCTCGCGGCGCTTCTCGGTCCATGGCTCGGGCCGGCGACCGTGCACCGGCCACTTCGGGATGGCCTCGCGTCAGTGCGCTCGGCACTGGGCGACCCCGTCGTGGCGATACTCGCGGGTGCCGTCTCCGTCGGGCTCGTCTACAGCGCTGCCCTCGGTGTGCTGACGCCGCCCAACGACTGGGACTCCATGAGCTACCACCTCGCGCGAGCCGCATTCTGGATTCAGCAGCACGCCGTCGCCTACGTCCCCGAAACGCACATCGTGCCGATCAATGCCTACCCGCCCAACGGGGAGATCGGACTGCTCTTCACCATGATCTTGTCCGAGGGCGACCGCTTCGTCTGGGTTGTCCAGTACACGGCGCTGCTGGCGACGGCCCTCGGGACATACGGAATCTCCTGTCGCATCGGCCTCGGCAGTCGCGCCGCGCTGTTCGGCGCCTTGCTCTTCGTCACGACGCCGGTGGTCGTTCTTCAGGGATCCAGCGCGCTGAACGACCTTGTCGTAGCCTCGTTCCTCGTCGCGGCCACGTACTTCCTGCTCGGCGACACCCGACACGAGACGGCCCTCGGAGCACTCGCGCTCGCACTTGCGGTGGGGGCGAAGTTCACGGCGCTGGTGGCGCTGCCTCTGCTCGCCTTGGTCGTCTTCGGCGCCACACCTCGCAGGCGCTGGCCGGAGCTCGGCCTCGCGTCGCTGATCGCGCTGGGCCTCGGATCGTCTTGGCTCATCCTGAACTTGGTCTCCACCGGCACTCTCGACGGCGGTGCCGAGGAGGCACTGGACCAGCGGGCCGACCGAGGTCTGCGAGCGACCATGGCGAGGTTGACGCGCATGCTCGTCAACTTCGCCGATGGCATGAGGCCGGAGTGGGACGTCTTCGTCTATGTCCTCGGCGCGGTCGCCTTCGTGCTTCTCGCGCTCCTGCTCGAGCGCGGGCGGGGGCGGGGGCGGAAAGCATGGGCGTTCGCGCTCGGAATCGCGGTCGTGGCTTGCGCCCCCCTTGTCGTCCCGCTGGTGCAAGGAGGACTGATCAACGGCCACGAGCGACTTTGGCTCGCACTCGGTGAGCACGATCTCGCAGCTCTCGATCCGAACCGGAACGGATGGCCGCCGAGCAGTGTCTTCTCGTACTACGGACCTCTGGGGTTCGGTCTCGTCGTAGGTGCGCCGCTGCTTGTGGTTCGAGAGGTCCGGCGAGGCCGACTTCGTCGACTGGCGGTGGCTCTCTCGGCGGCTCCGCTAGTGCTCGCGGTCCTCATGGCCGTCGCAATCTCGTACGACCCCTATCGCGGCCGGTTCTTCATGGTGGCTGTCGCGCTCGCGGCCTCCACGTGGGGAGTCGTGCTCCGCTGGAGATGGCTCGCATGGGGTCTCATGTCGATCGCGACCACGACGCTCCTGCTCGCCTTCGTGCACTCGGTCGAGAAGCCTGCTGGGATTCGTTTGATCGACGGCAACTCGTCGCCGGGCGTCTGGGGGAAACCACGCGAGGTGGTGCAGGCCTGGCTTCAGTTCGGCGGCACTTCGGAGGTGTTGCAGTTCTTCGCCCGCCAGCCGGAGTCCGGCCGGGTCGGGCTCGTGCTCGAAGAGGACGACTGGGTCTACCCGTTCTTTGGACGTACGCTCGGCCGTGAGGTCTTCTTCGTCTCGGTCGACGAGAACCTCGACGGCCTCGACTGGCTCGTCATCAGAGCCGGAGGCGCGGAGCAGCCCGGGCCCGAGTGGGAACTCGCACTCGAGAGCTCGGATGGATGGCGCGTGTTTCGCCGCTCGGCAGGCTGATCACTGAATCACTTCAGACGCTCGGATTCGGTCAGTGTATGACCGTCCGCCAGGCAGGACAGGCGCGCGCGATTCGCGTTACGCGAGTTGCGCGACGAGGCCTTGTGCGCTGTGATCGAGGGCCGCGAGCAGGTCGCTCTCGAGCTCTGACCAGGCAGCCAGCCGGTCACCCGAAAGCGGCTCGCCTCGCACCGAGAGCGTCGTCGCACCGTCGCTCTCCGCGAGCTCGAACGTCCAGTGCATCCGACCGATGCCGGGAAGGTCGTACGCCTTGGTGAAGTAGTCGAACGGCCGCCAGTCCGCGATGTGCTCGACGATCACGTCGGGCCCGTGCATGCAGTGATTCGTCACACCGGCGCGCTGACGACCGCCGGGAGACATGAGGGTGACGTCGTCGGCTGCGTAGAGCACGCGCTTCTCCGACGCTGTTATCCACTCCCACGTCGTCGGACGGTCAGCGGGTATCGTCATCGTACGCTCGAAGCTCGCCGCGCCAGGAGCCACGTACACTCGCTGCCGCTCGCTCTCCGCGCTCCAGCGCTCACGGAGATCCTCGAGACAACACGAGATCTCACCGACGTCCTCATAGCGCTCGACGTGGTGGTGCATCCCGAGCGCGGCGCCGTCGAGGCCGAGGGCGGCCATGCACTCGTCCGTGAGCAGGACATACCCCTTGGTGCCGAGCGCCTCGGCGGCCGAGTTCTTCGAGAGACGATGCAGGACGATCACGTCGCGCCCCGTGAGCTCTTCGTTGCCGGCGAGATCGCGGCGGACGAAGCTGCCGTGGTGGACGATGAACTTGAGGTCGAGCGTCGGGATCTGCCTGCAGGCTTCGCACGTGCACGACGTCGCGTGGAAGATGTCCCGCTGGCGCTCACGGAAGGTGAAGTACGACCGCTCGATCGTGTCCAGCAGGGTCGAGGCGCCGCACGCGCCGTCGAGAGCGTACGAGAAGACCGCGTCGCCTTCGAGCTTCGTCACGCTGAGCGGCGGCTGCAGCGTCCCGACGACGATTCCCATGAGGTCCGAGAGCACGTCCTGAGCGTGCTCGAGCTCAGTGCCGAGAAGGTACGTCGTGTAGCCGGAGATGTCGGTGAGGACGAGCGAGCCGCGATCGGCGGGTGTCAGGGTGTGCCCTCGGTCCGACATCGGCCGCGATCGTAGCGCCTCCGGCGACTAGGGTATGCCCGCGATGACGGCCGAGCGGATCGACGGGAAGGCGCTCGCAGAGAAGGTTCGCGCCGAAGTAGCAGACGACGTCCGGGCGTATGGGGGCTCCGTCTGCCTTGCCACGATTCTCGTCGGCGACGATCCCGCATCACACGTCTACGTGGGGAAGAAGCATGACGCCTCGCACGAGGCGGGGATCGAGTCGCGCGACCATCGCTTCGCGTCGGAGACGCCCGAAAGCGTCATCCTCGATCTCCTCGCAGAGCTCGACGACGACGACGGCGTCGACGGGATCCTCGTGCAGCTGCCGCTTCCCGCCCACATGGACGAGCCCAAGGTGCTCCACGCGGTCGACCCTGCCAAGGACGTCGACGGGTTCCATCCGCTGAACGCCGGGCTTCTCTACCTCGGCACGCCGCACCTCGTGCCCGCAACGCCGTCAGGGGTCATGGTCATGCTCGCCGAGTACGGGGTCGAGCTTCGAGGCAAGGAAGCCGTCGTGGTCGGCCGAAGCGAGATCGTGGGGAAGCCCATGGCGATGCTCCTGCTCATGGAGCACGCGACCGTGACGATCTGTCACTCGCGGACTGCTGACCTCTCGGAGCACACGCGGCGCGCTGACATCCTCGTCGCCGCGGTCGGTCGCCCCGGGCTCGTCACGCCGGACATGGTGAAGGCGGGGGCGACGGTGATCGACATCGGCGTGAACCGCACGGAGGCCGGGCTCGTCGGCGACGTCGATCCTGCCGTCTTCGAGGTGGCGGGCCTCATGACCCCGGTTCCGGGCGGTGTGGGGCCGATGACGATCGCGATGCTTCTTCGCAACACGTTGACGGCTGCGCAACATCGCCGCTCAGAAGTTGCATTGCCCGGTTCATAGGCGCTACGGTTCGCGCGTTCAAGCCATCGGCGCCGGCCGTCACACGCGGGCGCCATTGTTGTAGGAGGACGTACGTGGAGCAGGGCACCGTCAAGTGGTTTTCGAACGAGAAGGGCTACGGCTTCATCGAGCGCGAGGGTGGTGACGACGTCTTCGTCCACTTCTCCGCGATCACGATGGACGGCTTCAAGACCCTCACCGAAGGCCAGCGTGTGGAGTTCGAGGTCGTCCAGGGTCCCAAGGGTGCCCAGGCCGCGAACGTCTCGGCAGCCGCGAGCTGACCGGACGCACATCGAAGCAGCGGCGGGCTCCCGAGAGGGGGCCCGTTGCACAAGTGCGTGGGTGCCAGGATTTATCCTGGCTCCCACTCAGTTTTTCGAGACCAAATGGCGATATCGAAAGAAGAAGTCCTCCACGTCGCGCGACTCGCGCGGCTGGCGCTGACGGAGGACGAGGTCGAGCGGCTCACCGAGGAGCTCGACGCGATCCTTGACGCGGTCGGCATTGTCGGGGAGCTTGATCTCGCGGACGTGCCACCGACGTCGCATCCGCTCGACCTCGTCAACGTCTGGGACGAGGACGAACCGCGCGAGTCGCTCTCGCTGGACGAGGTGTTTGCGAACGCGCCCGCGCGTGACGGCGACCTGTTTCGCGTTCCGCCCACCGCGTGATGGCAGCCGTCGTGGACACGCTGCGTCTCACGGCGGAGGACGCGCTCGGCCTCGTCAAGCGCCGGGAGATCTCGCCTGCCGAGCTCCACGCTGCGTACCTGGACGCCATCGGCGAGCGAGACGGCGAGCTCCACGCATACCTGCGTACGTGCGAGCAGCCGAGCGGGGAGAGCATCCCGATCGCGCTCAAGGACGTCATCTCGACGAAGGGCGTCGAGACGACTGCGGGCTCGAAGATCCTGAGTGGGTACGTCCCCGTGTTCGACGCCACGGTGGCAGCCCGTTGCAAGGCGGCCGGCTTGACTCTTCTGGGCAAGACCAACACGGACGAGTTCGCGATGGGCTCGTCCACCGAGAACTCGGCCTGGGGGCCATCCCGAAATCCCTGGGATCCGACGCTCGTCCCCGGCGGCTCGGGAGGGGGCACCTCGGCAGCGGTGTCCGCCGGCCTCGCGCCCTGGGGGCTCGGCTCCGACACCGGCGGCTCGATCAAGCAGCCCTCGGCGCTGTGCGGGAACGTCGGGCTTCGGCCGACGTACGGCACCGTGTCGCGCTACGGCGTGGTCGCGTTCGCGTCGAGCCTCGACCAGGTCGGACCGGTCGCGAAGACCGTACGTGACGTCGCGCTCCTCTACTCGATCATCGCCGGCCGCGATCCACTCGACTCGACGACGGTCGAGCTGCCCGAGCCCGTCGAGCTTCCTGCGGGAGAGCGGCTCGACGGGCTGCGCATCGGCGTGCCGAAGCAGATCGAGTCGCTCGCTGCGATCGAGATGGGCGTCCGCTCTGCGTTCGAGCACGCGCTCGAATTGGCTCGCGACCTCGGCGCCGAGCTCGGAGAGTGCGACCTCCCGACGTCCTATCGGTACGGGATGCCCTGCTACTACCTCATCGCTCCCGCAGAGGCGTCCTCCAACCTTGCGCGTTACGACGGGGCCCGCTTCGGTCCGCGCAGCGAGGCTGCGACCTATCGCGAGATGGTCGAGCGCACGCGTGACGAGGGGTTCGGCCCGGAACCGAAGCGACGGATCATGCTCGGCACGTACGCGCTGTCCGCGGGGTACTTCGACGCGTTCTACGGTCAAGCGCAGAAGGTGCGCACGCTCCTCATCCAGGAGCATCGCGAGGCTCTCTCACGGTTCGACGTGATCGCGACGCCGACCTCGCCGACCGTCGCCTTCCCGCTCGGGGACAAAGCCGCGGACCCACTCGCGATGTACGCCTGTGATCTCCTGACGATCCCGTCGTGCCTTGCGGGGCTTCCGGGGCTCTCGATCCCGTGCGGGCTATCCGACGGGCTCCCGGTCGGGCTGCAGCTGCTCGGCGCGCAGTTCGGCGAGAACACGCTGTTCCGTGCCGGCCAGGTGCTCGAGCAGGCGATCGGCTTCGACACGGTCCCGGAGCGCCTGCGATGACCTGGGAGCCCGTCATCGGACTCGAGATCCACGTCCAGCTGAAGACGCGGACGAAGATGTTCTGCCGTTGCGCCGCAGGGTTCGGGGCGGGGGAGAACACCCAGACCTGCCCCGTCTGCCTCGGCTTCCCCGGTGCGCTGCCGGTCGTGAATCGGCGAGCGGTCGAGTGGGCCGTCCTGCTGGGCCTGGCCCTGGGTTGCGAGATTCCCGGCCAGGCCGTCTTCTCACGCAAGAACTACTTCTACCCGGATCTGCCGAAGGGCTATCAGATATCACAATATGATCTTCCATCTTGCGTGAATGGGAATATGATACTACCCACTGCAAGCGGCGATCGTGTGATCGGGATCGTGCGCGCGCACCTCGAGGAGGACGCCGCGAAGACGGTGCACGTCGGCGGGCGGTCCGGGCGGATCGGAGGCGCCGACGTCTCGCTGGTCGACTACAACCGTGGCGGGACCCCTCTGGTCGAGATCGTCACCGCCCCTGACCTCCGTTCCGCGGACGAGGCGAAGCGGTTCCTGCAGCTCCTGCGCCAGACGATCGTCGAGCTCGGGCTCTCGGACGCGGAGATGGAGAAGGGCACGCTGCGGGTCGACGCCAACGTGTCAGTGCGGCCGTCGGGCTCCGACGAGCTGCGCACGCGCACCGAGATCAAGAACATGAACTCCTTCAACTTCATCGCACGGGGGATCGAAGCCGAGGTGGAGCGGCAGGTCGCGGTGTGGGAGGCCGGGGGAGAGGTGCGCCAGGAGACGTACGACTTCGACGCGGCGTCAGGGACGCTGACCGCGAGACGAGCCAAGGAAGCGGCGGACGACTACCGCTACTTCCTGCCCGAGTCGCCGGCCGCGCGGATCCGTCGTATCGAGCCGGCGCTCGACCTCGAACGAGCCACTGTGCTCGTGACGGGTGGCCTCGACCGCCTATGGGACGAGACGGTTGCGGCCGGCGCGGACGGCGTCGCAGCCGCGAACGTGATTGCGAACGCGCTCGTGGGAGCAGGTGTCGAGATCGACGCCGTGGCACCGGCGGAGCTCGCTCGTCTCGTCGAGGCGCGGGACCGCATTCCCCGTGCTGCCCTCGACGAGGCGATCGTGAAGCTGGCAGAGCCGGGCTTCTCGGCCGACCCGTACGTCGCGCAGGAAGCCGTCTCGGATACGTCGGAGCTTGAGCCGATCGTCGATGCGATCCTTGCTGCCAATCCCGGCCAGGTCGGGGCCTACCGCGGTGGCAAGGAGGGCCTGCTCGGCTACTTCGTCGGGCAGGTGATGAAGGAGACGCAGGGGAGGGCGAACGCCCGCGTCGTCAGCGAACTCGTGCGCTCGAAGCTCGAACTCTAGGTCTCGACCGGGATCTTCAGCTCGCGACCGAGGTAGAGCCCCGAGCTCTCGGCTTCCACGAACGGCGCCATCGCCTGCTGTCGCGCGGACTCGACGTCCGACATCCGGTAGCGCTCCCGCGCCTCGAGCGACTCCCACGTGGAGATGCCGACGACCTCGCTTCGGTCCTCCGAGAAGCACTCGTAGGCGCGCAGCATCCCTTCCGGGAACTCCCGCGGGCGCCACGCGCGGCGAAAGTCCTCGTACGTGCCCGGCTTGATCCGGCGGGTCGTGATCCAGACGACGTACTGATCGCGCTCCATGGAGCTCTCCTCTCGTCCGTGGGCACGGAGGACCGTACGCGACGACCGAGATCGACGCCAACCCGTCCCTTTCGGCGAACCGATCGGCCTCGACCGGCGAACCACGCGCAGCCGACGAGGTCATCAAGGGAAGAACGAACCGAAGGAGGAGGCAAGGTGCGAGCAAGACACGCGCGAAAGCTCATCCGTATCGAGGTACTGGGGCTGTTTGCCGTCGCGGCGGTCGCGGCGGTCGCGGCGATCCCGGCAGTGAGCGCGGACCACCTCGATGCCCCGACCACGAAGAGGGATGGTCGGACCGACATCAACGACGTCTACGTGTTCCACCCGGGAGCGTCGCAGAACCTGAGCAGGACAGTGCTCGCCATGACGGTGAACCCTGCTGCGGGAGTCATCAGCGGCACGACGTTCCGTCAAGGCGCCCGCTACGAGTTCCTGATCGACAAGAACGGTGACGCCCGGCCGGACATCACTGTCCGGACGCAGTTCACGGCCCCCGACAACGGAAAGCAGAACTACACCGTCCGCTGGATCAAGGGTGACGACAGCAAGGTCATCGCCCGCGGCGAGACCGAGGAGGTCGAGTCGGAGGACGGCGTGAAGTCGTACGCAGGTCTCCGCGACGACCCGTTCTTCTTCGACCTGGCCAACTTCAACAACGGAGCGACGTTCTGCGGGGCTCCGGGCGGACTACCGGTCAAGGACTTCTTCCTGGGCCTCAACACCTCCGCACTCGTCATCGAGGTGCCGACGAGCATGATCGGCTCGGCAGTCGGCGTCTGGGGGCGGACGCTGGTCGGCGGCGATCAGGTCGAGCGGATGGGTCGCCCTGCGATTCTCACCGTCTTCATTCCGCCGAACCCCTTCGAGACGGGCTCTACGGCCGTGGGTAACCTCGAGGACCAGTTCAACCGGACGACACCGAACAGGGATCAGGCCCGGTGGCGTGGTGAGGTCGTGAACACGCTCCTGGCTCTCGGGAACTCCCAGGCCAGAGCGGATACCTTGGCGGACGTCCTGCTGCCAGACATCCTCACGGTCGACCTGTCGATGCAGACGGGCTTCCTCAACGGACGCGGTCTCGCCGACGACGTGATCGACGCCGAGCTCCAGCTTCTCTTGAACAACCCTGCTGCGAGCGACTGCGTTGCCAACGACTCGACGTTCCTGGCCAACTTCCCGTACGTGGGAGTGCCGAACTAGGGGCTTGGCACGTTCGATCTTCGGGGGTGGCTCTCGCGCCACCCCCGGGATCGATCGGCGGCCTCTGACAAATGGCCACCTTCAAGGTCATCTCCGTCCTTCTCGGCGTCGCTCTGGGCTTCGTGGCGGCTGCCTACGGCGGTGCCTACCTCGTCGCATCCAGCCGCAGCGCGGAGTCGGTCGAACCGGTTCCGCTTGCGGCGAGTGACGGTCTGGCGGTCGCTTCGCGTTCCGACGTCCCCGACGCCGACACGCAGATCGGCTTCTGGTCGAGACGGGCGGCCGGAAACGCGAGCGCGTACCTCGACCTGACGTACCTGGGTCAGGCGTTCGCTCGAAAGGCACGCGAGACGAGCGATGTCGGCTACTACTTGCGTGCCGAGGAGGCGCTGCGCCAGGCGCTACGGGGGAATCCGACGTACGTCCCCGCGACGGCGGCGCTCTCCAGCGTCCTCTTCTCGTTGCACGACTTCGACGGCGCTCTCGACCTCGCGCGACCCATCGTGGACGACCCCCGCGGCGTCCAGGCGCTCGCCACCCTCGGCGACGCGCATATGGCGCTCGGTCGGTACGCGAAGGCGCAGGCGGCCTACAACCGGCTGCTCGCGTGGGGTGCTACGCCGGGGGCGTACAGCCGCCTCGCGCTCCTGGCCGACGTCCGCGGCAACACGGACCAGGCTCTCGTCCTCATGGACCGTGCCGCCAGGCTCGCGCAAGACTCCGGCGACTACGGCGAAAGCCTTGCGTGGTACTCGTACCAGATAGGTGAGCTGTCCTTCCGGGCCGGGCGGATCGATCTGGCCGAATCACACTACCGATCCGCGCTCGAGCTCTTCGACGATTACCCCCTTGCGCTTGGCGGACTGGCGAGGTCGAGGGCAGCACGAGGCGACTACCGCGCGGCGATCGACCTCTATCGGCGTGCCACGCAGATCGTCCCGCAGCCGGACCTGCTGGCGGCCCTCGGAGACGTCTACGCCAAAATCGGGAACGAGCGAGCCGCCCGCGCCCAGTACGAGACCGTCGAGGTGATCGGGAAGCTCGCCCGAATCAACCGCCAGGTCTACAACCGGCAGCTCGCCGTGTACTACGCCGATCACGACCTGCGCCCGGGCGAGGCCAGGCGGCTCGCCCTTGCGGAGCTCCGCGTGCGAAGGGACGTGTACGGCTACGACGCCGCCGCCTGGGCGTCGTACAAGGACGGTAGGCTCGACGAGGCTCGGCGGCTCAGCCAGAGGGCACTCGCATTCGGGACACGCGACCCCAGGCTCCCCTACCACGCCGGCATGATCGCCAAGGCTCAGGGCCGAAACGCCGACGCGCGGCGACTGTTGTCGGACGCGCTACGCCTGAACCCACACTTCGACGTCCGTCAGGCGCCGATGGCCAGAGCCGCGCTCGACGAGCTCGCCTGATCGAGAAGCGGAAGGCCCGCGATCGCGTCGGGCCGCGCCGATACGCTGCGCCCATGCGTGCGCGTCGGCTCACGTTGGCAGTCGGGGCTGCGGTGGCTCTCTTCGTCGCGGGGCTTGCGCTCGCGTCCTGTGGAAGCGGTGACGAGTCGGCGGGAACGACGTCCGACGTCTACGCGACGGACACGACGCAAACCACGACGCACACCGAGACGACACCGCCGGTCGAGGAGCCGACCGTCGTCCGCATCGTGGTCGTGAACGGTGCGCCAAAGGGAGGCATCGTGCGCGAGAGCGTCAGGAAAGGCGACCGCGTCGTCCTGGTGGTGAAGTCCGACGTCTCGGACGAGGTCCATCTCCACGGCTACGACGTCAGTCGCGACGTCGCTTCGGGCGCAACCGTACGCCTGCCGTTCACGGCGAAGCTGCCGGGACGCTTCGAGGTGGAGCTCGAGCAGCGCGGCGTGCAGATCGCGGAGATCACCGTCAACCCGTGAACTTCCTGGCTCACGGGATCGGCGGGTTTCGCGACCTCCCGGTCCCCGAGTCGTTCTTCTTCACGACGGCGGCGATCGTCCTCGTCGTCTCGTTCATCCTGCTCGGCGCGCTCTGGCGACGGCCGGTGCTCGAGGCGCACGCGGAGGGGAGGCCGCTCCCATCGTGGCTGAGCGCTGTTCTTTTCTCGCGGGTGCTCCGCGTCGTGCTCCAGACGGTTGCCGCGGCACTTCTCGTCCTCACGCTGTCGACCGCGCTCTTCGGCACGACGATCCCGCTCCTCAACTTCGCGCCCACGTTCGTCTACGTCGTCTTCTGGCTCGGGGTGCCGCTCCTGTCCGTCGTGCTCGGCAACGTCTGGACGGTTCTCAGCCCCTGGCGAGCCATCGCGGGCGCGGCGGTGTGGGTGCTCGAGCAGGGTGGTAAGGAGGCACGCCCCGTACTCGACTGGACCGGGCGCTGGGGTCGGTACCCGGCCGCCGGAGCGCTGTTCGCGTTCGTCGCACTCGAGCTCGCCAAGCCGAGCCCCGACTATCCGCGGACGCTCGGTGTCGCGATCGCCCTCTATTCCTACTGGGCCCTCGCCGGCATGGCGGTGTACGGACGCGATGTATGGACACGGTACGGCGAGGGGTTCGCCGTCGCCTTCGGCCTGCTCGCTCGCATGGCGCCGTTCGCCGCGGTCGACGGGCGTGTGGTCGTCCGCTGGCCGTTCACCGGGCTCGGCGGGGCGGAGCACGTTCGGGGAACGCTCGTGTTCGTCGCGGTGATGCTCGGCTCGACGAGCTTCGACGGATTCTCACGGACGAGCAAGTGGCAGAACCTCGTGGGCAACGTCCGGGCCGATCTGGCCGAGTCGTCGGTCCGGGTGGTCGACCTCGCCGTGACGTTCGTGAACGTCGCCGGGCTCGCGGTGTTCGTGGCCGCTGTCGTCGTGACGTACTTCGCCGCGGTGTGGTCGGCCCGAGCTCTCGTCCGAGCCGATCGGACACTCGTGCCCGACTTCGTGCTTCCCCTCGTCCCCATCGCCGCGGCGTACATGGTCGCCCACTACTTCTCGCTCTTCATGATCCAGGGGCAGTTCATCATTCAGCTGATCTCGGATCCGTTCGGAAAGGGTTGGGACCTCTTCGGGACGG
>JAIBJO010000093.1 GCA_020029615.1 Actinomycetota bacterium
GCTGATGACCGTGAAGACGTCGGCCTGCGCATGGTGGTGCCCGACGACGATGTACCCCGTCAGGTTCATCACGCCGGCCATCACCGCGAAGCTCGCGATGGCCGCCAGGACCGCCGACGGGACTCCGGGTCGCCGCAGGATCTGGCCGAGAGGAGCAGCGGGCTCCCTCGTCACCGGCTCGTCGGGTGAAAGCCCAGAGCGCTCGAGCTCGAACGCGATCGTCCGCGGGTCTGGCCTGATCGCGAGCGCGAGGATCAGCCCGACGACGCACATCGCCGCGGCAGCCAGCCACGGGATGACAAGCGTGTCGAGCTCGAGGTCCTTTCCTGCAAAGAGCGGACGGAACACGAGCGGCCCGAGGGCGGCGCCGAAGAGCGCGCCGAACAGGACGTAGGAGATGGCTCGCGCCTTGCGGGACTCGGGATACATGTCGGCGACCGCGGTCCGGGCGAGAAGGACGGCGCCGTTCATCCCGCCGACGCCGAGGAAGCCGAGGATCACGAGCGCCGCCGAGTCCGCGACGCAGCCGAGCGCGGTCGACAGGCAGCCCACGAATCCCACGACGAAGCCGCCCGAGATGACCGGGACGCGGCCGTAGCGATCCATCAGGCGCCCCGCCGGAAGCGCAGCGAGCGCTCCGGCCGTCAGGAAGATCGCCGGCCCCAGGCCGAGTATCGACTCGATCCCGGTGACGAGGACGAGCGTGATCGTCGCGACAGCGACGGCGAGCTGGAGCACGCCCGACAGCGTCACGAGGCAGAGTGCGAGGAGGACCGTGTTCCGTCGGATTTGCCTCGGGCTCGTCACGAGGGACGAATTCAACCAGCCCGAACCGAGCGTCAGTAAGCCGGGCTCAGCCCCTCGAGCATCGGGAAGTGCCGCACGTTCGTCGTGAGCAGGTCGGCTTCGAGCAAGAGAGCCGTGGCGGCGATGAGGTAGTCGACGTCCTCGATCCCGCCGAAGCTCGGCCGGTATCGCCGCGCCAGCTCGCCACCGAGGCGCGCGACCTCGGCATCGACGGGCATCCACAGGAGGGTCGCAAGGAATCGTCCCAACACCCCCAGCTCGTCGCCTCTCGCACCGGCAAGCAGCTCGAACCTGACGAGCTCACTCGCCACCAGGAGCTCGTCTGAGCCAACGAGACTGTCGAGGAGAGACACCGCAGGTGGCGCCGCTCGCAGGAAGTCGACGGCGACGTTCGTGTCGAGGAGCTTCAATCGAGGCCGAGGCGGCGAAGGCCCTCGTTCATGTCGCCGCCGCGGATGGCGTCGACGTACTCCGCGCCGGTGAACGGTCGATCCTTCCAGATGCCCGCGGTGCGCCGAAGCGCCTCGAGCTTCTCCTCCTTCGTGAGCTCCCGGCGATATGTGCTGCGGATCGCGCGGCGGATGAGCTCTGATAGCGACGCGCCAGTCGCCTCCGACATGCGGTCAAGGAGCTCACGCTCGTCGTCACCGAGGTAGATCTGCGTCCGCGTCATAGCCATCGTTATACACCACTAGATGTTACAGATCTGAGACCGCTTCGAAACGATTCCGCGCCGCCGTGCGAGGGATGCCGGATCGCGGGCGCCCCCAGCGCATGCTCGGCAAGGCGACCGACAGCGATCGCACGGCGGCCCTCAGTGAGAGGCTCGAGGAACCGCAGGCCCGCCCTGAGTTCCTCCCGGGTTGGCGTGCGGTTCGTCCACTTCGTGCCCGGATGCGTCGGGACGACGTTCCAGAGGAGGACGTCGTGCTCGAGCCCGAGCTCGGCGAGCACGCGGTGGACGATGGTCGCCGTCGCTTCCGCCGGCCCTTGGCCGGTGAGCTGCCGCTCGGACGTGAACGGGACGCCGGAGACCCTTGCCCCTCGGTAGCCGGGGGCCTCGCCGACGAGCAGGAAGCGGGCATCGCGGCGAGATTGGAGATACGCGACTAACCGTTCGCGGCGTAGCCGCGAACGGCAGTACTGGTTGAACGTCGCGCCGATCGTGGCGGCAGCGAGCGCTTCCACGAGATCGCGTGCCAAGGGATCCGGCGGCTCGAACCGCCAACGGGAGGTGCTCGGCTGAAGCCGAGCACCGACTGCGGCGCCGTCGGGCGCTACCATGGAACGAGCGTAACGGGGAGCTCGGGCAGCCGGGCTGAGAGGGCGGACGAGAGCGCCGCCGACCCGCAGAACCTGATCTGGGTAATGCCAGCGGAGGAAGGCGTGTCGGAAGAGATCGTGGTGGTGGTGTCAGGGGGAGATCCGCCCCATCCTCGCGCCGCCCTGGAGGTGCCGCCTGGCGCCCGGGTCATCGCGGCCGACAGAGGACTCGAGCACGCGCTGGCTCTCGGCCTCGAGGTGACGGTCGCGGTGGGTGACCTCGACTCCGCCTCGCCGGAAGTCGTAGCCGCAGCGGAGGCGGCCGGCGTGCGGATCGAGCGACATCTTGCCGAGAAGGACGCCACCGACCTGGAGCTCGCGCTGGACCGTGCCGCTTCCATGAGCCCGACGCGCATTCTCGTGCTCGCCTCCGCGGGCGGCCGGCTCGACCATCTGCTGGCGACGCTGCTTCTCCTCGGGTCGAGCCGTTATCGGGACATCGCGATCGACGCGCATGTCGGTGCAGCAGGTGCGTGTGTCGTTCGGCGCGAGCGCGTGATCGAGGCCGAACCCGGAGCGCTCGTATCGCTCCTTGCCCTGCACGGCCCTGCCGAAGGCGTGCGCACGGAAGGGCTCGCGTATCCGCTGACGGGCGAGACACTCGAGCCGGGATCCAGCCGCGGCGTCTCGAACGTGTTCGTCGCAGAGACCGCGCGCATCTCGCTCGAACGTGGCGTCCTACTCGTCGTGCGCCCCGGAGAAGACGCGGGAGCTGCCAAGTGACAAGTTGTTACAAGGAGGCGATCCGGCTCCCCACGGGACGAGGCGGCCAAGTTACAAGTTGTCACAAGGCAGCAGTTGCTTGCCTGATTGCGATCGGTGCGTTCGCGGGAGCGGGCTGCGGAGGAAGCGACCGGCAGCCGACCGAGGTCGTGCTCGTGACGCACGACTCGTTCGCGATCTCCGACGACGTGAAGCGGGCGTTCGAGAACGACAGCGGCCTGACGCTGCGGATCCTGAAGGCGGGCGACGCGGGCGAGGTCGTGACGCGCGCGCTCCTGACAGCGGGAAACCCCGAGGGCGACGTTCTCTTCGGCGTCGACAACAACCTTCTCGAGCGCACGCTCGCCGGCGACGTCTTCGACGCGTACGAGTCACCTGCGCTTGCGGACGTCGATCAGGAGCTCGTCCTCGATCCCGAGCACCGCGCGACGCCGATCGACCGGGGTGACGTCTGCCTGAACTACGACGAAGCGTGGTTCGCCGATCGCGAGCTTGCGCCGCCGCGCAATCTCGTCGAGCTCACGCTGCCGCGCTACCGAGACCTGCTCGTGGTCGAGAACCCGGCGACGTCGACGCCCGGGCTTGCGTTCATGCTGGCGACGATCGCGGAGTTGGGGGACCGCTGGCAGGGCTTCTGGCGCAAGCTGCGCGCGAACGGCGTACTGGTCGTGGACGGCTGGGAGGACGCATACACGGTGCGCTTCTCGGGCGCTGCCGGGAGCCGCGGGATGCGGCCGATCGTGGTCTCGTACGCGTCGAGCCCCCCGGCAGAGATCATCTTCCGCGACCCGCGACCGTCTGAAGCGCCGACCGGGGTCATCGAAAGAAGCTGCTTCCGGCAGGTCGAGCTCGCAGGCGTCCTCCGTGGAGCCCGGAACGAAGCGGGCGCCCGCAAGCTGATCGACTTCATGCTCTCTCGGCGCTTCCAGGAGGACATTCCGCTACAGATGTTCGTCTTCCCGGCGCGCACTGACGCCGCCCTTCCGCCCGAGTTCGCGGAGTTCGCGGTCGTGCCAGAACGCCCGCTCGAGCTACCGCCGGAGAAGATCGAGAAGAACCGCGAGCGCTGGGTGGACGAGTGGACCGACGTCGTCGTCCGCTAGCCAGGGGTCGGGCCCGTGGGGTCTGGTCACCGTCTTGGGGTCTGGCTGAAGCCAGACCCCAAGACACGCAGCCTCTGCCTTCCGTAGCCGCCCGGACGCCTGGGGTCTGGCTGAAGCCAGACCCAAGGCGCGCTCCGTCCCACACCCACGGGGCGTCACTCTGAGGTCACCGCTCTACCCCGGCTCGATCTGGCGAGCGCTGACCTACGGCGTCCCGCTGGCGTTTCTCGGCCTGTTCTTCTGCTACCCGCTCGCTGCCATCGTCGAGCGCGGCCTTCGCGGGGGAGGCGATGCGCCGCTCGACGTCCTCACGGATCCGATTACCCGCGAAGTGGTGTGGTTCACCGTCTGGCAGGCGCTCGGATCGACGATCCTGACGATCACGATCGCCCTGCCGGCGGCCTATGTCCTGGGTCGATACCGGTTCCGAGGACGCAATCTCGTCGAAGCGCTCGTCGTCGTCCCCTTCGTACTGCCGACGATCGTGGTCGCCCTCGCGTTCCTCGCGATCCTGCCGACGCATCTCGAGCGCGGCTGGGCGCCCATCCTGATCGCGCATGGGTTCTTCAACGTCGCGGTCGTCATCCGCATCGTCGGGACCTTCTGGGCGAGCCTCGACCCACGCGTGGGCGAAGCCGCCGCGACGCTGGGCGCCGGGCCGTGGACGCGATTCCGCGAGATCACGGCGCCGTTGCTCGCGCCTGCGCTCGCGGCTGCCGCTGCGATCGTCTTCCTCTTCTCGTTCACGTCGTTCGGAATCGTCCTCGTCCTCGGCGGGCCGCGGTACGCGACGATCGAGGCGGAGATCTACAACCAGGCCGTTCGTCTCTTCGACCTTCGCGCCGCGGCAGTCCTGTCTCTCGTACAGCTGGCGTGTGTCGTCGCTGCGGTGTGGGTCGCAACACGGCTCGAGCGGAGGCTCACGACAACGCGCTGGCGGTCCGAGCACGATGCGCTGCGCCGGCCGCGGACGGGCCGCGAGAAGCTCGTCGTCGTGGCCAGCCTGGGCAGCCTCGCGCTCTTCCTGGGACTGCCGGTCGCGGTGCTCGTGGAGCGCTCGCTGGCCATCGGCGGTGGCCACGGGATCGATGCGTACGAGGCGCTCGCGCGACCGACGAGCGTCCTTCTTGCGTCGCCCTGGGAGGCCGTCGTGAACTCGATCGTCTACGCAGCGGCGGCTACTGCGATCGCCGTCGTCGTCGGAGGCCTTGCCGCGTTCGCGGTTGCGGGCCGAAGCGGACGTGTCCAGGGGTCAGACCCCGGGACTGGGCCGAAGGGGACACGCGCGCTCGACACCCTGGTGCTGCTCCCGCTCGGCGCCTCCGCCGTGATGCTAGGGCTCGGCTTTCTCATCGCCTTCGACGAGGCGCCGCTCTACTTCCGGGCCGCGCCGTGGATCGTCCCCGTCGCGCAGGCGCTCGTCGCCATCCCGTTCGTCGTTCGGATCGTCGCGCCCACGCTGCGCTCGATCGATCCACGTCAGCGCGAAGCCGCGGCGCTGCTCGGCGCCACGCCCGGGCGAGTTCTGCGCGAGATCGACCTCCCCATCGTCTCGCGCGGGCTGGCGGTGGCCGCGGGCTTCGCGTTCGCCATCTCGCTCGGCGAGTTCGGCGCCACCGTCTTCCTCGCGAGGCCCGATCGACCGACGCTGCCGGTGGCGGTCTTTCGTTTCCTCGGTCGGCCGGGCGAGCTGAACGCAGCGCAGGCGTATGCGTTGGCGGTCGTGCTGATGGCGGTCACGGTGGTCTCCGTGCTCCTCGTCGACCGGATCCGCATACGGCGTGGCGGTTGGTTCTAGCGATGCTGCAGGCGGAGGAGCTCGCCGTACGGTTCGACGGCACGCCGGCCCTGGAAGGTGCGACGCTCGACGTGGGCGCAGGGGAGGTGGTCACCGTGCTCGGCCCGAGTGGCTCGGGGAAGACGACGCTGCTCCGGGTCATCGCCGGCCTGCAGCTTCCCGATGCGGGACGAGTCCTCCTCGATGGGTCCGACCTCGCCGGTGTACCTCCACATCGACGGGGCATCGGCCTCGTCTTCCAGGACCACGCGCTCTTTCCACACCGAGACGTCCTCGGCAATGTCGCGTTCGGCCTCCGGATGCGGGGCGATCCGCCCGACGCCGTCGCGAGGCGTGTCGGCGAGCTCCTCGAGCTCGTTGGTCTTGCGGGGCTCGAGCAGCGTTCCGTCGGAACGCTCTCCGGCGGGGAGCAACAGCGCGTGGCGCTCGCAAGGGCGCTCGCGCCCGAGCCGCGCGTCCTCTTGCTCGACGAGCCGCTCGGCTCGCTCGACCGGCGGCTACGGGACAGGCTGCTGGACGACCTCGCGCACCTCTTCGACGAGCTCGGCTTGACCGCCGTCTACGTGACACACGATCAGACGGAAGCGTTCACGCTCGGCGACCGCGTAGCGGTGATGCGCGACGGCCGTGTCGTTCAGGTCGCGACACCTGACGAGCTCTGGGCTCGCCCGCTGGACGCAGACGTCGCACGCTTTCTCGGAATCGCGAACGTCCGAGCCGACGAGCTCGTCAGGCCCGAAGCCGTGAGGGTGCTCCGGACACACGGTCGAGGCATGGGCGTGATCGAGCGAGCCGTGCGCACGGGCCCTGTCGTGCGCATCCGCGTTCGCCTCGACGACGGAGGCATGCTCGAAGCGGTTGCCGCCACGATCGACCACCCGTCCCCGGGCGATCGAGTCGACGTCGACATCGATCCCGAAGGCATCGTTCGCCTCCGGTGATCCGCCGCCGCGTCATCGTCCACGGGCTCGTGCAGGGGGTCTTCTTCCGAGACACCCTGCGTCGCCGAGCCACGATCGCCGGTGTGGCCGGATGGGCCCGCAACAACCGCGACGGAACGGTCGAGGCGGTGTTCGAGGGAAGCGCCGAGAGCGTCGGTGCCCTAGTGACACTGTGTCACAAGGGCCCGAGAGGCGCTCGCGTCGATCGCGTCGTGGTGATCGACGAGGAACCGGAGGGCCTCGCCGGGTACACGATTCGCTAGTCGTCGCCCGCGTCGTCCCAGCTGTCGTCGAGATCGTCGGGATCGTCGAATCCGTCCTCGACGTCCGTCTCGATGCTCTCCTCGCCCTCGTCCCAGTCGTCGTCGCCATCGATCCCGTGACTCAGCCCGATGCCGCTGCCGAAGCCCTCGTCCTGCCATAGATCCGCCATCGCAGCTCCTCTCGCTACTGAAACGAAGGCGAGCCTGGCGATCGTATCGACCCCTGGACGAGTACCGCTCCTCGCGCGCGGAGTGCTCTCTCGACCGGGTCGATACATGTCGCACCGCGACGCGTCCGAAATGTATGGCACTATGTATGGCACAATGTCACGAATGCTCAAGACGACCGTCTATCTCACACCTGCGCTCAAGGCGCGCCTCGAGACTGCTGCCCGTGCTCGCGGGCAGTCCGAGGCCGATGTCATCCGGGAAGCGATCTCGACGTTCACAGCGGGGGAGAGGCCGCGGCCTCGGCTCCCACTCGTGCGCGGCCCGGCTGGGACCACCGATCTCGCCGAGCGCGTTGACGAAATGCTCGCAGCCGGCTTCGGCCGCTGGTGATCGTCCTCGACTCGAGCGGACTCTATGCGGCCCTCGTCGAGACGGAGCGACAACACGAACATGCACGCCGCGCGCTCGGGGACGACCCAGGGCCGTTAATCCTCTCGCCGTTCGCCCTGTGCGAGCTCGACTACCTGCTCGCGACGAGCGTCGGCTCCGAAGCCGAGCTCGGACTCCTCGAGGATGTCGCAGGCGGCGCCTACGAGCTTGCATCGATCGCCGCGGACGATGTCGCGGAGGCTCGCGGGATCGTCGAGCGGCATCGCGATCTCGGCATCGGGCTCACCGACGCGTCACTGGTGGTTCTCGCCGACCGCTACTCGACAGACCGCATCCTCACACTGGACGAGCGGCACTTCCGGGCACTGCGCACGCTCGACGGAAGGCCGTTCTCGATCTTGCCTGCCGACGCCTGAGACGCTGGCTCACTCCCACTCGATGGTCGCCGGCGGCTTCGAGGAGACGTCGTAGACGACGCGGTTCACTCCCGGGATCTCGTTGATGACGCGGCTCGAGATCGCTTCCAGCACGTCGTACGGGAGCCGCGCCCAGTCGGCGGTCATCGCGTCCTCGGAGGTCACAGCGCGAATGACGACCGGGTACGCGTACGTCCGCTCGTCCCCCTGGACGCCGACGGAGCGGATCGCCGGAAGCACCGCAAAACTTTGCCAGAGCTCGCGGTAGAGGTCGGCGCGGCGGATCTCCTCGAGCAGGATCGCGTCGGCCCGACGCAGAACGGCGAGCCGCTCCTCGGTGACGTCGCCGATGATCCGGATCGCCAGGCCCGGGCCGGGGAACGGCTGACGCCAGACCATGCGCTCGGGCAGGCCGAGCTCCTCGCCGACGCGGCGCACCTCGTCCTTGAACAGCAGCCGCAGCGGCTCGACGAGCTCCATCCGCATGTCCGCTGGCAGCCCGCCGACGTTGTGGTGCGACTTGATCAGCGCGGCCACGCCGTCCTCTCCGCCGCCCGACTCGATCACGTCCGAGTAGAGCGTGCCCTGGACGAGGAAGCGGACATCACCGAGCTTTCGAGCCTCCTCTTCGAACACGCGGATGAACTCCTCGCCGACGATCTTGCGCTTGTCCTCCGGGTCGGAGACGCCCGCGAGCCGCGTGAGAAACCGCTTCTGAGCCTGCACGTGGACGAGCGCCACGTGGAAGTGCCCACCGAAGGTCTCCACGACCTGCTCCGCCTCGTTCTCGCGCAGGAGGCCGTGGTCGACGAAGACGCACGTGAGTTGGTCGCCGACCGCCTTGTGGACGAGGAGCGCGGCGACCGCGGAGTCGACGCCGCCCGAGAGCGCGCAGAGCACGCGCTCGGTGCCGACAGTTGCGCGGATGCGCGCGACCTGCTCCTCGATAACGGCGGCGGGTGTCCACGTCGGCGGTGCGCCCGCCACTTCGTAGAGGAAGTTCTTCAGGATCTCCTGCCCGTGCGGCGTGTGCACGACCTCCGGGTGGAACTGCACCCCGTAGAGGCGCCGCGAGCGGTCCTCGAAAACAGCGATCGGCGTGGAAGGCGACGAGGCCGTGACGTCCGCCCCCGTGGGCGCGGCCACGACCGAGTCCCGATGGCTCATCCACACGATCAGCTCGTCGGGGAGCCCCTCTAACAGCTCTCCGTGCGAAGCGCGGAGAACTGCCTTGCCGAACTCGGAGGCTCCGGTGCGCTCGACGATGCCGCCGAGATCGCGCGCCATGAGTTGCATCCCGTAGCAGATCCCGAGGGTCGGGATCCCGAGGTCGAAGATCTCGGTGTCGAGGTCCGGCGCACCCTCCGCGTACACGGATGCGGGGCCGCCGGAGAGGATGAGCGCGGCCGGGTTCCTCGCCGCGACCTCGGAGGCAGAGAGCCGATGCCCGACGAGCTCGGAGTACACACGCGCCTCACGCACGCGCCGCGCGATCAGCTGGCTGTACTGGCCGCCGAGGTCGACGACGAGGACCGGGCGCTCTTCCGGCGAGGCTTCTGGCGTCGGGAGCGGAACGACCTGCGCCATCGTCAGCGGCGGTAGTTGGGAGCGTCCTTGGTGATCGTCACGCCGTGCGGGTGGCTCTCCTGCATGCCCGCCGGCGTGATCCGTGTGAATCGCGTCCGCGTCTTCATGTCCTCGATGGTGGCGGCGCCGCAGTAGCCCATCGACTGGCGTAGACCGCCGACGACCTGATGGACGATCGGGGCCAGCGGGCCCTTGTACGGGACGCGCCCCTCGATGCCCTCGGGCACGAGCTTGTCGACGTCCTCGACGTCGCCCTGGAAGTAGCGGTCCTTCGAGAACGACCGCGCCTTCATCGCGCC
>JAIBJO010000017.1 GCA_020029615.1 Actinomycetota bacterium
GGCTTTCTCACGCGCGACGCCCGCATCGTGGAGCGCAAGAAGGCCGGCCTGCACAAGGCGCGCAAGGCGCCGCAGTTCTCGAAGCGGTAGGGGCGAGATATATCTCGCCCCTACGAACCGTAGGGGCGAGGCTGGCCTCGCCCGATATCGTCGCGCCCATGACGCGTGGCGCGGTCCTCTCGGGGTCTGGCTTCAGCCAGACCCCGAGGTCAGCTCAACCGCCGTCTTCCGCGACGTGGAAGGCTGGGGTCTGGCTGAAGCCAGACCCCAGTGGTCTCATTTCGCTCTTCAATGGCGCGTAGCTACTTCGGAACAGACGGGGTTCGCGGCGTAGTCGGCAAGGACTTGACGCCCGAGCTCGTCGAGCGGCTGGGCAAGGCGGCGACGCTGTGGGCAGGTGGTGGGCGCGTGCTCGTGGGGCGTGACACCCGCGGATCGGGGCCAGAGCTCGAGGCGGCGGTCGCTCGCGGCATCGTGGCTTCCGGCGGCACGGCCGTCCTCGGCGGCGTGCTTCCCACGCCCGCCGTGGCGCTTCTCGCCGAGGGGCTGGGTGTGGTCATCTCGGCCTCCCACAATCCGCCGGAGTACAACGGAGTCAAGTTCTTCGGCCCTCGAGGCGAGAAGCTGTCGGACGACGACGAGGCTCAGATCGAGTCGCTGCTCGACGCGCACGGCGCGGGAGGCGGCGCGATCGAGGCCTTCGACGGAGCGGCCGACCGCTACGCCGCGGACATCAACGAGCGCTTCGGCTCCGACCTCACGGGCCTGCGGATCGGAGTCGACTGCGCGAACGGCGCGCTCTCCGCGCTCGCGCCTCGTGTGTTCGCCGAGCTCGGCGCGAAGGTGACGCCGATCGGGGTCACCCCCGACGGGACGAACATCAACGTGGACTGCGGAGCGACGGACCTATCGCTCCTCTCGCGGGTCGTGCGAGAGGAGCGACTCGACCTCGGCGTGGCGTTCGACGGGGACGGCGACCGCATGCTGGCCGTGGACGAGCGCGGCGAGGCGCTCGACGGCGATCAGATCCTCGCGGTGCTCGCGCTCGCGCTCGGCGTCGAGATGGTCGCGGTGACGGTGATGACGAACCTGGGCTTCCATCGGTTGATGGCCGAGCACGGGATCCGAGTCGTGACGACGCCGGTCGGCGATCGCTACGTCCTCGAGGCGCTTCGAGAGGAGGGCGGGTTGCTCGGCGGCGAGCAGTCCGGCCACCTGATCTGGCTCGGCAGCCATGTCACGGGCGACGGGCTCGCGGCCGGTCTGCTCCTGTGCACGGCGCTGCGTGGACGGAAGCTCAGCGACGCGGCGGCCGTCTTGCAGCGCTACCCGCAGGTGAAACGCGACGTACGGGTGGCCGACCGGCACCTTTCGCAGTCCGTCCTCGACGAGGTCGACCGGGTGTCGGCCCAGCTCGGCGACACCGGCCGAGTCCTCGTCCGGCCGTCCGGGACGGAGCCGGTCGTTCGTGTCCTGGCGGAGATGGAAAATGCGCAAGATGCAGAGAGAATGTGTGGTAGCATCGCCGCGCTCGTGGAAAGAGAGCTCGGTTGAGCCCGACGAGGGGCGCTGCCGGGCTCTTTCGCGTTTCCAAGGAGAAGACTCATGTGCGGAATCATCGGATACGTCGGATCGCGTGAGTGCAAGCCGCTGCTCATCCAGGGGCTCGAGCGTCTGGAATACCGCGGATACGACTCGAGCGGCCTCGCGCTTCTCGAGGGCAATGGACTCGAGTACGTTCGCGCCGTCGGTGTTCTCGACAACCTGAAAGCTCGCGCCGGCACGAACTCCTCCATGGCGACCACGGGTGTCGCACACACGCGCTGGGCGACGCACGGCGCGGTCACCGAGGCGAACGCGCACCCGCTCGCCGGATGTGATCCCTCGAAGCTTTCCATCGTCCTGAACGGCATCGTCGAGAACTACCGCGAGCTCAACGCGAGCCTGCACGAGGACGGCCACACGTTCACTTCCGAGACGGACGCCGAGGTCGTGACGCATCTCGTCGAGCGCCACTACGAAGGCGATCTCGTGGAGGCCGTTCGGCGTGCGTTCGAGCAGCTCGAGGGCCACTTCGCGTTCGTCGTGATCCACGGCGACCATCCGGACCTGCTGGTCGGCGCACGGCATCAGGTTCCACTCGTCGTCGGGCTCGGTGACGGCGAGATGTTCCTCGCGTCCAACGCGGCTGCGTTCCTCCGCGAGACGCGCACGGTGCAGTTCCCGGGCGACGGCGAGATCGTCGCCGTGCGGCCCGAGGGCGCGCTGTTCCAGCGCGTGGACGGGAGCCCGGTCGTGCACGAGCCGATGACCCTCGACTGGGACGACGAGGGCGCGGAGAAGGGGGGCTTCGAGACATTCATGCTGAAGGAGATCTACGAGCAGCCCGCGGCGGTCGCCGAGACGATCGGCGATCGCGTACGACACGGAACGCTCGTCCTCGAGGGGCTCGACATGTCCGGTCCGGACGTCAAGGAGCTTCGCCGCATCGTCCTCGTCGCGTGTGGCACCGCGTACCACGCCTGCGTCGTCGGTCGCTACGTCATCGAGGAGTGGGCGCGAATCCCGGTCGAGTTCGACATCGCAAGCGAATGGGTCTACCGCAACCCGGTGATCAACGAGCACGACCTCGTCATCGGGATCACGCAGTCGGGCGAGACGCGCGACACGATCGAAGCGCTCAAGCTCGCGCGGGAGAAGGGCGCGCGCACGGTCGCGATCACCAACATGATGGGCTCGCAGGTCACACGCGAAGTCGACTCGGTGCTGTACACGCGGGCCGGCCTCGAGATGGGCGTCGCGGCGTCGAAGACCTTCACCGCGCAGGTCGCGCTGCTCTACCTCGTGGCGCTCAAGCTCGCGCAGATCCGCGAGACACTGCCGCCGGGGGAGATCGAGTTCATCCTCGACTACGTCTACAAGCTTCCCCGCAAGATCGAGTCCTTCCTCGAGGGTGACCATCCCATCGAGGAGATCGCTCGGCGCTATCACGACGCGCACTTCTTCCTCTACCTCGGACGACACATCGGTCTGCCCGTGGCACTCGAGGGAGCGCTCAAGCTGAAGGAGATCTCGTACATCCCGACCGAGGCCTACTCCGCAGGCGAGATGAAGCACGGGCCGATCGCGCTGCTGGACGAAGAGACGCCGGTCGTCGTCGTCGCGACGAACATCCACGTCTACGACAAGATCGTCTCGAACATCCAGGAGGTGCGAGCGCGGGGCGCGCACGTCATCGCGATCGCGACCGACGGCAACGAGGACATCCAGCACCACGCCGACGACGTCATCTACGTGCCGAAGACGCCCGCGTTCCTGCAGGTCGTGCTCGCGATCCTTCCCCTGCAGCTGCTTGCCTACCGGATAGCCCGGCTCCGTGGTTTGAACGTCGATCAGCCGCGGAACCTGGCGAAGACCGTCACCGTCGAATAGCGCCTGACGGTACTTCAGCGAGCCGTCATCCGGCGCCAGGTCCGCAGGGCGTTCGCCGGGAGAGCCGACGGTCTTCCTGCGAGTATGGCCGCGTGATGGGCGACGGCCAGGAAGCTCCCCCGTACAGCACGAGAACGGTCGACGTCTGGCGCCTGCCCGCGGGTGACGAGTCCGGCGATCGAGTCGCTGTCGAAGAGCCTCTCGAGATCCGGATCGGCGGCGAGCCGGTCGCGGTGACGATGCGGACGCCAGGCCACGACGAGGAACTGGCGCTCGGCTTCTGCGTCACCGAGGGGCTCCAGCCGGTCGCAGCGCGCGTTCCCGACGACCTTGCGGCGAACTCGGTCGACGTCGAGGCGTCGGGCTTCGATCCGGAACGCCTCCGGCGGCACTTCTACACCTCGTCGTCCTGCGGGGTCTGCGGGAAGGGCGCGATCGAGGCGGTCGAAGTGACGGCCCCGCGGATCGAGAGCGGGCTCGAGATTCGTCATGACGTGGTCGCCGCGCTTCCGGCCCGGCTGCTCGAGGCGCAGAGCGCCTTCATGGCCACCGGCGGGTTGCACGCGACAGGCTTGTTCGGCGCTGCCGGTGAGCTCTTGTGCGCCCGCGAGGACGTCGGCCGGCACAACGCGATGGACAAGGTGGTCGGGTGGGCGTTCTCCGCGGGTCTTCTCCCACTGTCCTCGCATGTGCTCTGCGTCAGCGGTCGCCTCTCCTTCGAGCTCGTGCAGAAGGCCGCGGTAGCGGGATGCCCGATCCTGGTCGCGGTGGGAGCGCCGTCGTCGCTCGCGGTCGAGCTCGCCGCCGATCGTGGCGTGACGCTGTGCGCGTGGGTGCGCGACGGGAGAGCCGCCGTTTACACGGAACCGTGGCGAATTCGGACGTGACCCGGGGTCTGACCCCGGGACGTGGCTCGAATGGACACGTGTGCACGGGGATTCTCCTCGTGGGTGGCGCCTCCGAGCGCTTCGGCTCGCCCAAGGCGCTCGCGCGGTTCCGCGGCGAGACGCTGGCGGAACGCGCCTGGCGGATCCTCGGCGACGTGTGCGAGGAGGTGATCGCCGTCGGGAAGGACGCCGACGGGCTCGAGCTCCCGTTCGGCGTGCTCGACGACGGCTCGGATGATCGCGCGCCCGTCTTCGGTGTGATGGCCGGGCTGCGAGCCGCGGCCCACGAGACCTGTCTCGTGCTGCCCGTCGACACACCGGGTGCCACGCCGGAGCTGCTCCGCGAGTTGCTTCGCGCCGGCGGTGTCCCGCAGACCGGCCCGCTCCCCGGCGTCTACACGAGGGCGATGCTTCCGGAGCTCGAGGCACGGGTCGGCTCAGGTGAGCTCTCGCTGCGAGGTGTGAACACGACTGTGCTCGACGTCGACGAGAAGCTCCTGCTCAACGTCAACACGCGAATGGAGCTGCTCGCCGCGGCGATCGCGGACTGGGCGCGCGCTCGCAAGGACGTTCACGCCGCGGTCGTCGCGGGATCGCAGGCTCGCACCGACGCTCCAGCCGATCGCTGGTCCGACCTGGACGCGATCCTCGTCGTCGAGGATCCGGCCCGGTATGCAGCCGACTTGGGCTGGGTCGAGGAGTTCGGCGTGCCGGTCCTCACGTTCCTCGAGTCGACGGCGATGGGCGAGCAGCTCGAGCGGCGGGTTCTCTACGAGACCGGAGAGGACGTCGACTTCCCGCTGATCCCGCTCGCAGCGCGAGAGCTGCTCGAGTCAGTCGGCAACGTGGCCGAGCTGTTTCGCCGCGGCTTTCGTGTTCTGGTCGACAAGGTCGGCCTCGAGGAGGACCTGCGCCGGATAGTGGCCACCCCTCGCCCCGAGCCGGCTCCGCCGACGCAGCACGAGTTCACGGAGCTGGCGAGTGACTTCTGGTACCACGCGCTCTGGGCGGCGAAGAAGCTCCGCCGCGGCGAGATTCTCGTCGCGAAGGGATGCACCGACGGGTACCTGAAGTCGCGGCTCGTCACGCTGATGGGGTGGCATGCGCGGGCGATCGTTCCCTCGACGGACACGTGGCACGATGGCCGCTTCCTCGAACGCTGGGCCGATCCCGGAGCTCTCGCGGCGCTCGAGCGGGCGTACGCGCACTACGACGTCCGCGACGTCGCGCGTGCGCTCTGGGAGACGATCGACCTCTTCCAGGGGCTCGAGGATGAGACCGCGCGCAGGCTCGGGCTCGTGGTCGAGCTCGACCACGCCGACCTGAGGCGCCGTGTCGCCGAGATCGTTCCCGATCCGAGGCACGGGGCTACTCTCCGACCGTGAAGCGCCCGCTGCTCGTTCTCGCGGTGCTGGTGTTCAGCGCCGGGTGCGGTGGCTCCGACGAGGCGACGACCCAGGTCCGCGCCTACTGGCTCCTCGACGGGAAGGTCTGGCCCTCGGCGCATGAGGTTCCTGGGAGCGGCCAAACTACGTCGGCCGCGCTCGACGCGTTGCTCGACGGGCCTGCCGACGACACGCGACAGACGGCGATTCCGGAAGGCACGGAGGTCACCGCGCTCGAGGTGGCCAACGACGTCGCGAGTGTCACGTTGTCGGCAGAGCTCTCGGACGAGGCGCTCGCCCAGGTCGTGTACACGCTCACGCAGTTTCCGGATGTCGGCACCGTCGAGATCGACGGGCAGAGCTACTCGCGAGCGGACTTCGAAGACCAGACGCCTTCCGTACTCGTGGAGTCGCCCCTGCCTTTCGAGGAGGTGACGAGCATGCTTCGAGCGGAAGGCACGGCGAACACGTTCGAGGCGACGTTCAGCTACACGATCGAGGACGACGTAGGCGCCCTGCTCGCGGAGAACTTCGTCACGGCGACATCGGGCACGGGAACGCGGGGCACGTTCGCGTTCACGGAGTCGTTCACGGCGCCCGACGAGGGCGGGATCGTGCTGACCGTCTTCGAGAACTCCGCCAAGGACGGCTCGCGGATCCACGAGGTCGAGATCCCGCTTGCAGTGGCGCCGTAGGGCGCGCGGCGTACTCTCTGCACATGGCTGATGCTCCCTGGCGCTGCTCGGAGTGCGGCACGATCAACGAGCCGGTGGCGAACGCCTGCCGGACATGCGGCCGCTGGCCCAGCCTGTTCGACCTCGAGCAGAGCACGATCGAGGCGGACGCACCTGTCGTCGACGACGACGAGTTCGCGGCGCGGACGGTCGATGTAGAGCAGCTCGAGCCGGAGGTCTTCGACGTCGGGCGTGCGTCCGACGAGGTCGAGATGCCGCCGGAGTTCGAGCCGGAGGTCGAGCCGGAGACCGAGCCTCCGAAACCGCTCTGGCGACGGCTCGGGTCGGTGATCGTCCCGATCGGCGTCGTCGTCTACCTCCTGATCACGGCGCTCGCCAACCGCGGCGGTTAGCGCTCGAACAGCACCTCGCCGGACTCGATCGTCCGAGTCTCGCCGTGGCCGTTCCCGGTCGCGACTTCGAGCTGTCCGTTACGCAGGATCTGGAGTGCAGTCGCCTCCTCGCCGTCGATTGTGATCCGCCGGCCGCGGAGGAAGTCGCGTGCGCCGATCTCGCCGTAGAGATCGTCGAGGCCGCCGTGGCGCCATCCGTCGTAGATCCGCTCGAGGCGGAAGAGCAGCGAGCCGAGGAGCGCCGCGCGGTCGTACGTCCGGCCCGTCAGCGTCCGGAGCGACCCGGGCTCCGTCGGCGCGTCGAGCGGCAGCTCGTCGCGTGCCTGGTTCACGTTCAACCCGATCCCCGCGACGACGGCTCCGTCGGACAGCTCGCAGAGGATCCCGGCCACCTTGCGGCGGTTCAGCATCACGTCGTTCGGCCACTTGATCTGCGCAGTGAGGCCGGTCGCGCCCTCGATCGCCTCCGCTGCCGCAAGCGCGGCCACCAGCGAGAGCTCGGGCAGGTGGCGCTCCGCGGGCGGGTGCAGCATCAGCGAGGCGAGCACCGAGCTGCCGGGCGGAGCGACCCACTGTCGCCCGTGGCGGCCCTTCCCTTCCGTCTGGTGGTCGGTCGCCGCCGTTGCCCCTTCGGCGAGCCCCGAGCCGAGGAGCAGGAGCTGCGTCGACTCGCACTCGGGCTCGTAGCGGTACGGCTTGCCGAAGCGCCCGCGGATGTGCGGCGCGACCGCGTCGGGTGCGAGCGAGTCGCTCACACGCGCTCGACGCGCACGGCGGAGATCTTGAACTCGGGGGTGCCGATCAGCGGATCGCCTACGTCGTGCGTGAGCCAGTTCACCTTCTGCTCAGCGAAGTGGAGCGCCATCCAGACGAGCCCCGGAAAGACGCGGTCGGAGATCTGCGTGCGCGCCTGCAACTCGCCGCGACGCGAGACGAGCCGCGCCCAGTCTCCTTCCCCGAGACCGAGCGCGAGCGCATCTTCCGACGTGATCTCGAAGAACGGCTCCTCCTGCTTGTCGGTGATGCCGGATTCGCGCATGGTCATCGTCGCCGAGTTGTAGTGGTAGAGCGTGCGGCCGGTCGACAGCACCAGCGGGTACTCGGAGTCGGGCTCCTCGATCGGCCGCTGGTACTCGACCGGGAAGAACTTGCCCCGGCCGGGTGGCCGCGCCGGTGCGGGGGCGTGGAGGAACGGCGTTCCGGGATGCCCCATCTCGGGAACCGGCCACTGGAGGCCGTTCTCCTCGATCCGGTCGTAGCGAAGGCCGTACCACGCGGGCGCGAGATCGGCGAGCTCGTTCCAGACCGACTCGGCGCCCGGGTACTCGGGCCAGTGGGCGCCGAGGGCCTTGGCCATGAGAATGACGATCTCGCGGTCTCCCTTGGCGTCGCCCGGCAGCGGGGCAGCCTCGCGCACACGGCTGACACGACGCTCCGTGTTCGTGAACGTACCGTCCTTCTCGGCGAAGCTCGACGCGGGAAACACGACGTCCGCGTGCTTGCGGGTCATGTCATGGAGGAAGATGTCCTGCGAGATCAGGAAATCGATCTTCCCGAGGCCCTCCTCGACGTGGCGGGCGTTCGGCTCGGTCTGCGCCGGGTTCTCGCCGATGAGGTACAGGGCCTTGATCCGATCGTCGTGGAGGCCGCTCATCATCTGGTCGAGGCGGTAGCCGGGCGTCTCCGGCACTTCGGCTCCCCAGGCCTCCGAGAACTTGCGGCGGATCTCGGGGTCGTCGACGGACTGGTAGCCGGGGAGGTACATCGGATTCGCGCCCGAGTCGTTGAGGCCCTGGACGTTGTTCTGCCCGCGCAAGGCGTTCAGCCCGGTGGACTCGTAGCCGAGGTGCCCGGTCATGAGCACGAGGTTCGAGAGCGACCAGATGTTGTCGACGCCACAGGCGTGCTCGGTGATGCCGAGCGTGTAGAAGATCGCCGCGTGCCGCTCGCTCGCGTACTCGCGTGCGGTGGCGCGGATGTCCTCGGCTGGAACGCCGGTCACGCGCTCGGCGTCCTCGGGCGTGTAGCGCATCACGACCTCACGTACGGCATCGAAGTCGTCGGTGAAGTCGCGGATGTAGTCCTCGTCCTGCAGCGCCTCGGTGAGGATCGTGTGCATCATCGCGTTCAGGAGCCAGACGTCCGTCCCGGGGCGGAGTTGCAGGTGGCGCTTCGCGAGCTTCGTCAGCCAGATCTTGCGCGGATCGGCGACGACGAGCGTGCCGCCGTCGCGGACGGCCTTCTTGATGCGGAGCGCGAGCACGGGGTGGGCCTCGGTCGTGTTCGACCCGATGACGAACAGGAAGCGCGCGCGCTCGATCTCTGGGATGGAATTGCTGCTCGCTCCTCTGCCCAACGACCTGACCAGGCCGTAAAGAGTGGGAGCGTGTCAGGTCGACTCGCACGAGTGGACGGAGTTCGTCCCGACTCCCGTGCGCGCGAGCTTCTGGATGAGGTAGTTCTCCTCGTTCGTCAGGCGGGCCGACGAGAGGAAGCCGACCGACTGCGGGCCGTGCTCGGCGATGACCTTCTTGAGGCCGGCAGCGGCCGTCTCGATCGCGTGCTCCCAGGTGGTCGGGTGGAGCTCGCCGTCATCTCCGCGGACGAGCGGCTGCGTCAGCCGGTCGGGATGGTGCACGAAGTTGAAGGCGAAGCGGCCCTTGACGCAGAGGTTGCCCTCGTTCGGCAGGTACTCGTCCTTCGAGGTGACCTTGACGATGTGCTTCGTCTGTGGGTCGAGGTTGAGGTCGATCTGGCAGCCGACGCCACAGAACGTGCACGTCGTGCGCACCTGCTCGAGCTGGCGTTCGGGTTGCTTCGTCCCCTCCTCGAACTTCTCGTAGATCGCTCCGGTCGGGCAGACGGAGAGGCAGCCGCCGCAGAGCTCGCACTCGGTGTCGAGCCACGAGAGCTCCCAGGTCGGGACGATGCGCGCGTGGCCTCCGCGGCCCTCGAGGCTCAGGGCGGAGCACTGCATGACCTCCTGCGTGTAGCGGACGCAGCGCGCACAGAGGATGCATGCGTCGGGGTCGTAGCCCATGAGCTGGTTGCGGTCGTCGTACTCCTCGCGCTTGGCGTCGGGGAGGATGAACGGTGCCTCCGCGCCGAGCTCGTTCGCGAGGTCTCGGAGCTCGTTCGGACGGCCGCCTGGAGACTCGTTCAGGTGCTCCGAGAGGAGCATCTCCGTCAGCGTGCGCTGGAACTCCGTGATCGGGCCGTTCGTGGAGACGACCATGCCCTCTGCGACGCGGGTCGCGCAGGCCGGCATCGGGCGCGGCGCGCCCTCGACGTCCACGACGCACATGCGGCAGCCGCCGTACGGGTCGAGCTTGTCGTCGTGGCAGAGGGTGGGGATGAACGTGCCGTGGCGCGCGGCCGCGTGGACGAGCAGCTCCCCCTCGGGCGCGCTGGCCGACCGGCCGTCAAGCGTGAACGCGACCACGAGGCGATCGTACAGCCGGCTAGCCCCAGAGGGCTGCGTAGTGGACGCCGGCAGGGGTCGCGTACCCGCTGATCCCGAGCGTGCGCCACCCTCGCTTGAGGGCCGCGTCGAACTCCGACTGCAGCTGCTTCCCGTCGAGGCCGTGACGTGCGAGTCGCAGTGTCGCCTTCGATGCCGTGATCACCGAGAACGTGGGCACGCCGCCGCGGAGGTAGGCGTCGACGTACGCGAGCTTGCGTCCCACCTTCGCCTCGGCCGCGGCGAACGCCTGGTACTTGCTCACGGGTACGTTCGAGCGCAGCGTCCACCTCCCGACGCTGCGCTTCTCCCAGAGCGCGGTGTAGCTCGGGACGCCCCCCGGAGCGACGACGGAGACCGCGACGGGCGCCATGCCCTGCGCAGAGAGTTGCGCGACGAACGTGTCGTGCTGCGCGGCCGTGACACCGTGGTACGCGCGATAGGTGGGGCCGGGGCCCTTCGCCGCACTGAACGCATACCGAACCTGGCCGGCACGCAGATAGCTCTCGACGTTGGTGGGCCTGAGACCCGCGTTGACCGCGCTTTCGATCTCGGACTGGTACTGGGTCGCGGTCAGCCCGAATCTCGTCACGTGCGGCATCGAGGCCTTGCGGAAGCTGACGTTGAGGTACGTCTTGCCGCCCGCGTCGAACCCGGAGAGCCAGGCGACGCGGTATCCCGAGGCTGCCGCTCCGCCGAAGAGATCCACGAAGCATGTGTCCTGCAGGCCGTGCCGGGTGATCTCGCCGAGACTCGGTCCGTAGAACGGCTCGACGAGCTGCCACGGGCCGCTCGCTGCCTCCGTGGCGGTTGCGAAAGGCTTCTGATCGGTGCACGGCGGCGAGCCCTTCCAGTCGATTCCGGCGTTTCGGACGCGCACGTTCCGGAACTCGAGCGGGCGACCCTGGCCGTCGTCGTCCGCGCTGGTTACGACGTGGATGTGCAGGTGTGGGTTGGTGGAGCGGCCGGAGTTCCCCGCGTGTCCGAGCACCTGGCCCGCCTTTACACGGATCGCGTTGGGCCGGAACTGGACGCCTCCCCGCGGGCAGGCCGCGCTGGACACTGTCCCCTTCTTGAAATGCGCGTAGAGGACGACTTCCTCGGGCGCGTGGACGACGACGACGTTGTTGCCTCCGCCCTCGCCCTTCGTCGGGGGCGTGTTGTTCTCGGAGTTGCGGTTGCAGCTGAGAACCCAGCCGTCGGCCATTGCCCGAACCGGGACGTCCCAGACGAGGTAGTCCTCGTTTCGCTTCGAGCTGCCACCCTCGACGAGCTTGTTCCACTTCGAGCCGTCCCAGCGGTGGATCCCGTAGTCGTAGGCGAAGCGCTGCGTCACGGACGCGCGGTGGCCGGAGCCCGGCACGTGCGTGTTGTCGTCCGTCACGTACGTGTCCGGGGGCAGGTCCTCTCGCCGGAACGGGAAGAGGTACGCGCCGCCGGGGACGGCGCTCGTCCACTCTGCGAGGCGGCGGCTCACGGTGATCGGCGTGCGAAACCCGCGGAACCAGAAGCTCACCTGGACGCTGCTCGGAAGTGGGTAGGGGAGCAGGCTCGACTCGGGGAGCTGGACGACCATCGAGTCGCCGACCCCCACGAGCGAGACGGTGTCGTCGTCGGCTGCAAAGGTCCTCGTCCGCGTGGGGATCGTCGTCCCCGGGAACGACCAGTGCAGGCGTTCAATCCGCACGGCGGAGGCGATGGAGAGCTGGAGCTGGACGTCGAGGTTCATCAGCCATGTCTCTCTGCCGCCCTCGTACGGCGCCGCGATGCGCTCGACGAAGACGCGGGTCGTGTCGCCCGGCTCCGCCCAAACGACGTTGACCTTCGGCGCGACGCCGGGTGCGGTCGCGCCAGCGCCCGTTGCTACCAGGGCGAGGGCGATGGCGGCGAGTACGGCGCGTGCGACCACGGTGCCTCCTGCTTCGACGGCGCGAGCCGAGAGTAGCTCAGCCCCCGGGCGGCCGGAATCGCTCGCGTCAGTGAACCGCCGACAGCGGTGCGAACAGCTCGGCCAGTTCGTCATCGCGTTCCGCACGGGGAACGGCGAAACCTGCGGAGCCCACGGATCGACGATCCGCCGGGAACTTCGAGCGCCTCAGGCCAGAAGCCTCTGGGCCTCGGCAGTGAAGTAGGCGATCGCCTCCTCTGGGCTCCACGCGCGACGAAGCTCGAGCGCCGGCTGGCCGCGGAACCGCTCGGCGTCCGTGAGCGCTTTCAGCACGGTGACGAGGTCGATCCCGCCCGCGCGGACGGCCGCTTCGAGATCGATGCCCGCGAGGCAAAGCAGATGGAGGTCGCAGAGATCGCGGAGCATGCCCCGGCGAACGGCAGCGACGACCTTCAGCTCGGCCAGATCGAGGGCGGACAGAACCGCGAGCTCGTTCCACGGCTCGGTCGGCGCGAGCGGCTCGCGCCCGAGCGAGGTGGCGGACACCTGAACGCCGTTCACGACGACGACCAGCTCGGCGTGAGAGATCCCGCGCAGCCGCTGATCCTCGAAGCTGGCGAGCGCGTCCAGGAGCCGGGGTGGATCGAGTGCATCGAGAGCGAAGAAGTCGAGGTCTCGACTGACTCGATGTCCCAACCTCAGGGCGCAGGCGGTCCCTCCGCCAAGCGCGAGCTGGTGCCGCGTCGCCGTCTCTGCGAGCGCCAGCGCCAGGTTGGCCGCGTCAGGTGTGACGCACTCGCCGTGCATCGAGGAGGACGTCCCGCCAGAAACGCTCGTGGTGCGGACGAAGGCGGCCGGAGCGGACAACCTCACGGATCCGCGCCTGCCCCACGCGTTCCACGAGCCAGCGGTAGGCCAGCTCGCCGCCGGATTCGAGCACCCGGATCGCGATGTAGTCGGCATGACGATCGGGATCCGGGTCTTCGCGTAGCTCTTCCCAGAAGAGTTCGCTCATGTACGCGGGGACCCGTTCCACGGCCTGATTCTAGGCGGCGCGAGGCGTGCCGACCTCGGCGTAGCCGACAGCGGTTCGGCTGTTACGAGCGGGCTGCGCGATTTGCTTCGCCGAGCGGCGCGAAGAACTCGGGCCAGTGGGTCATCGCGTTCCGGACGGGGAACGGAGAAGCCTGCCCGAGCCCGCAGATCGACGTCTTCTCCATCGCAAGCAGCCACTCGTCGACCTTCTCGCGTGTCATGACTGCCTCTCCGGTCTCGAGCTCCTCGAACACGTGGTGCAGCGCTCTGTTGCCGATGCGACAGGGCGTGCACTTCTGGCACGACTCCTCGGCGAAGAAGCGCATCGTCTCCGCGAGCAAGCGGAGCGGGGAGTAAGACGTCGGGAAGACCTGAACCGCCGCCGAGCCCGGGCCGGCCCCGTACTCGCGCAACCCGTCGCGCGTCAGCGGGGCGTCGAGCGCGGCCGGCGGGAGGATCCCGCTCGCGGCGCCACCTGGGACCACTGCCCCGACGTCGTCTGTGAACCCGCCTCCGAACTCCTCCACGAGCTCGCGCGTCGTCACGCCGTTCGGCGCCTCGTAGCAGCCGGGGCGGTGAACCGCCCCGGTCAGAGACCAGAGGCGTGAGCCGCTTGCGCCGCGTGTGCCGAGCGCGGCCCACCACTCGCCTCCATTGCGCAGGATCGCCGGGATGTGCGCGAGCGTCTCAACGTTTTGGATCAGCGTCGGACGGCCGAGGTAGCCGACCTGGCTCGGGAACGGAGGCTTGAGCCGCGGCATGGCACGGCGTCCCTCCATCGACTCGAGCATCGCGGTCTCCTCACCCGCGATGTACGCCCCGGCGCCGATAACGAGCTCGAGCGAGAGGCCGTCCATGAGCCCTGCGGCACGGAACTCCTCTATCGCGCCCGCGAGCCGCGCGCGCGACTGCGCATATTCCTCTCGTAGGTAGATGTAGCCCTCGGACGCGTCGAGCGAGCGCATCGCGATCAGCGTCGCCTCGACCATGAGGTGCGGGCGAAGCTCCATGACGTAGCGATCCTTGATCGTCCCGGGCTCGCCCTCGTCCGCATTCACGACGACGTACCGTCGGCCCGGCTCGCGCGACACAGCCTCCCATTTGACTCCGGTCGGGAAGCCGGCCCCGCCGTAGCCGGTGAGCCCCGACGCCTTCAGCTCGGCCACGGCCCGCTCGAGCGATGGCAGTTCACGCAGGATCGCGAGGCCACCACGAGCCTCGTAGTCGGTGAGGGTCGCATCGCCGGATCCGAGCCCGACCGCGGGGCCCTCGTTCGTCGAATGCGTTACGTCCGGGACGATCTCGTCTCCGTGCGTCATCGCCGGCGCGAGGTCGCAGTGACCGAGGCAGGCGACCTCGATGGCGCCCGCTGTACTCGCGAGGAGATCCCGCGCACCGAAGCAGTCGCAGACAGGCCCTGTGCACACGCGCACTGCGTCGGTCGGCACCTGCAGGAACGAGTAGAACGAGACGACCTCGTGCACTTCGCCGCGCCGGATGTTCATGTGATCCGCGAGCGCGTCGGACAGCTCCATGGTGATCGGCCCGACCTCACGACGGACGCTTCCGAGATTGTCGAGCAGCCGAGTGCGCTCGACCGGCAACTCCGCGATCAATGCGGTCGCTCGCAGAACGTCCACGCTTCGATCCTACGCTGCGCCTCCAGCGCGCAAGCGGACAAGCGCCAAGTGACACAGTGTCACAAGGCGGCTCTCGCCTCGTTCACTCCTCGTCGGGCCGCTTCCGAAGCTGCTTCGTCCTGGAACGCCGCGTCTTCTCAGCAAGTCGGCGCTCGCGCGCTGCGGCGCCCGGGCGGGTCGGAACTCGTCGCCGTGGCACCGCAAGTGCGGCGCGGAGCTTCGCCACGAGTCGCTCGACTGCCAGCTCGCGGTTCCTCAGCTGGCTCCGCTCGTCCTGCGCAACCGCGCTCAGGACAGTGCCGGCCCGCCCGACCACACGTCGCTTCTGCGTAGCGGACAGTGCCGCTGAGGCCTCGACGTCGAACATCACTTCGACGCGGGTCGACGACTTCTGAGCGTGCTGTCCACCCGGTCCGCTCGACCGTGAGACGCGGATCGTGATCTCCGAGACGGGCAGGAGCACGGAACGCGTGACTCGTATCGACTCCCGCTCCATCCACGGCAGCCTGCCAGCCCGAGCCGAAGTGGTCATGGGGTAGGCGATCGCCCAACAAAGGGTGATTAGCGAGGGACGCAGTACCCCTCTCGGGGGGTACGGACGAATAGCTCGTTGTGACGAAACGTCACATGACGGATCGGACCGCCGCCAGATTGTCGAAACGGCTCGCCGAGACGAGAACACCCGAAGCCCGGGAGCGCCCTGCGGCGGTCCAGGCAAGGGCCATCGCGACCCCCCGGGGGGGGGAAGGAGGAAACGAACGAGATGAAGCGATTCAGCAAGCGGACTTGGGTTCCCATCGGAATCGTCGCGGCTATCGGGCTGACAGCGATCGGCGCGTTCGCCTACTGGACCGTGACGGGTAGTGGCTCCGGCTCCGCGTCGACCTCGGCCGGCAACGTGGCCATCACCGTCAATCAGGGGTCGAGCTCGTCGGGCCTCTATCCGGGCGGCTCTGTCGGTCTCAGCGGGGACTTCACGAACCCGGCGACGTTCAACCAGTACGTGACGTCGGTGTCGGCGGCGATCCCGGCGTTCAGCTTCCAGGCCGACAGCGGCAAGCCCGCCTGCACGCAGGCCGACTTCTCGCTCTCGGGCTCGCCGACCGCCGTCGGACAGGACCTCTCGCCCGGCACGGGCGGCTCCTGGTCGGGCATCACGCTCAACATGACCAACGCCGCCACGAATCAGGACAACTGCAAGGGCGTCACCGTCCCCGTCAACTACACAAGCAACTAGCGGCCTGTTGGAGGGGCGGGCTCCGGCCCGCCCCTCCAGCCATGGCTACACCGGAGGAGGGCTGTGGCGACCGACGAGAGACCGAGGGGGGTGAGGCGCGGCGTCTGGCTCTTCGCGATGACGTGCGCCGCTCTGCTCGCCCTCGTCTTTGGGCTCCTCCGCGCCCAGGGAGCGAATGGCCCCGCGACGCCGGTGCTCAGCGAGATCCGGATCCCGGGTGACCCGACCGACGAGCGATCGGCGACGTTCATGTTCACCGACTCGGAGACGGTGACGTTCGAGTGCTCGCTCGACGGCTCGCCTGTCAGCACCTGCGGTTACGGCGTCTTCGGCTCGAGGTCGTATCCCGGCCCGCTTTCCCTCGGGCCGCACCGGTTCGAGGTACGGGCGGCGACGGGCTCCCAGGTGAGCTCCGCGGCGTCGCACGAGTGGACGGTGGTCGCGTCGCCGCCGGCCGGCGGTGGTGGTGACGGAGGCACAGGCGACGCGGACAGCGGCACGTCATCGGGCGGGGGCGCGCAGTCGGGTGGAGTAGCCGAGTTCGACATCTCCGGAAGCGTCGGAGGACTTGGCCCGGGGATCACCAAGACGATCGTGCTCACGCTTGCGAACCCGAACGCCGATCCGATCTACGTGACCGAGGTGCGCGTCGGTATCTCCGTAGACAGCTCCCCGCCTGGCTGTGAGACCGGCCCCAACATCGTGCTCGAGCAGCCGACAGGGATCACGTCCGCGAGTCCCGTTCTCGTTCCCGCGAACGACTCGGTCATGCTGCAGGCATATCCGCAGGCGCCCCGGATCACCTTCCGCAACCGTTCCTGGAACCAGGATGTCTGCAAGCGCAAGTCGTTCAGCCTCGCGTACAACGGGAGCGCTCACTCGTGAGGGGTCTCCTCTCGAAGAAGGGGCTGGCGACCGCCGTTGCGAGCGCGGCTGCGCTCGCGATCGTCGTTGCCGGCTTCGCGTACTGGACGTCGATCGGCAGCGGAAGCTCGGGCAGCGCCGTCTCGGTGCTCACGGCACCGTCGCCTTCCGCGAGCAGCCCTTCGTATGGGACGGCTCACGTTGCATGGTCGACGGTGACGCTGAGCCCGGCCGTCCCCGTGGTCGACACAGAGGTCACGTTTACGGTGGAGCGCAAGCCGTCCAGCGGCGCGGCGTGGGTGTTCGTGTGCGGAACCGGGACGACGCCGAAGCCCTACAACGTGCTTTCGTGCGACGACTCTCCACCCGCGACGGACACCTACGACTACCGCGTGGTCGCCGCGCTCCGGTCATGGACGTCCTCGGGCGTCTCCTCGGTCTCCGTGATCGTCGACACGAGCGCGCCGACGTCGACGATTTCCTTTCCGGGCGCCTCCGTCTACAGCGCGGCAGGCTGGGACGCGGGGTGCTCGAGCTCGGTCTGCGGGACGGCGAGCGACACAGGTGGCAGCAACCTCCAGCAGGTCGAGGTCAGTATCCGCCAGGGGTCGGGCGACTACTGGAACGGCTCGTCGTTCTCGAGCTCGAGTCAGGTGTGGACCCTGGCGAGTGGGACGTCGAGCTGGACCTACGCGTTCGCGGCCTCGAGCTTCCCTGCCGACGGCTCGTACACGGTCGCTTCGCGGGCGACCGACAACGCCTTGAACATCCAGTCTCCCGCGACGGCACAGACGTTCACGATCGACACGGCGGCGCCTTCGATCACCCTGTCTGCGATCGCGTCCACGACTGGAACGAGCCCGGTCGGATTCGTGAAGGAGGGCGGCGGCTACTACGTCTACGCCGACGCGAGCGACGCCAACGGCGTCTCCTCGGTCACGGCGAACGTCTCGAACGTCACGACCGGTCAGACCGCGGTCGCGCTTCCCGCATGCGTGAGCGCGTGCACCGTCGGTGGCCATACCTACCTCTACAAGAGTGGGGCCCTCACGGCAGGCAATCCGCTGAGCGAGGGGTCGAAGAGCTACACGGTCACGGGCGTCGACGTCGTGAGCAACACGAGCTCGCCGGCGGGCTACAGCGTCGTCGTCGACAACACCGCCCCCTCCGTCTCGACCGTGATCGCGGCCACCACCGGCACGAGCCCGCAGGGCTTCCTCAAGCAGGGCGGGACGTATCGCGTGTACGCGAACGTCACCGACCTTCCCGGCGGGGCAGGTGCGTCGTCGGGTGTGAATGCATCGTCGATCACAGCCAACGTCTCCACCGTGAGCACCGGACAGACCGCCGTCGCGCTGACGTCCTGCGGTGCCTGCGGCCCGAGCTCTTCATACGCGTACCAGTCCGCGCAGCTCACCGCCGACAACCCGCTGTCCGAGGGCAACAAGCTCTACTCCGTCTCGGCGAGCGACAACCTCGGGCAGAGCGGCTCATCCTCGGGCGCGAACGTGCAGGTGGACAACACCGCCCCCTCCGTCTCGACCGTGATCGCCAACACGTCGACGAACGAGCCGGGCTGGCTCGCGCAGTCGAGCGGGTACCGGGTGTACGCGAACGTCACGGAGCTCCCGGCCGGAGCAGGCGCGTCCAGTGGCTTGAACGCATCCTCGATCACGGCCGACGTCTCCACCGTCACCACCGGTCAGACCGCCGTCGCGCTGTCGACCAGCGGGTGCCCGTGCACGATCGGTGGCACGAGCTATGCCTATCGTAGCGCCGCGCTCATCTCGAACAACCCGCTGTCGGCGGGCGCAAAGAGCTTCACGACGAGCGCAAGCGACAACCTCGGCTCCACGACGAACCAGAGCGGAAGCGTCACCATCGACAACACGGCACCGACGCTGTCGACGCTGCAGATGTTCGACACGGACGCCGACGGCAAGGTGGACCAGGTGAAAGCGACGTTCTCCGAGACGCTCGAGACGGCGTATTCGGCGCCGAACACCGTCTGGACGCTCGCGAACGCGCCCGGCGGCGCCTCGAACACGCTCTCCGGTGTCTCCGTCGCGACGACGGTGGCAACGCTGACCCTGAGCGAGGGCACCGTGAACACGGCCTCGGGTACGTTCACGATCGCGCTGTCCGCGAACGCGAACGGGATCCGCGACCTCGCCGGGAACCAGTCCTCGTTCTCGGCGACGAGCGTCGCGGACAAGGCTGCTCCCGTCCCGACCAACGTCGTCTTGGCGAATGGCACGACTCTCGGCAGGGCGCGGACGCAGGACACCGTGACCGTCACCTACTCGGAGACGCTCGACGCGACGAGCTTCTGCTCCACCTGGTCGAACGGCAGTCCGCAGACGATCAACGGCAACAACGTCGTCGGTGTGACGATCACGAACAGCGGCTCGAGCGACATCCTCTCCATCACCGCCGTCGGCGCGAACTGCGGTGGCTCGAGCAACTTCAAGTTCGGATCCGTCAACCTCGCCGCGGACTACGTGAACGCGAACACCGTTTTCTCAGGCACGGGCGCGAGCCAGGGCAGCCTCGTGTGGAACCCGTCGGCGAACACGCTCACGATCACGCTCGGGACCGGATTAGGGTCGCAGACGAATGTGCCGGCGTCGACTCCCGTCTACACGCCGGACACCGTACTCAAGGATCTCGCAAGCCCGGCCAACACGATGTCCGCCACGGCCTTCTCTGCACCCGCGACCTCACGGTTCTAGCTCGAGCCCGAGCCACGTAGACTCGTTTCGTGGCCTGCATCCTGCTCGACATCGACGGTGTGCTGCATGTCTCCGGCGAGCCGATTCCGGGTGCCTCGGACGCCGTCTCCGAGCTGCGTCGAGCCGGACACGCGCTCCGCTTCGTCACGAACAACTCGACGCGGCCCCGCGCTGGGCTCGCCGAGGAGCTCCGCGAGATGGGCTTCACCCTCGAGGCAGACGAGCTGCAGACGACGCCCGGCGCGGCGACGCACGAGCTCGCCGGCAAGCGCGTGCTCGCACTCGTGATGGCGGCGGTCGTCCCCGATCTCGACGGCCTCGAGCTCGTGGGTCATGACGCCGAGGCGGTTCTCATCGGCGGATGCGACGAGACGCTCGAGCCCAACCAGGTGTTCAGCTACATGAATCTCGGACGCGCGTTCACGGAGATCCAGATGGGTGCGTCCTTCTACTGCCTGCACAAGAACAAGTGGTGGCAGACGAGCCGCGGCCCGATGCTCGACGGCGGCGCGTTCGTCGCCGGCCTCGAGTACGCGACCGGGGTCGAGGCGACGGTGCTCGGCAAGCCGAGCCCCTCGTACTTCGCCGCTGCTCTCGACGCGCTCGACGCCGAGCCGGAGCTGACCTGGCTCGTCACCGACGACGTCGAAGCGGACGTGCGCAGCGCGCGTCTCTTCGGGATGCGAACCGCACTCGTCAGGACCGGGAAGTTTCGGCCGGAGACGCTCGAATCCGCCGATCCACCCCCGGACATCGTCGTCTCGTCTCTCGCGCACTTCCCGGCACTTCTGGAAGATGACCTGACCGGCGGATGGGCTCCCTGAAGGTAGGCGTCGACATCATCGAGATCGAGCGCATCGCGCGCGCGCTCGAGCGCCCGAGGTTCCGTGAACGATGCTTCACGGCAGCCGAGCGTGAGTACTGCGATTCGAGGTCGCGCCCGGCGGAGAGCTACGCGGGCCGGTTCGCCGGCAAGGAGGCCGTGGGCAAGGCGCTCGGGTGCGGCGTGCGGTTCACGTGGAAGGAGATCGAGATCGTCGGGCGGCCGAAGCCGGGCGTTCACCTCTCGGGGAGGACGGCGGCGTTCGCCGAGCGGATGCAGGCGGGGCCGATCGACCTCTCCATGACGCACTCGCGCGAGATCGCAGCCGCGATCGCGGTCGTCTCCCCACGTGAGGATGGCTGACCGCTTCGAGCCTCTCTACTCGTCCGCCGAGATGCGCGCGGCGGAGGAGCGCTATCCGAGCTATCCGGAGTCGATTCCCGAGCTGATGGAGCGGGCCGGTGTGGCCGTCGCGCGCGAGACCATGCATGCGTACCCGGCGGCGAGGAGCTTCGCATGCGTGTGCGGGGGCGGCGCGAACGGAGGAGACGGCCGCGTGGCTGCGCGCGTGCTGCGCGAGGCCGGCCAGGTCGCCGACGAGGTGGACACAGGGCTCGAGCGCTACGACGTCGTCCTCGACGCGCTCTTCGGGACGGGGTTCGGCGGCGCTCCGCGGCCTGAAGCCGCTGAGCTCATCGAGCGGATGAACGCAGCGCCCGCTCCTGTCGTCTCCGTCGACCTCCCATCGGGTGTCGACGCATCGACGGGAGAGGTGGCGGGCGCGGCCGTCGAGGCGAGTCTCACCGTTACGTTCCACGCGTCGAAGGTCGGCCTCGTGGTCGCCCCGGGCAGATTCCACGTCGGCGGCGTCGTCGTCGTCGACATCGGTCTCGAGGACGCCGAAACGGAGGCAGTGCGTGCGACGCCTGCGCTCCTCGACGCGGTTCCTCGGCGTGGCGCGAGAGACACGAAGTACTCGTCGGGCTCGGTCCTCGTCGTGGGCGGGCAGCCGGGAACGACGAGCGCCGCATGCCTCACAGCGCTCGCCGCGCTTCGTGCGGATGCGGGTTACGTGACGCTCGCCGTGCCCGAGGAGGCGCTGGCCGCGGCCGAGGCGCTCGCGCTGGAGCCCGTGAAGCTTCCGTGGGGAGAGGACGACGCGCTGCGGACGATCACCGCAGCCGCAGACCGCGCCGCTGTGATGGCTCTCGGGCCCGGTCTCGGTCGCGGCGCCGGGCGGTCGAGGCTGGTTCGCGAGCTGCTCGAGCAAGTCGATCTCCCCGCGGTGGTCGACGCGGACGCGCTCTTCGGGCTCGAGCCGGTCACCCGCGACGCAGCGACGGTGCTCACGCCGCACGCGGGCGAGCTCGGTCGACTCCTGGGGTGGGAGGCATCTGCCGTCGCAGCGCGCCGTCTCGAGGCAGCACGCGAAGCGGCCGAGCGCTTCGGCTGCGTCGTGCTGCTGAAGGGCGCTGACACGATCGTCGCGTCCCCGGGACGCCGTGTGATCGTGTCCGACAACGGCCCTCCGGCGCTCGCAACCGCCGGCACCGGTGACGTGCTTACCGGCATCGCCGCCGCGTTCCTCGCCAAGGGCCTCGAGCCTCGCGTCGCAGCAGCGGCCGCGGCGATCGCGCACGGCGCCGCTGCCCGCCTCGTTCCCCATCAAGCCGGACTCGTCGCGAGCGATCTCCTTGCCGCGCTGCCAGCTGCACTCGAGGCTGACGCGCCCGAGACCGCTTGATCGCGGAGAATGGATGTCGTGGAGCGTTCCTGTTTCACCTTCGACCTCGGTGCGGTTCGGCGGAACGCCGAGACGCTCCTGCGTGCCGCCGGCGGTGCAGAGCTGTGGGCGGTCGTCAAGGCAGAGGGCTACGGGCACGGTGCCGTCGACGTCTCGAAAGCGGCGCTCGAGGCGGGTGCGTCGGCGCTCTGCGTCGCGACGTTGCCCGAGGCGCTCCACCTGAGAGCAGCGCTACGGAACGCGCGCATCGTCGTCATGGGGCCCGTGTCCGAGCGCGAGGTCGGCGAGGCGCGGGCGGCGAGGCTCGAGCTCGTCGCAGCGGATGGACAGGTGCCGGAAGGCGTGCGCGTTCACATCAAGGTCGATACTGGCATGGGCCGCTGGGGGCTCTCGGAGCTGCCGTCTCCGGGTCGGGACGTCGTCGGTCTCATGAGCCATCTCGCGTCCGCGGAGTCCGATCCGGCCTTCACACAGCTCCAGATCGAGCGCTTCAAGGAGGCGACGGCTGGGCTCAGCTCGCTGACGCGACACGTCGCGAACAGCGCGGCCACGCTGCGGTACGCGGAGGCGCGGTTCGACGCCGTTCGCTGTGGGATTGCGCTTTACGGGATCTCGCCGTTCGACGCCGGCCCGGAGGCCGAGGGGCTCGTGCCCGCGCTGCGCTGGGAGTCGTATCTCGCACTCGTGAAGGAGCTCGCCCCCGGTGAGAGCACGGGCTACGGACGACGGTTCGTCGCGGACCGGCCGACCTGGATAGGCATCGTCCCCGTCGGGTATGCGGACGGGTTTCGTCGGGACATGACCGGTACGGAGATCCTCGTCGAGGGCGCGCGCCGGCGGGTCGTGGGCACGATCTCCATGGACGCGCTCGCGGTCGAGCTCGACGGCCGGCTTCCGCACGGCACGCCGGTGACTCTCGTCGGGGGCGGGATCCTCATCGAGGAGCACGCCCGTGTCGCCGACACGATCGGATACGAGATCGCGACCGGGCTCAACACCCGCTCCGGCAGAGCGCGGCGGGTGACCACGGCCTAGAGATGGATGAGCGGGTCAGCGAGATTCTCGGCGACGAGGAGGCGTGGATCGTCGGCGGCGCAGTCCGCGACGAGCTCCTCGGCCGTCCCGTCCTCGATCTCGACGTCGCCTGCCACGCGCCGCGTGAGGCAGCTGTTCGCTATGCCCGCCGGTTCGGCGGCGTCGCGTTCCCGCTCTCCGAGCGCCATGGCGCCTGGCGCGTCGCCGACCCGGACGCCGATCAGACCGTCGACTTCACGCCGCTCCCGTCCGGCATCGAGGCGGACCTCGCTTCACGAGATTTCGCTTTCAACGCGATCGCGGTTCGTGTGGGCTCGGGTGACATCTGCGATCCGCACGACGGGAAGGGCGATCTCGACGCCGCTCGCATACGGGCGGTCTCGGATTCGGTGTTCGTCGAGGATCCGCTGCGGCTCCTCCGAGCGGTACGGCTCGAGGACGAGCTCGGCTTTCGCATGGACGAGCACACGGAGGAGCTCCTGCGCGCTGCGCGTGCGCTCGTCACTGAGCCGGCGGGCGAGCGCATCCTCGGCGAGCTTCGCCGTCTCTCCCCCGCCGGTTACCGCCGCCTCGACGACGTAGGCCTGCTCGAGCCACTCGGCGGTCGGCTCGACGGATCCGTGGACATGCGCGACGATCCGGACTACCGCCTGGTCGCGGTCTTCCGAGAGCACCTGACGAGCCTGCCCATCTCGAACGAGCTCCGCCGCTACGCGACAACACTCCTTCGGGCACGCAAACCCGACGATGCGTCTGCCCGCGCGATCCATCGCTTTCGCCGCGGGACGGAGCCGTGGGCGCTCGATGCGCTGGCGTTCGTCGGCGCGGCCGAGCTCTCGACCGCCGTCGAGGCGTCGCGACGGGAGGATCCGTCGGAGCCACTCGTTCGTGGAGACGAGCTCGGTATCCCACCCGGCCCCGCGATCGGACGTATCCTCGCGGTCATCGCGGAGGAACGAGCAGCCGGCACGATCTCGACGCGTGAGGACGCGCTAGCGCTCGCGCGCTCGCTCGCGACCGCGGAGGCGGCATCGTGAGCGTCGAGCTGAGGCTCGCTCTGCAGGAGCAGCGCGGTGCCGATCTCGCACAACGTGTCATCCGTCTCCTCGGTCCGTTCGCGGGCACCGAGGAGGCGCTCGACGCCGGTTGTGGGACGGGCGCGGTCGCGCTCGCGCTGGCGCCGCACGTCGACGAGGTGGTCGGTGTAGACACGCGCTCCGACTACCTCGAGGCAGCGCGTGCGACGGCCCCCGAGAACGTGCGCTTCCAGGAGGGCGACGTGATGAGCATTCCGTACGGGTACGCGGAGTTCGACCTCGTCTGCTGCCATCGCGTGCTCCACCACGTTCGCCGGCCGGAGCTCGCCGTCTCCGAGCTCGCGCGTGTGGCGAGGCCGGGCGGCAAGGTGTTCATCGCGGATCAGCTCGGCTCGATCGACCCGCTCCTGAGCCTCGAGCTGGATCGGTTCGAGCGGCTCCGCGACGCGACCCACCAGCGGTTGCTTCCCGATACCGACATCCGCGGCTACCTCGACGCAAACGACCTCGTTCTCCTCTCGTCGGAGGTGACGCGCGAGCACGTCGATCTCGAGGAGCGGCTCGTGCTCGGCGGCTTCGACGAGGATGAGCGCCTGCGGATCCGCGGCCCGGCTCCCGCGAAGCCGTACGAGATCGAGGTCGGCTGGTACGTCGCCCGCAAGCCGGGGATGTAGCGGCGGCCCTAGTCCTGGGTGCCGGGCCGGTAGCCGTAGCTCCCGACGAGCCGTGCGAGAACACCGGGGAAGAGCGCCTGAAAGATCGAGACCGGGCGGTACGGAAACCACGGGACCGTCATCTCGTTGCGCCCTTTCTCCACTGCCTTCACGAGTGCACGCGCGACGTCGTCGGCGTCGAGCACGAATCGGCGCATGATCCCGCTGCGTAGGTTCGAGCGCGGCGTGAAGCCCTCCGTCTCCACGAACCCGGGCAGGAGCGTGTGCACCTGGATGCCTTCCGACCGGAGCGTCGCCCTGAGCGAGCGTGAGAAGGCGAGCTGCGCATGCTTCGCAGCCGCGTACGGGCCCGCGGGCGCGAACGCGATCGTCCCGGCGACGGAGACGACGTTGACGATGTGCGCGGGGCCGTTCGCCGCGGCTGCGCTCCGCAGCCCGGGCATGAACGCCCGCGTGCACCAGACGCCTCCGAGGTAGTTCGTCTCGATCACTCGCTCGACCGTCTCGGGTGAGGTCGATACGAACGTCCCGCGCCCTGGAACGCCCGCGTTGTTCACGAGCAGCGCGACTGCGGAGTGCCGCGCGAGCACGCGCTCGGCAACCTCGTCCACCTGCGTCCTGTCACGCACGTCGCAGGTCTCCCACTCGGCGCCGATCTCGTTCGCGAGTGCCTCCAGTCGGTCCGCGCGGCGCGCGAGCAGCACGCAGTGCCAACCGAGCCGGGCCAGCTCCCGAGCCGTCGCCTCCCCGATACCCGAGGACGCGCCCGTGACCACTGCAATTCGCTCCCCGGCCATCGAGCGGCGAGCCTACCGCGGCGACGACCCGGCCGGTGCCTGGCTGAAGCCAGGCATCAAGGCGAGGCGCTTCAGCGTCTCGCCGGGCCGTTCTCGCCCCGGACCCCGTGCCGATGGCGACTGGACTAGGATCGCCGAGTGGCCGGAAGGTTCGAAGGCAAGCAGGCGCTCGTGCTCGGCGTCGCGAACCAGCGCTCGATCGCGTGGGCGATCGCGAAGCGGCTCGCCGACGAAGGGGCGGCCGTGGCGTTCACGTATCAGGGCGAGCGGATCGAGAAGAACGTGCGCGACCTCGCCGCGAGCGTCTCGAGCCCGCTCGTCACCGAGTGCGACGTGCGCTCCGACGACGACGTCGCGCGCGTCTTCTCGGAGGTGTCAGACACGTTTGGCGGCGGCCTCGACATCCTCGTCCACTCGGTCGCCTTCGCCGCTGCGGAGGATCTCGAGGGGCGCTTCGTCGACACGCCACGCGACCGCTTCTGGATGGCCGTCGACATCAGCGCCTACTCGCTCGTGGCGTGCTCGCGGGCCGCCGAGCCCCTCATGGAGGCGCGCGGCGGCGGCTCGATCGTGACGATGACGTACCTCGGCGGCGAGCGCGCAGTTCCTCACTACAACGTCATGGGCGTCGCCAAGGCGACCCTCGACGCGAGTGTCCGCTACCTCGCGTGGGACCTGGGGTTCAAGAACATCCGCGTCAACGCGATCTCAGCGGGCCCCGTGCGCACGCTCGCCGCTCGCTCGATCGCGGGGTTCACGACGATGCAGACGATGTTCGAGGAGCGCGCTCCGCTGCACCGGCAGATCGAGTCGGACGACTGCGGCGCAGCGGCGGCCTATCTCCTCTCGGACGACGCCGCGAACGTATCCGGCACGACGCTCTACGTCGACGCCGGCTACCACGCGATGGGTATGTAGAGACCGCCGACGAAGGCGTCGTGCGTCCCCAGGAACGGGTTGCTCAAGCGGTGGACAGGCTCGTCAAGGTTCTTTCTGAGGGTGCATCGCTACGTGCCCGGGAGCATCGGGCGCGCTCACGCGCAGTCCATGCGATTCGCCAGATCGGCCCGATCTCGTCCCCGCACTGTCAGAGTGCTCTTCTTGAGTGACGGAAGAGCTCCCATCAGAGGGGCCCGGACGGTCACTGTCCGGGCCCTCTGTCATGCGCAACGCATCAGGCCTGCAGGCGCTCGTCGTCAGCCGAGCCGTTGCAGCGCGTCGGGGATAGCGTCCTCGTCGGTGACCGCGATCCGCTGCCAGGTGTTTCCGTAGTCGAGACTCACATGGAGCAACAGACGGTTATCGTTCCGCTCCACGAGGGCCATGCGCCCCGGTTGCAGCCATCCGTCGGGGAACCCGTCGTCGTACACGTAGGCGGGATAGCCACGGCCTTCCGCGCAGTCGAGTCGGCGCTTCTCGAAGGTGCCATCGGTGGCCCAACCGACGAGGCAGTCGGGGTCGACGAACCACAGGAACTCGTCGACGTTCGGTCCCCAGTAGCGGCTGGAGATCCAGCCGGGGGCGGGGAGATTCGGCACATCCAGGGGCTGTAGCGTGCCTTCGCGTAGGTCGACGAGGTAGGCGGCCTCGGCGCCGTAGCCGTCGCCGAGGCCGCCAGCGACCGGGTTGAAGTCGATGACGAACACGCCGGGACCGGGCACGGCGGGGGCCGGGTCATCGAGAAGTTGCAGCTGGACCTCGGTACCGTCGGCCCGCAGCACGCGATAGCGCAACAGCCGG
>JAIBJO010000167.1 GCA_020029615.1 Actinomycetota bacterium
ACGACCGCCGCGCCGACATCCACGAGGCCTTCCTCGGCCTCGCGTGCTGCCTCATCTGCTGGCGTCGACTCCAGAACTCATTGTGTTAGAAGCTCTAAGAGGTTGCAGCGAGGCGGTCAATCGGTTGACGACTTCGCCTGCCGTCGCTCGTCCTCGCGACCAGAGGTTACGGGCCGCGGTGCGTCAGCCTTCGCCGCCCGCTCCCGTCGGTATTCATGACGTAGACCTCGTAGCAACCGCCGCGGCTGCTCACGAACGCGATCGTCCGTCCGTCGGGCGACCAAGAGAGCGTCTTCCGCCTGCGAAAGATCTCGCTGCGGTGCTCGGTGTCAACACGAACACGGTGTTGCGCTCTCTACGGCTGCTCCGCGACGAGGGCCTGCTCGAGTTCCGGCGCGGGCGTGGCATCTCGGTTGCAGGGACGCCCGAGCGTGGTGCCGTCGTGCAGCGAGCGCGGGAGCTCGTCGAGTTCGCCCGTAGCCAGGGTTACCGCCTGGACGAGCTGGTCGAGATCATCGAAGGCGTCGGCTGAGGACGACCCGGCGACTCGCTCCGTCGTCAAGCAGCAGTTCCGCACACTTGCACAGGTAGCTGCTCCGTCGCTTGAACGCCACGCCATCGGTACCCGACAAGGCGTCGACGGGCGCGTGCATCGGGAGCGCAGCGTTTCAGTAGCATCGCGGCGTGCACGAGCTGCGTCCGGGCCTGTGGCACTGGCAGGCACCCCACCCGGACTGGAGGCCGAGCGAGCCGTGGGACCAGAACGTCTCGTCCTACGCGATCGACAACGATGACCGCCTGCTGCTCTTCGACCCGCTGGGCGTGCCGAGCGAGATCGAGGCGCTCGCGGCCGAGCGCGAGACGGCGATCGTGCTCACAGCGCCGTGGCATGAGCGAGACACACAGCACGTCGTGGAGCGGCTCGGTGTCGCGGTGTTCACGCCGCTGCCCGACACCGCGCAGTACCTCATGGACACGTACGACCTCACCGCCGAGCAGGCTGGCGACGGCGCTCCCGACCTTGTCTGGCTGCTCCGCGAGAAGAAGGGCGAGGCATGCCTGTACTCGTCCGGCGACCGGCTGGCGTTCGGTGCCGACGTGTTTCCCGGGCACAAAGCGAACGACGCCGTGCTCTGGGTCGAGAGCCGGCGTGTGGTGATCTCCGGTGACACGCTCGTCGACTTCGGCCGAGGCCTCGAGATCAACGAGAGGTGGCTCCGCCCTGGCGTGACGCGCGAGGAGATCGCCGACGGGTTGCGCCCGCTGCTCGGGCTGCCGGTCGAGCTGGTGCTCGCGACGCACGGAGGGCCGACCAACACAGCAGTCAATGCGACGAGCACGGCAGCGGCGATCGCGATCGTCCAGCCGTCCTCGGTCGTCGGCTTGACCACCATCGCGAAGACGATGGCGTACATGTAGGCGAGGTCGACCCGCAGGATGGTGAAGAGCCGCTGGATCAGTGCTTGGCCGGCAGGTGTCGTCGGCCCCGCGGCAGGAATCCGTTTCGCGATCGGCGTGATGACGAAGAGGCCCGTCACGAAAGAGGCCGCGAACGTGACCAGGGCGAAGATCACCCAGAGCTGGTCCCAGTCCCAGTTGCCGTCGACCATCAGCCCGATTCCCGCGAGGACGACCACGAGTGAGGCGGGCACGAACATGCGCTCACCGAGCATTCCGGCCCGTCCCGCAAAGCGAGCCATTTCTTCCGGGTCTCCGCCGCGGCGCACGACGAGCCCGTACATCTGGAATGTGAAAGCCCCGCCGAGCCAGATCACGACTGCAGCTATGTGCACGAAGAGCAGGAACTCGTACCAGGTCATGAGGACACAACCTCCGGGGTGAGCATTCCGACAGTCGATCTTGAACACACGCCGGCGAGGATGCAAGCCTCTGCAGACCGAGTTCGGTCGGGACGACCGGCGTGACCGGACATCAGGGCCCGTCTGCGTCCCGCGCGACGTCGCCGATGATCGCTGAGAGCTCGTGCGGGCGCGACCACATCGGCCAGTGGCTCGTCGGCATGTCGACGTAGGTCACGTCGTGCAACTCGGCCAGGCCGGCGAGGAATGCATACCCCTCCTTCAGAGCCTCCTTGTACTGCTCGGACGTGTACGCCGTGCACACGACTGTGCTCGGAACGTCGAGGCGCGCGTCGTTCCGCAGCTCGGCGGCCTCGCGCAGTGCGGCACCCGGCTCGGGAACGGCGCGCCGCCGGAAGCTCTCGAGCTGCTCCTCGCTGAGCCCGTCGAGATTTTCCTCCGCCGCAAGGTCTTCCGGAGAGGGCAGGGGCTTCTCCGCGGCGGTGAAGTCGGGGTCGAGCGCGCCGATGGCGGGGCCGGTGTCGACATAGACCATGGCGGCGATCTGCTCCGGGACGCGGTCCGTCACCGCATAGCCGGGCGCACCGGCACCCGAGTGCACCGCGAGCACGACGGGTCGCCCCGCCGCGGTCACGGCCTCGCAGATCGCGTCGACGTGGTCGGCGAGCGTGATCGAAGACCGGTCGGCGTCGATCGACTCGAGACCGGGCAGCGTCAACGCCGTGACATGGTGTCCGTCAGCGCGCAGAGCGGCGGCGACCTCGTCCCACGCCCACGCTCCGAGCCAGAATCCGGGAACCAGGACGATCGGTGCGGTTGCCACGCCCGAAACCTAGCGTTCAGAGAGGGGGAACGATGGTCGGCCTTGTGTTTGCCTGGGCCATTTGCGTCGTCGGGGGCTCGGCGCTCGTGCACGAATTCGGTCACGTGTGGACTGCTCGAGCGGTTGGTTGGAAGGTCATCGGATTACGCTGGCGCTGGTACGGGGTCGCCTTCGTCGCCGATCCGAATGGAAAGCTCGACGAGTTGTGGAAGGTCGCGCTGGGCGGGCTGTTCGCGACAGCACTGCTGGCGCTCGGCTTCCTCGCATGCACAGCGCTGCCCGACCCGGCGCCCGCCCTCTTCAGGCTCGGCTTCGTGGTCAACGCGGCGTTGTTGCTCACGAACCTCGTCCCCGTCCGCTGGCTCGACGGGGGCCAGATGCGCGCGAGTCTGAGGGAGGTCCGGTCTCGCTCGCAGGTCTAGCCCTCAGTGGCCCTTCCAGGCGATGCTCGACTTTCGCGACTGGCTGCGCACCGACGACTCAGACCTGGAGCTGTACGAGCGCACGAAGCGCGACCTCGCCGCGCACGACTGGAGGTATGTGCAGAACTGCGCCGACGCGAAGAGCGCGTGCGTCGCGGAGATCATGGCGCGGGCACGACGCGGTTAGCCGACGAGCGCGAGCGCAGCGTCCTCGATCTCTTCCTCCGAGAGAAGGACGAGGCGCGCGGCGTCCCCGAGCGGCACGAACGAGTCCTTGCTCGTGACACGGGCGATACGCCCGTCGAAGCCTTCGTCCAACAAAGCTGCGACGACGCCTTCCGACACGCCGCCCGTGCGCCTGGTCTCGTCCACGACGAGCACGCGTCCCGTGGCGTGCGCGGCTGCGAGAACGTCCTCGACGGGAAGCGGAGCGAGCCAGCGCAGGTCGACGACACGCGCTGCCAACCCGCGCGAAGCGAGCCGGCGTGCCACGCGGAGGGACATGTGGAGCCCGTTCGCCCAGGTCACGAGCGTGAGGTCGGCACCGTCCAGGTACGTTCGCGCCGCGCCCACCGGCACGTGCTCGTCATGTAGGGGGACGCACCACGCGTCGTCGCCCTCCTCGTACAGGTCGCGAGCGTGGTACAGGGCGATCGGCTCGAGGTAGACGCAGACGCTGCCGTCGACCGCCGCGGCGGCGGCACACGTCGCGAGCATGGCGGCGGCGTCGTCCGGCCTGGAAGGAGACGCTACGACGATCCCGGGGATGTCACGGAGCACGCCGACGGCGTCGTCGTTGTGGAAGTGCCCGCCGAATCCCCGCTGGTAGCCGTACCCCGCTATTCGGATCACCATGCCGTTGCGGTACTGCCCTTGCGAGAAGAACTGCAGCGTCGACGCCTCGCCGCGTAGCTGATCCTCGGCGTTGTGGAGATATGCGAGGTACTGGATCTCGGGGATCGGGAGGAAGCCACAAACGGCCGCCCCGAGCGCAAGCCCCAGGATCGAGGTCTCGTCGAGGAGCGTGTCGAAGACACGGGCGGCGCCGAACCGCGCGTGGAGCCCGCGCGTCACGCCGTAGACGCCTCCTTTGATCGCGACGTCCTCGCCGAAGAGGAGCGCCTCCGGATGACCGTCGAGGACGGCCGCCAGGCCGGAGTTGATCGCCTGCGCCAGCGTCACCGGATCGGGGGCCTCGAGCCGGAAGGCGCCCGCCCTGAGCGCGATCGCGCCCGGGGAGCGCGGTGCGAGCGGGCTCATCACCTGCTCGGCCGTCGTCATCTGCGCGTGCGTGGTCGCGTCGAGAGCCTGGGCCCGCACGCGCTCGCGTGCGGCCTCGTAGTCCGCCGCGAGCTCCGCCCCGGTGTGACGGCCCGAGGCCACGAGCCAGCGCGCCGTGCCAAGGAGCGGATCCCGCTCGTAGTCCGCTCGGATCGCCTGCGGCGCGCGGTAGGCGATCTCGGCGTCCGCGCCCGCATGGCTCAGGTAGCGGACCGTGCGCAGATGCAGGACAGCCGGCTTCCTCTCCGCGCGCACCCAGTCGGCGAGCTCGCCGGTGATGTCCAGCACCTCGATCGGATCGCTTCCGTCGGCCGCCTCGTAACGCAGCGCAGGCCGGGACCTGAGGATCGCTTCCACCCAGCCGGACGGCGTGGGGACGCTGATCCCGAGGCCGTTGTCCTCACACACCAAGAGGAGTGGCAGCGGCAGCTTCTGGAATGCGCAGTTCGCAGCGGTGTTGATTGCCGCCTGGGCGCTTGCGTGGTTGAGCGAGGCGTCACCGAATGAGCAGAGGACGACGGCGTCGCGCGCCCACGGACAGGGCACGCCGAGACGGGCGGCACGGTCGATCGCCAGTGCCATCCCCACTCCGCGTGGAAGGTGTGATGCGATCGTCGACGTCATCGGTATGATCGAGAGCTCGTTCCTCCCGAACACCTTGTGACGTCCACCGGCGATCGGTTCCGCGGCCGCGGCGACGACGCCGAGCATGACGTCTCGCGTGCCGTCGATCCCGGCCTGCGCCGCGCGAGCAAGGTAGAACGCGCCCGAGCGGTAGTGCAGGAGCGCCGGGTCCCCCACTTGCAGCGCGAGCGCGACGGCTGCGTTCGACTCGTGGCCGGCCGAGCCGATGGTGTAGAAGCTGCGCGCGTGCTGGCCGAGCCAACGCGCGGCGTAGTCCGCGTGCCGGCTCAGGACCTGCGCCTCCCAGATGGCCTCCGCCTCGGACGGCACCGGGACCGCGACCGAAGGTGGCGCAAGCGCCCTCAGAGACTCGAGGAGATGCTCCTCGACGGGATCGGGCTCGACGGCCACGGGCCGCGCGGCGGACCGTCAGGCCGCGACCGGTTGCTCCATTCCGGCGGTCCAGGCACCTGCTGCCGCGAGAGCGTTCATCCG
>JAIBJO010000018.1 GCA_020029615.1 Actinomycetota bacterium
GAGGCGGACGAGCATCCTCGACCAGTTCCTCGACGCGCTCGACGAGAGCAGCGAGACGGAGTGGTTCCAGCGCAACGCGGCTGCCTTCCTTCGCGTGTGTCGAGCGCACGGGACGGTCGCGGCGCAACATCACGACCAGCTCGTCGCGCGCTTCATCGAGGCGCCGTCCAGGGCCCTCGACGAGCGCCACCTCGCCCAGGTCACGGCCAGCGGCCCGCCGCTCCCGGTGCTGCTTGCGGCGCTCGAGGTCCTCCGCGACCTCCGGCTTGCCGCCCCGCGAGACGACATCGCCTCGCGGCACGCCGAGCTCGCGCGTCTCGAGGCGGTCGTCGGCTCCGCTGCGTGAGCCACGGCGACGCTACTCGTCGGTGATACGTTCGCAGCCGGGCGCAGCATGGATCTCGGGCTCACCAAGGAACAGCAGCTGATCGTCGAGAGCGCGCGCGCGTTCGTCGACGCCGAGCTGCTTCCGTACGAGGAGGAGGTCGAGCGCACCGATCGGGTGCGTCCGGAGCTCGTCGAGCAGATCAAGCAGCGAGCCCTCGCAGCCGGCCTGTACGCGCCCAACATGCCGGCCGAGCTCGGCGGCGGCGGTCTCGACCACGTCGCGTTGACTCTGCTGGAGCGCGAGCTGGGCCGGACCTCGTTCGCACTGCAGTACGCGGTCTTCCGCCCCTCCAACGTTCTCCGTGCCTGTGTCGGCGAGCAGGTCGAGAGGTACCTGCTCCCTGCGATCCGGGGTGAGCGTGTCGACTGTCTCGCGATGAGCGAGCCGGCCGCAGGATCGGATCTGCGCTCGATGCAGACGCAGGCCGAGCGGCGGGGAGAGACCTACGTCGTCAACGGGACGAAGCACTTCGTCAGCTACGCGGACGTCGCGGACTTCGTCGTCCTGTTCGCGGTCAGCGGCGTCGAGGAGACGCCGCGCGGGCCGCGCAAGCAGATCACGGCGTTCCTCGTGGACAAGGACACGCCGGGGCTGGAAGTGCGCCTGGGGCCACGCTCGGTGTCGCATCGTGGCTATCACCACTGCGAGCTCGTCTTCAGCGACTGCGAGCTGCCCGCGGGTCAGGTCCTCGGGGAGGAGCACCGCGGCTTCGATGTGGCGAACGCGTGGCTCAGCGCGTCACGCCTCACGGTCGCGACGCAGTGCGTCGGCCGCGCGCAGAGGGCGCTCGAGCTGGCTATCGAGTGGGCGGCGACCCGCGAGCAGTTCGGCCAGACGATCGGCCGGTTCCAGGGCACGAGCTTCAAGCTGGCCGACATGGCCACCGAGATCGACGCCGCCGAGCTCCTCGTGCTCCGCGCTGCCTGGAAGGCCGACCAGGGAACGGCGCTCGACGAGGACTTCGCCAAGGCGAAGCTCTACGCAACCGAGATGCTCTCCCGCGTGACGGACCAGGCGCTGCAGATCTTCGGCGGAGCAGGGCTGATGGAAGAGCTCCCGCTGGAACGGCTCTGGCGCGACGCTCGGGTCGAGCGGATCTGGGACGGCACGTCCGAGATCCAGCGCCATATCATCTCCCGCGCGCTGTTGCGACCCCGCGGCAGCTGAGCGCGCTCGGGCGGGAAGGTCTGCTCAGCGGCCCTCGAACACAGGAGCGCGCTTCTCGGCGAAGGCGCGCACGCCCTCCGTCGCGTCCTCGGAGACGAGCGCGCGTTCGTACGCCGGCAGGGTGCCGCTGCGGATCAGGTCGAACGCCTCGCGGACGCTGACCCCCTCGATCGCGCGAAGCGCTTCCTTCACCGCCCGGATGGTCAGCGGAGCGCCGGCGGCGATGGTGTCCGCCCACTCGCGGGCCGTCTCGAGCAGCCGGTCGCCCGGCACGACGGCGTTGACGAGACCCAGGCGCTCCGCTCTCTCGACGCTCATCCTCCGTCCCAGGAGGAGCAGCTCGAGCGCCACGTTGTGGGGAAGGCGGCGCGGCAGCCGCTGGATCCCGCCCGAGTCGGGGAGGATGCCGATCGGCAGCTCCGGCATGGCGAGCTCGACGTGGTCGGCGGCGACGAGCAGGTCGCAGGACAGCGCCAGCTCGAGCCCCCCACCGAGCGCATGGCCGTTGAGCGCCCCGATCACGGGCTTGTCGAGGTCCCAGAGCTCGGTCAGGCCGGCGAAGCTGCCGGGGCCGTAGTCCTGCGTCCACCACCTGCCGACCTCACCGCCCTCGTGCGCCGCCTTGATGTCCCAGCCGGCGGAGAAGATCCGGTCGCCCGCGGCCGTGACGATGCCGACGCGGAGCTCGGGGTCGTCGCGCAGCTGCACGAACGCCTCGCCGAGCAAGCGGCTCGTCGCGATGTCGATGGCGTTCACCTCGGGACGGTCGAGCGTGACCTCGAGCACGTGCCCTCGGCGCTCGACTCGTACGGGACCGGCCACGATCGCCAGCCTAGATGCTTGCGCGCGGATATTGAACTAGGGCGGCTCGAACCGCGAAATTCGTCCCGGACACTGCTGTGTCGGGGCGAGCCCCGTAACCACGATGCTCGCTCGGGTCGTCGAGCCTAGCGCTCCATCTTCATGCTGGGGGGCCACGTCCTATCGCGGGCGCCAGAGTCCTCTGGCGCCCGCGACCTCGGCGAACCTCTATCTACGGCGCGTCGTAGGCGTTGAAATTGCCTGAAGTGATCGAGGCAAACGTCGGGTACAGACCCGCGGCCCCGATCGTGCAGTCCTGCGGATCCAGCGTTGGATCGATGAAGTACGCGCTGAGCCGGTCGGCCGTCCCAGCCGAGGGATTGCCATTGTCCTCGATCGCGAACATGAACGTCGCGCCAACGCTCGTCGCCAGCTGAGCTTTCTGGATCACGCCACCGACGACGGCGCGGTTCCCCTGCACGAGCAGGCACGTCACGGAACCGGAGAAATCGAGAAGTGGATTGGCACCCGGAGTGGCCGGGAGTGAACGGGCATAACCGCTGACACCAGTTGGTCCGCTGGTGGCGCTGAACGAGATCTTGCGAGGAGCGAAGGAGGCGGCGGAGCGCTCGCCGCTTCCGCTAGCCGAATCGAACGGCTTCGCGTACTGATCCCCCGGCGCGCCGTACTGGCTGTTTCCGCTCGTCGTTCCTGCTCCCGCCGCTCCGATTCCTACAGCGGCAACGGCAACCACAACCACCATGACGAGCGCGGCTGCGACGAACCTAGTAATGGTGGATCCTTCCATTCGACCCTCCCCGTGAGAGTCCGCACACAGTAGTGCGACTCGAGCGGGATGTCTATCTAATCGCGAGCGCCGCGGCGACAGCGCAACCTGCAAGAGCGATCCCCAGCGCGACGCCCCGCGCTCGATCGCTCACGACGATCGGACGCCTTTGCCGCGCCGGGACGAGGAGCGCGACGGCGCAGGTGATGCCCGTGAGCGTGACGACCGGCATCTCCCAGTCCCAGTCGATTCCGGCGTGTACGACGAACGCGGTGAACCCGCCTCCGGCAGCCGCCACGATCGGTCCGTCGTCCCGAAGAAGCGCGAAGAACGGGATCGCGACAAGCACAAGGACAAGCGCGAGACCGAGAACGCCGAGCTCCGCGAGTGTCTCGAGGTAGAGGCTGTGGGCGTCTCGAACGTGGATCGAGGGGTTTCCATACTCGTGCCAGTACACGTCGAAGCTCCCCGCCCCCGAGCCGAGGAGCCGATGATCGTTCGCATCCTCGAGGGCAGCGTCCCAATACTCGAGCCGGTCGCCGAGAGCACTTCTTGGCGACAGAACGGCCACTGACGTGAGCGCTACAGCCACCGCGGCACCTGCGACCACGGACGCGCTCCGCAAGCGCCGGCGCGTCATGACCCGCCAGCGCCCAAGATGGAAGAGTGCGAGAACGAGCAGCCCGCAAGCGAGCGCGAGCCAGGCTCCTCGGCTCTCGGTGAGGAAGAGCGCCACGACCATGAGGCACGAAGCGAGCAGGAGAAGTGTTCGCCCTCGTCCCGCCGACGCGGCCAGGCCGAGTGAGAGGATGAGGCTGATCGCGGCGAGAAGCCCGAGGGCGTTCGCGTATCCGACCGGCTCCACGAGCAACGTCCCCTCGAAGGGATCGACCTCCCCTCTGAGGAACCGATCGAGGAGTCCGTATGAGACGAGCACTGACACTCCGGACACGACCCCGGCCAGAAGCGCCGCGACCGACTCCGACTCGACGACGTGCATGAGCACCACGAGCGCAACGAGATAGAGGAACGCGCGCTCCGCCTCGCGTCCGGCGCTCGTCCCTGGAATGCCCCACAGGCCGGAGACGAGCGTCCATGCGGTGAGCGCTGTCAGCGACGCGAGCATCGCCAGCTCGAGTGGCCCGACGACGCGATCGCGCAGCAGTGTGAGCCCGGCGACGGCGGCGAGCGCGAGTGCCAGCCATCCCCAGGTCCGCTGGAAGTAGCCTCCATCGTCGACGCCCGAGAGCGTGATGATGCCGAAACCGAGGGCGGCCGCGCGAGTATTGGGAGACCGGAGGAGCCTCGTCTCCCCATGGCGAAGCGTGCTGTAAGTCTTGGTCACGACGACGTTCGCGCGGGCATAGCGACGTGGCTCGCCAGCGGTCGGACACTAGCTCTCAGCTCGGACACATGGGTCTGACGTTGTGGAGGCTGGCGCAATTGACGATCCGCTGCCCGCGGCAGCCAGCGCGTGTGATGGTCACGAGCAGCGAGGAAGCTCGTGATGATCGTCTCGAGGTGGAGCTAGGCGGGCTCGAACCGCCGACCTCCTGGGTGCGATCCAGGCGCTCTCCCAGCTGAGCTATAGCCCCAAGGGACCTCGATTGTAGCGACCGGCTCAGGCGGCGCATTCGGAACGGCGGGCTCGAAATCGGGCGTTCGAGCCGGAGTGCTCGGCGGGACCGGGTGCTGTGCCTCGGTCGGAGAGCTACGGAGCGCGCTCGGCGAGTGCGAGTCGAGTCGCGTCGGCGAACGCGTCCACCTCGGCGCGTGTCATCGGGGTCGACAGGCACCCCATCCCACGTGGCGTGAAGAGGATCCCGTGGTCGAGCAGGGCGAGATGGAGCTCGCGCATGAGGGGTCTGTCGGACGCGACGACGTCGGCATGGCTGAGCACAGGCCCGTCGGTGAGGTGGATGTTGAAGAGGGATCCGAGCTGTGTGATGCATGCAGCAATGTCCGAGTCCGCGAAGAGCGTCGCGAGCTCGGACGTCAGCTCCGACGTGAGTGCTTCGAGCTCCGTGAAGGTCGCCGGTGTCAGCTCGGCGAGCGTCGCGAGCCCTGCCGCCAGCGAGAGGGGGTTGCCGTTGAACGTCCCGCCGTGGGCCAGCGGCGGATCGCGGCGGGGGTCGAAGAGCGCCATCACCTCTGCTCGTCCGCCGAAGGCGCCGACCGGAAGCCCGCCTCCGATGATCTTGCCGAGCGTCGTGAGGTCGGGGGTCACGTCGTAACGCCCCTGGGCCCCGTGGTAGCCGACCCGGAACGCGATGACCTCGTCGAACACGAGGAGAGAGCCCGACGCGTCCGTGAGCTCTCGCAAGAAGCGCAGGAACTCGGGCTCCGCGGGAATCACGCCGCCGGCACCGAGGACCGGTTCAACGACCACCGCCGCGAGGTCGTCGAGACGCGGCTCGAGCACCGTGAGCGTTGCGTCGTGGTCGTTGAAGGGCGCCACGACGACCGTATCCGCAACCGCGGAGGGAACGCCCATGCCGCCCGGCCGGGCGCGAGTGTCGGCGGGAATGCTGACGGCGTAGTCGTGGCTCCCGTGGTAGCCACCCGCGAACGTCGCGATCGTCGTTCGGCCCGTGAAGGCCCTCGCCGCGCGAATCGCCAGCATGGTTGCCTCGGTACCCGAGTTGGCGAACCGCACGAGCTCGACGCTCGGCAACCGCTCCCGGAGTCGTTCCGCCATCTCGACTTCGAGCTCGTTCGCAGTCGCCGAGCTCATGAGTCGTGTGGCCTGGAGCTGGACCGCTTCGACGACCCGGGGGTGACAGTGCCCGAGGATGAGCGAGGTGTAGTTCGAGATGAAGTCGATGCGCTCGACGCCGTCCACGTCGGTGACGCGACATCCATTGCCATGCGCGACGTAGAGCGGGTACGGGTCGTGGAAGATGGTCGTCCGGGAGTTCCCGCCGGGCAGCGATCCGACGGCGCGCTGCCACAGCGCGTGCGAGCCGGGAGTCGACGCCTCGAAACGCTCGGACGGCTGTGCGCCGGTAGTGACCTTTGCCATGGCCGGATTCTTGCGCACGCGACTCGCGTCCACCAGCTGCGGCTCCCGCCTGGTCCGAGTGCTCGCTACGTGCCCGGGGGGAACGGCCGGTTGGGGAGCGGCGGGGGCTGCGCAGCCGGCGGTCGGCAGATCGTCGCGTCCTCGTTGTTCGGGATGACCCGCGGCGTGTCTTGCGCGTGGGGGATCGCGGCGCCGCCGATCAGGATCCCGAGGACGAGAAGCCACAGGGCCGCCGTGACGCGCGCCCAGAACGGATACGGCCTGCCCGCTGGTGGGGGTGTGGGATGGGGCGTCGCCGGTAGCGAAGCGCGAGGGGCCGCGACGGGGTCTTGCAGCGCGGCCCGGGCACGCGTGCGGAGCTCGGGATCGACGAGCGCGAGCTCCGGGCTGACTGGCTCCCACGGCATCTCCACAGATTCTTGCTGAACGACGCCATCCCTCGCGACGGGAACCCGGGCCGTGTGGGTCGTCACGAGTTCGTGCCTGGGTCTCCACAGGGCCGCGTAACCATGCCGGATCCAGCGCCGGTGTCCGTTTCGGACGTCTGGCTTCGTCGACGCGCGCCGGATACCACGGTCGGCGACATCGACGAAGGGAGGACCCGTGCACAAACGCACGGTCTCGATCGGGCTCGCGCTGGTCGCGCTGGCCGCAGGCATGACAGCAGTTGCGACAGCATCGTCGACCGCAGACGATGACGGCGTCATCGTGGGCTGCCAGAAGCCGGGAGGAGGCTTCCTGCGTATCGTCCCGGACGCTTCCGAGTGTCATGGCAGCGAGAGCGTCATCACGTGGGACCAGCATGGCGGTGTCGGTCCGCAAGGACCGGCCGGGCCAGCTGGGCCAGCCGGCGAGCGGGGAGAGATGGGGCCCGCCGGTCCTGCAGGCCCTGCCGGTCCTGCAGGCCCTGCCGGTCCTGCAGGCGCGAACGGAGCTGATGGGGCGGCCGGCCCTGCAGGCCTGCAGGGCGCCCAGGGCCCCGAGGGCGCGCAAGGCCCGCAGGGTCCTCAGGGCCCGGCGTCGGTTGCCGCGCTTAACGGATCGGCGTGCACGCGGTTCGACGGATCGGCGGGGACTGTTGCCGTCGCGACGACTGCCGCCAACATCATCGAGCTCAGCTGCTCGGGCAGCGGCGGCCCTCCGCCGCCCCCGCCACCACCGACGTCAGCCAAGCTCGTGATCAACGAGATCGACTACGACCAGATCGGCGCCGACTCCGGCGGGTTCGTCGAGATCGCCAACGCGGGCGGCTCGACGGCAGCGCTCGACGGGATCGCCCTCGTCCTCGTGAACGGCGGGGACGGGCTCGAGTACGCGAGGGCGAACCTGACCGGGTCACTGGCCGCGGGGGCGTACCTGAAGATCGACATCGAGGCACAGAACGGAGCGCCCGACGGCGTTGCGCTCATCGACACCACGAGCGGGGCTCTGCTCGACGCGCTCTCCTACGAGGGCGAGATCACGGCCGCGGTGATCAGCAGCCAGACGTACAACCTGGTCGAAGGGACCGCGCTGGCGGCAACCGTCGCCGACTCGAACACGATCGACGGGTCGCTCTCTCGGCTTCCGGACAAGCAGGACACGAACAATGCGGCATCCGACTGGGCCTTCACCCAGACGAAGACGCCGGGGGCCACGAACGTCGCGGCTCCGTAATCGCTACGAGGCTCCCGCGTCCGGCCGGCGGCGCCGGGCGCGGGAGCGCTCGCGGCGCGTAAGGCGGGCCTCGAGCTCTGCGAGCTCGACCTGCAGGTCGCGATAGCGTCGCCAGCGTTCAGGTTGCAGGCGTTCATCGGCGAGCGCCGCCTGGACGGCGCATCCCGGCTCGGTTTCATGAGTGCAGTCGGAGAACCGACACTGGACGGCGAGTGCGGCGATGTCGTCGAACGCCTCCGTGAGCCCGTGCTCACCGAGCCAGCGGTGGACCTCGCGCATCCCGGGGTTGTCGACGATGAGGCCTCCGTCCGGCAGCACGACGAGCTGGCGACGGGTTGTCGTGTGCCTGCCCTGGCCGTCCGCCCGTACCTCCCCGGTCGCGAGCAGCTCTTGCTGGCCCACCAGAGCGTTGACGAGCGTCGACTTGCCGACCCCGGAGGGGCCGAGAAGGGCGCCCGTCAGCGCGGGGTCGAGTCGGTCGCGCACGGCGTCGAGCCCCAACCCGGACAGCACCGAGACCGCATACACGGGAATCTCGCCGTCGATCCGCGCAACCTCGGCCGCGACCGCTGCCGGATCGGACTCGAGGTCCGCTTTCGTCAGCAGGATCGCCGGTTGGGCACCGCTTTCGAGGGCGAGAGCCACGTACCGCTCGAGCAGGCGCGAGTCCACTCCTTCGCCCAATGCCGCGGTGATGAAGACGACGTCCAGGTTCGCGGCGATCACCTGCTCGCGTGCGTCGTCGGAGCCTTCGTCGTGTGCGGCGCGTCGCGAGAGCTTCGTTCGACGGGGTAACACGCCGACGATCGCAGATTCGGGATCGATCGCCACCCAGTCGCCGACGACGGGCAGCTCGGCCTGGGGGGCGTCTCGCCGTAGACGATTGGTGATCTTCGCGCGCACGTCTCCGTCCGCAGTCAGGACGTCGTAGGCGCCACGGTGCTGGACGGCGACCCGTCCGGGAATCAGCTCGCGGTCTCGAAACGGCTCGAACTGGCCACTCCACGCGTCGTCCCAGCCGAGCGACGCAAGGCTCGTCCCCCCGGCGCTGTCGACAGGACGGCTCACCTCTCCAGCGCGCGCCGGAGACCAGCGTCGAGCTCCGGGTACTCGAATCCGAAGCCGGCATCGAGCAACCGTGCGGGCAGGGCACGCTGGCCCGTGAGGAGGGCCTCCTCCGCCATCTCCCCGAACATCGTCCGGGCAGCGACCGACGGGAAGGGAAGGGCCGCCGGCCTCGAGAGGGCCCTCCCGAGAGCCCTGGTGAACTGGGAATTCGTCACCGGATTGGGCGAGACGACGTTGATCGGACCCTCGAGATCGTTTTCGACGGCGAAAAGGATCACGCCGACGAGATCGTCCATGGCGATCCAACTCCACCACTGCTTCCCGTTCCCGACGCGGCCGCCGAGGCCGAGCTTGAACGGCGTCAGGAGCCGCTTCAGCGCGCCGCCCTCGCGCGACAGGACGATGCCCGCCCTGAAGTTGACGACCCGTATGCCTGCCGTGCGCGCCGGTTCGCACGAGCTCTCCCAGGCCCTGCCGACGTCTGCGAGGAACCCGGCGCCGAGCTCCGACTCCTCGGTCAGGATCTCGTCGCCGCGGTCCCCGTAGATTCCGATCCCGCCGGCGCACACGAGCACGGACGGCCTGGGCTCGAGCGAGGCGAGTGTCTGCGCCAACAGGCGCGTGCTGTCGACGCGCGAATCGAGGATCTCGGCCTTTCGGTTGCGCGACCAGCGCCGCCCGATCGTCGCCCCGCTCAGGTGGACCGCGGCCTCGGTCCCGGCGAGCGCGGCCGCGTCGAGGGCTCCGGACTGGGGATCCCAGGCGACCTCGCCGGGGCCCCCCGGGCGACCTCGAATCAGCCGCACGACGTCGTGGCCGGCTGCTTCGAGCGCGGGTACGAGCGCGGAGCCGACGAAACCCGACGCACCACTGACCGCGATCCTCACGCCGGGATTGTGACAAGCAACAGGATGTCTAAGGTTGCGTGATGCCGGCCGAGAGCCGCAGCACACCTCGCATCCTGGACGGCGTGCGTGTCGCCATCCCGCTTGCTCCGAGCCCCATACTCTTCGGGATCTCGTTCGGCGTGCTGGCTGAGGCAGCCGGAATGAGTGCCGCAGCGGCAGTCGTGATGTCCGCCAGCACGTTCTCCGGCGCCGCGCAGTTCGCATCAGTGTCGGTGCTCGACGCGGGGGGCACGCTCGCCGCGGCGATCGCGGCGGCGGTGTTCCTCAGCGCGCGATACATAGCGATCAGCGTGACGGTGGCCTCGATCTTCCCGGGAGGACGGCTTCGGAGGCTTCTCGGGGCGCAGCTGATCGTGGACGAGTCCTGGGCGCTCGCGGGTCGCAGTGGTCGGTTCGAGTGGCCGATTCTCGCCGGGGCCGGGCTTCTCTTCTACGTCCTCTGGGTGGCGAGCACGGCGCTCGGGACCGTGTTGGGGGGCGTTATCGACGACCCCAACGCGCTCGGCCTCGACGCCGCCTTCGCGGCGCTCTTCCTGGCCTTGGCCGTTCCGTACTTTCGCGAGGCACGAGCGCGCCAGGCCGCCGCGCTCGCGGCGGTCATCACCCTCGTGTTGACCCCGGTCAGCCCCGCGGGCGTCCCGATCGTGGCGGCGGCGACGGCCTGCCTGCTCGGACTTCGGCGATGACCGACGTGTGGATCGTCGTCGTGGCGGTCGGGCTTGCGACCGTCCTCTTCAAGGCTGCAGGTCCCGTCCTCGTCGGCCGGCGTCCGCTCCCCCGGCGTTGGCAGTCCGTCGTCGATCTCCTCGCTCCCGTGATGCTGACCGCGCTCGTGGTCACTCAGACCTTCGGGGGCGACGGCGGTGTGACGGTGGACGCCCGCCTCCCGGGTGTCGCGGCGGCTGCGATCGCGATCTGGAGAAAGGCACCGATCATCGTCGCGATGGTGATCGCGGGCCTCGTCACCGCGCTCGTCCGCGTGGTGGTCTAGGCGCCGTCTTGCCGACGCGCGTGGGCGCCCCGCCAGAAGACCGCGGCGGCGGCGACTGCCTCCGCCACCAGGCTCACGACGCCGATCAGGAGAAGCCACATTCGAAAGTGCCGCATGCAATCGTCATCGGCCGGCCGACGCTCGGTCTTGAGGAAGACCGGAGCGGCGGGCAGGGCCTGCCGCTCCGGTCAGGCGTTCATCCTTGGACGTGGAACACGAAGTCGAGCTCCGTGCCCTTGTCGTTGCGGGCATGGAGGTTCATCCAGCCGCGGGCACGCGAGTACTTCCCCGTCCCGCCCGTGATTGCGAACGTGCTGTCGCCTACGTCGGTGAACGGGCCTTGGACAGCGATCTGTCCGCCTGGAAGGGAGGTTGTCCACAAGCAGTCGTACGTCTCGCCGACGTTGGTTCGAACGCAGAAACCGCTGTCGCTTCCGACCTTCTTCGTGTTGCTCGCGTTATAGATCGCGTTCGCGAACGTGAGCACGTCACCCAACGAATCGCCCTTCTTCACGCCCTTGTTCGTTATTGCGTCGGTCGTCACTCGCTCGACGACCGTGAACGTCGCCGTGAGCGCTGTCGAGTGCCCTCCCGCCGTGGTGGCCACGACGCCGACAGCGAGAAGTGCGAGCCCGATGACGAGTATGAATGAGCGCTTCATGCGCCTCCCTCCATAGGGGTAGAAGGGGCGTGCTTACACGATCTCGACGTCGAGTGCAACCTGGCCTACGGCGTAGGCGGCCGCAGCACTGCGAAGGGGTCTGTCACCTCGAAGCGACGAGAGCAGAAGCGGTAAACCTCGGCAGGACGCCCTCCCGCCGGGCCGTGCGCTTTCGTCTTGCCGACCGGCTCGATCGCCCCACGACGCAGGAGCACGCGCTTGAGGTTCGTTGCCGAGACTTCGTATCCGAGTGCGGCCTCGTAGACGTCGCGGAGCTCCGCAAGCGTGAAGCCGTCGGGCGCGAGAGCGAAGCCGATGTTCGAATAGGAGAGCTTGCCGCGGAGCCGCTCACGCCCTGCGAGGACGATGGATCCGTGATCGAATGCCGTTGCAGGCAGGTCTTCGACGGGGTGCCAGCGAGTGTCGGGTGGAACACTCGGGTCGAGGCCGAGCGGGACGAGACCGAGGTACGCGGTCGCGAGCTCCCACCGCTCGGGATGGCGCGGAGGCTCGCTCCAGGTGCCGAGCTGCTCGAGGTGTGCGACTTCACGCACGTCCACCTTGGTGGCCAGGTGGCGGAGGATCGACGTCTCGAGCGTCTCCTCGGGCGCAAGCGTCCCGCCGGGCAACGACCACATGCCTCGGAAGGGATCACGCGCCCGTTCCCAGAGGAGCACGTCGAGCACTCCCGCCCGCACCTGGAACACCACCGCGAGCGCGACGTGCGCGGGGAGCGGAGGTTGGGTGGTAAACTCAGCCATGTAGTTATTGACTCAGAGGCTAAAACTAGCATGAGTGCGAAAAACGGCACACCTCGTCAGGAGAGATTCGACCTCGTCGTCGTCGGTGGCGGCGTCGCCGGGCTCGTCTCGGCCCTGTGCGCCGCGACCGAGGGCGACGTCCTCGTGCTCACGAAGGGGCCACTGCTGTCGTCGAACAGCCAGCTCGCGCAGGGCGGGATTGCGGCTTCGGTCGCCGACGACGACTCACCGGCGCTCCATGCCGAAGACACCGTTCGCACGGGTCGCGGGCTTTGCCGGCCGAGTGCGGTGACGGTCCTCACCGAGGAGGCACCAGCGAGGATTCGCGATCTCGTGGAGCTGGGCGTCGAGTTCGACGACGGGCTTGGCCTCGAAGGCGGGCACAGTCGCCGGCGCGTCGTGCATGCGGGCGGCGCTGCGACGGGCGATCGTGTTGCTCGCGTGCTGGCCGCACGTGTGTCGGCTCACCCGCGCATTCGAGTCGCCGAAGGCGAGCGAATGCTTGCGCTGTGGCGCTCCCGCGAGCGATGCGTCGGTGTCGTCACCGACAGGCGCGCCGTCGCAGCGCGAGCGACGCTGATCGCCTCCGGCGGCGCAGCAGCGCTCTGGCGGCGAACGACGAATCCGCCCGGCGCCCTCGGCGAGGGCATGGCCGCCGCGTACCGTGCGGGGGCGGGGCTCGCGGACCTCGAGTTCGTGCAGTTTCATCCCACGACGCTCGTCGACTCTTCTCTGCTCCTGTCGGAGGCGCTCCGCGGCGAAGGCGCGCTCCTGCTGGACGAGCACGGCCGGCGGTTCACCGACGAGCTCGCGCCGCGCGACGTTGTCGCGCGCGAGATCGCCGCGCGCGGAACGGTCCTCCTCGACCTTCGCGCGATCGACCGCGGCCGCTTCCCCGCGCTCATGGGGAGCCTCGTCGACGAGGGCTACGACCCCGCGCAGACACCAATTCCGGTCGCGCCTGCAGCGCACTACACGGTCGGCGGAATCGTCACCGACCTCGACGGGCGAAGCGAGCTCGCCGGACTGTACGCGGCCGGCGAGTGCGCCGCGACGGGCGTGCACGGCGCGAACCGCCTGGCGTCGAACTCGCTGCTCGAGTGCCTTGTCTTCGGCCGCCGGGCCGCACTGGCGGCACTCGACGAGCCGGGATTGCCCACCCGCCTGGCTACGCCCGCCGTCCCCGCCGCGCCGGACCGTGTCACGGCCGGGCTGCGGCGCCGGCTCTGGGAGGACTGCGGGCTGATCCGCGACGCCGCCGGTCTCGGGCGGCTCGCGTCCGCGCCGCATCTCCTGACCAGGCTCATCGCCGAGACGGCGCTCACACGCGAGGAGAGCCGTGGATCGCACTTTCGCGCCGACTTTCCGACGGACAGCGCGGAGTTCGAGCGGCATGTCGTCCTGCGACCGGGCTCGGAGGCAGCCCTCGAGACGTGGCTGTAGCGACGGACACGCTCGAGCGCATCGTCATGGCGGCCCTTGCGGAGGACGTCGGGCAGGGCGACGTCACGACCGAGGCGACCGTCCCCGTCGACGCCGTCGGCTCCGCGGAGATCCTCGTCAAGGAGCCCGGCGTCGTGTGCGGCCTCCGTGCGGTCGAGGCAACGTTTCGGGCGCTCGATCCCGGCCTCGAGATCGAGCTCATCGTTCAGGAGGGCGCTCCCGTGGAGCAGCGCACCGTGGTCGCGCTCGTCGACGGCTCCGAGGGCGCGATCCTCACGGGTGAGCGCGTCGCGCTTAACTTCCTCGGACGGCTCTCGGGCATCGCGACGCTGACAAGGCGTTACGTCGACGCCGTCGCCGGGACGGGCGTGGCCATCCTCGACACACGGAAGACGACGCCCGGCCTGCGCGCGCTCGAGAAGCACGCCGTACTTTGCGGCGGTGGGCGAAATCACCGCTTCGGCCTCGACGACGGCGTACTGGTCAAGGACAACCACCTCCGCGCGGCGGGCTCGATCCTGCGGGCCGTGGAGCGGCTGCGTGCAACCACGCCACTGCCGATCGAGGTCGAGTGCGACACGCTCGAACAGGTGACCGAGGCGCTCGAGGCGGGCGTCGACGCGATTCTGCTCGACAACATGACACTCCGCGATCTTTCCGCGGCCGTCGCTCTCGTCCGTGGGCGCGCGCGGCTCGAAGCCTCGGGCGGCATCACGCTCGACAACGTCCGCGCCGTCGCGGAGACCGGCGTCGACGAGATCTCCGTCGGCGCCCTCACGCATTCGGCCCGTTCCCTCGACGTCTCACTGGAGCTGACATGACGACCCTCGAGATCTCGACCATGCAGGAGGAGATCCGCGCTCTCGCGGCCGAGCGGGGCGCTGTGATTCTCGCCCACAACTACCAGGTGCCCGAGGTTCAGGACGTTGCGGACTTCGTCGGTGACTCCCTCGGCCTCTCGCGCGAGGCGGCCGCTACCGACGCCGAGGCGATCGCGTTCTGCGGCGTCCACTTCATGGCCGAGACGGCGGCGATCCTGAGCCCACAGAAGACGGTGCTCATCCCCGACCTCGACGCCGGTTGCTCGCTCGCTGCGTCGATCACAGCCGATCAGCTCCGCGTCTGGAAGGCCGAGAACCCGGGCGCGGTGGTCGTCTCCTACGTGAACACCTCGGCCGAGGTGAAGGCCGAGAGCGACTACTGCTGCACCTCGGGCAACGCGAAGGGCGTGATCGATTCGATCCCCGAGGACACGGAGATCCTGTTTCTGCCGGACATGTTCCTCGGTCTCTGGCTCGAGAAGGTCACCGGTCGCAAGCTGCGGATCTGGATGGGGGAGTGCCACGTGCACGCGGGAATTCGGCCGCGTGACATCGAGCGCATGCAGGCCGAGGCGCCCGATGCCGAGTTCCTCGTCCACCCGGAGTGCGGCTGCGCGAGCCAGTGCATGGCCTTCGGCAACGCCAAGACGCACATCCTCTCGACGGAGGGGATGATCCGGTTCGCGAAGTTGTCGCCGAAGAACCGCTTCCGCATCGCGACGGAGACGGGGATCATCCATCGCCTGCAGAAGGAGGCGCCCGAGAAGCGGTTCGAGGCTGTCTCCGAGAAGGCGATCTGCCGCTACATGAAGATGATCACGCTCCCGAAGCTGCTTGACTCGCTGCGCGAGTGGAAGTTCGAGGTCACGGTGCCCGAGGAGATCGCGGAGCGTGCGCGGGGTGCGATCGACCGGATGGTCGCCACCAGCTGATCCCGCTCGAACCTGCGTCTATTGCCTCCTTCTGACCTCGGGAGTAGGCTGCGCCTCGACTCGATGAACCGGCGACGCGTCCTGGCAGGCGCAGCGGTGACAGCCACCGGAGTTCTCCTGGCGGCGTCGATGGGTGGCGCGCGCGCGGGCGAGGCGCGCGCGTTGAAGGAAGGCGGCACGTTTCGGGTTATTGCTGCCGGCGGCTTCTTTACGATCGATCCCGCGCTTGCGGGGGGCGGCCCGGCCGAGGGCGCGGTCCTCCGCCCTGCGTGCGCTGGACTGCTCGCCTTTCCGGACAAGTCCCTGCCGGCGGGGCTTCGCGTGGAGCCCGACCTTGCCGAGGCGCAGCCGGTCGTCTCGAAGGACGGCAAGACCTACACCTTTCGGATCCGCAAGGACGCGCGCTTCTCGGATGGCACACCCGTCACAGCGCGGAACTTCGTGCGGGCGTTCGAGCGGATCTTCGATCCTTCCATGAACTCGTCCGCGCAGGCCTTCTTCGACATCATCGTCGGGGCCACGGAAATGCTCGACGGGAAGACGAAGACGCTCGCCGGAGTCTCGGCTGCAGGCCGTACCTTCACGGTGAAACTGACGAGGCGTGTCGCGGAGTTTCCGGTCCTCCTGGCAAGCGGCCTCTGCGCGGTTCCGGTGAACCTCAAGGTGAGCCCGGACGGCGCGACAGCGCCGTTGCCGAGTCCGGCCCCGTACTACGTGAGCGAGTACGTGCCCGACGAGCGGGTGGTGCTCGAGCGCAACCGGTACTACAAAGGACCGCGTCCGCAGCATGTCGACCGCTTCACGGTGGACATCGGCGGCGATCCCGCGACGGTCTTCAACCAGGTGCTGAGCGGCGAGAAGGACTACGCGCTCGGGCCGCCACAGTACTTTGCTCAGCTCGCGAAGGACGTCGGGCGACGGTTCGGCGTCAACAAGTCGCAGTTCTTCGTCGTTCCCCATCCGGGGGTGCGGTCGTTCATGCTCAACACGAGCCGACCCCTGTTCAAAGAGAACGTCAGGCTGCGGCAGGCCATCAACTTCGCGATCGACCGCAGAGCGCTCACGCGCGAGCTCGGGTCGTATGCAGGCTCGGTGAGCGATCAGTTCATGCCCCCGAACATGCCGGGCTATCGAGACGCGCGCATCTATCCGCTCGATCGTCCCGACCTGCGGAAGGCGCGGACACTTGCGTCCGGGCGGAAGCGGTCCGGACGGGCCGTCCTTTACACCCTGTCCTTCCCGGCGGACCGGGCGCAGGCGCAGATCCTGCGACGAAACCTCGCCGAGATCGGCATCGCGCTCGAGATCAAGGAGTTTCCTCTCCAAGTGCTGTTCGACAAGCTGTCGACCCCGGGCGAGCCGTTCGACATCGGCCGCGTCAGCTGGGGCGGGTTGGTCGATCCAGGGTTCCTCGCGGATCTGTTCAACGGCCGCAACATCGGCCGACCGGGCTCGAGCAACTGGTCGTACTTCAACTCCGCGAAGTACAACCGACTGCTCGATCGTGCTCTGAGCCTGCCGGTCGGCCCCGCGCGCTCTGATGCCTTCGGCGAGCTCGACGTGCAGATCTCTCGGGACGCCGCGCCCGCAATCGCGTACGGAGTGCCCAACCAGCTCACGCTCGTCTCCCGGAGGACGGGGTGCGTGGTTGTCAACCCGGACCTCGACCTCACGGCGGTTTGCCTCAAGTAACGGCGACGATCCTCGAACGGCGGCTGTGGAGCGCCGAAGACCGGCGGCGGGCTCCCCTCACGTCGTCAGTCGAGCGGAGCCTGGAAAGTCACCCAGATCCCGTCTGCTCCGACCGCGATCCCGCTTGGTCGGTTGCCTACCACCAGGGTGTTGGCGACGCGGTTCGTGCGCGGGTCGATGCGTGAGATCGTTCCGTCTGCGCCGTTCGCGACCCAGACTGACCCGCCCCCGTAGGCGATAGCCGTGGGTCCGTCGCCCACGGGGATGGTCGCGATGGTCGAGCTTGACGCCGTGTCGATCCGGTGCACGCTGTTGTCGGCCTCGTTCGAGACCCACAAGGACCCGTCCCCGAGCGCGACGCCACTCGGCCGGCGTCCGACCGTGATCGGCGCGACGACGCTCACGGTCCTCGGGTTCATCTGCGAGACCGAGTGGTCGAAGGCATTCGCGACCCAGACCGACCCCTCGCCGACCGTGACGGCGGACGGAGAGCTTCCCGCGACGCCTAGCGTGACCTTGGACGACGAAGGAGTGATGCGACCCACCTCGCCGGTCCCGAAGGCTGCCCAGACCGCACTCTCTCCGACGGCGACGGTGCCGGCGTTCGAACGGAACGTGACCTCGATGGGCTCGAGCGGCTCGTTCGTCGTGGTGTCCACGCGCACGACGGTGCCTACGAGGCCGTTCGCCACCCAGACCGCGCCGAGCCCAACCGCGACCCCTGTGGGCGTCGCGTCGAGCGTGATCGTCCTGACCAGATCATGCGTCGCCGCGTCGATGCGGGAGAGCGTCGTGTCGTCCTGGTTCGCGACCCACACCGAACCCTCACCCACGGCGACGCCAAGCGGTCTTGCTCCGACCTGAACCGTGTCCACGACGCTGTTCGACCGTGGGTCGATCAAAGCGACGAAGTTCGGCTCGACGACGGTTCCGCCGCCGTCGCCCCCCTGCCCGAGCGCGAAGACCGGGATCGCGACCGCGGCGGCGAGCACACCGATCAGCGCCGAGCCGAGGTACATCCGCCGCCGCCGGCGGGCGAGCTCGACGTCGATGGTCTTCAGCGGGTCGAACTCGCTGGGGAGGCCCTCGATCACGAGTTGCGACAGGCGCTCCGGCCGCTCGACGTCCTTCAGCCGACGCGGGCCGAGGTCGCGAATCGTGACCCCGGGCGGGAGCTCGTCCTCGACGAGTTCCCGCGTCGTCGCCGAGAGCAGCACCTGCCCGCCGTGACCCGCGGCCCCGATGCGCGCGGCCTTGTGGACGCCCATGCCGACGTAGCGCTGCTCACCGACCCGGGGCTCGCCCGTGTGCAGGCCCATCCGCACCTTGACCTGGACGCCTTCCGGCCACGCGTGCGTATGGAGGTCGCGCTGGGCCGCCACCGCGGCAGCGAGAGCGTCCTTCCCGCGCGGGAAGGCGATGAAGAACGAGTCGCCCTGCGTGTCGACCTCGTGGCCCCCGTGAGCTGTCGCGGCCTCGCGCACGATGCTCTGGTGCTCAGCGAGGACTTCTGCGTACTGCGGACCGAGTTGCCTGAGAAGCTGCGTCGACCCTTCGATATCGGTGAAGAGGAAGGTGACCGTTCCGCTCGGAAGCTGCGGCATCGACGAAGCTTGACGCAATCGGTGCGCGTTTGACTAGCGTCTCGGGACGTGGATCTCACACCAGCCCAACGTGACTTCCTCGAGAACCCGTTCGTCGGCGTGGTCACGGACCTCCGACCCGACGGGTCGCCACACTCGACGGTGGTCTGGGTCGACGTCGACGACGACGGCGTCTCGTTCAACACGGCGTATGGGCGCGCCAAGCCGACGTACATCGACGGTGATCCGCGCGTCTCGCTCACGGTCGTCGACCCGCACGATCCGTACCGCTGGGTCTCCGTCAGCGGGACGGGGACGCTCGTGGACGAGGGCGCGGACGGTCAGATCGACCGTCTCTCGAAGAAGTACATCGACGCGGACTCGTATCCCTTTCGTCAGCCCGACGAGCGCCGTGTCACCGTCCGAATCGCGATCGCGAAGATCGACGGCCGCATCGAGTAGAGGTCAGGCGGCCCGAACCGAGTGCACCGGTGGCAAGTTCGTCGCTGCAGTGAACCACGACTTCCCCGCATCGCCCGAGCCGAAGACGTCGCCCGACGTCGCGCCGAAGTAGAGCCCCATGTCTGGCCCCGATCCCTCGCGGCAGAACGCCTGCCGGAGGATCGTGAGATAGGCGTCGTTCGACGGCAGGCCGTCGCCGCGCTCAATCCACGTCGCGCCGGCGTCGCGCGTCTCGTAGACACGGACGCGGCCCTCCGGCGTGGTTCGGTCCATGTCCGCGACGAGCGGGATGACGTACGCCGAGTCCGGGTCGTCCGGGTCCATGACCATCGGGAAGCCGAAGTCGGACGGAAGGCCGTCCGCGATCGACGTCCAGCTCTCGCCGGCGTCGTCCGAGCGGTAGACGCCGCCGTGGAACTGCATGAAGAGCCGCTCCGGCTGCTTGGGTGCCCGGTGCATGTTGTGGACGCAGAGCGTGATCGTTTCCTCGCGCGCCTCCTCCGGCATGTAGCGCGGGTACATGCCCTTGTTGCCGTGGCGCCACGTTTTGCCGCCGTCGTCCGTGAGCCAGACGCCGACAGCGGAGATGGCGAGCGCGACCCGCGACGGATCTCCGGGCCAGGTGGCGATGGAGTGCATGCACATGCCGCCGGCGCCGGGGCTCCACTCGGGCCGTGTCGGCTGCTCCCAGAAGGCCCGGTTCAGCTCCCACGTCGCGCCGCCGTCGTGGCTCTCGAAGAGCACGCCCGGCGCTCCGCCCGCGTACAAGTGATCGTCGTCCTCGGCCGGCACGATCGTCCAGAGGCGCTCGAGCGGCTTCTCAGCGTCCTCGGGCAGCTCGACTCCGGTCGCCTGCTGCCACTCGGCCGCGAGGTCGTCCGTGTAGAAGATCTTCGGCCCGTAGAAGGCGGAAGTCACGCACGCGAACGTCCGCCCGCTGCGCTCGTCCTGTGTCGCGAATTCGACGGGCTCGCCGGCGAAGGCGCGGGAGGTCACGGCGAACGGCCCGCCGGCCTCGCCTTCGAGCACGAACAGGCCCTTCTTCGTTCCCACCAGCAGCTGTGTCATCTCATCCTCCCGAGATCGCGGGGATCACGTGCAGCCGATCGTGCTCAGCCACCGCCGTGTCCTCCTGTCCGTTTTCCTTGTTGACGAAGACGTTGATGTGCTCGCGGATCGATCCGCGCTCGTCGAGGATCCAGCCCTTGACGTCGGGGTGCTCGCGCTCGAGCGCCTGCAGCACCTCGCCGACGGTCGAGCCGTCGAGCTCGAGCTCTCGCTTCCCTCCGGCGAGCTCCGACAGCGGAGCCCGAAGCCTCACGACCGGCACGCGTCGATCCTAGTTCTCATCACTCCTAAGACGACGAAGGGAGCGAGAAGTAATCGACTGCAGCGACGAACGTCGCTTCGACTATCGGGCGAAGAGCCTGCGGAGCAGGCTCCGTTCGCTGCGGGCTTGCCGCTCCAGCCTGCGCGCTTCGACGCGGTCGAGGATCTCCTGCATCTGCCGCCGAGCGGCTTCGCCCTCCTCGCGACGGCGGCGGAATCGATCGCGATCCTCGGGGCTCCGTCTCGTCAAGCCCGCTCCTCCAAGAGCTCGATGATGTCGTCGAGTTTAGCGCCGATCTCCATCAGCATTCGTCCGAGGCCCTCGAGGAGCTCGACCACGTCTTCTGGCCTCGCGCGCTCGGGTCGCCACAGCACGACGTCATGATGGAGCCGCACTCACCGCGGCGCCAGATGCCCGATCGAGCCGTGTCCGAAGCGACGGCCGGCGCTCGAGCAGGTCGCGTGTACGCCCGCCCGCGCTTGCCCTTCTGCCGAGGACGGTGTCAGGCTTCGAGCTGAATGGCCGAGATGCCAACAGGCGCCGTGACCTTCCTGTTCACGGACATCGAGGGATCCACGCGGCTCGTCAAGCTGCTTCGCGACCGGTATGCACCGGTGCTCGGCGAGCATCAGCAGATCCTCCGCGGCGCGTTCGAGGCGCACGGAGGCTACGAGGTCGACACCCAGGGCGACTCGTTCTTCGTGGCATTCGCGAGCGCTCGCGACGCGCTCCTGGCGGCCGTCGAGGGGCAGCTCGCGCTCCTCTCGCATCAGTGGCCCGACGGCGCGGAGATCAAGGTCCGGATGGGCTTACACACGGGCCAGGCCGTCGCGCACGATGGCCGCTACACGGGCCTCGCCGTGCATCGAGCGGCACGTATCGGCGCTGCCGGGCACGGTGGGCAGATCCTCGTCTCGCAGGCGACGCAGACGCTGCTCGAAGACGAGGAGGAAGAGCTGCACGTGATCCTGCACGATCTCGGCGAGCAGCAGCTCAAGGATCTCGATCGCCCGGTCCGGCTGTACCAGGCGGCTGCAGACGGCCTCCCGTCCTCGTTCCCTCCGGTCCGAGGGGATGCCGAGCTCGCCCCGGCGGCGCAGGACGCCCCGCCGACCTGGCGCCGCTTCGGCCGCCTCGCTACCGGACTCGCACTCGCGCTCGCGCTCGCGCTCGGAGTCGCGCTCGCTGTCGTCCTGCTTGCGCGGACGGGCTCGGGAGACGGTCTCGGGGCCGTTCAGCCCAACCATGTTGGCCTCATCGACGTGGCGACGAACAAGATCGTCGCCGAGGTCCAGGTTGGCATCCGGCCGGGCCCCGTCGCCGCCGGGGCAGGGGCTGTATGGGTGGGCAACCTGGACGACCGGAATCTGACCAAGATCGATCCAGCGCAGCGCTCTGCCGCCGCGACGATCCCGCTCGACCGAAGGACGCCAACCGGGATCGCGGTCGGGCTCGACGCGGTCTGGGTCGCGCACGGACTTCGCGGCGAGCTCTCGCAGATGAGCCCCCAGTTCGGCCAGGTGACGAAGACGACTCCCGTCGGCGGCACGGCGTTCGGATCTCCCAACGGCAGCGTCACGGTCGGTGCGGGCTCTGTCTGGGCCGTCTTCGGGGATTCCACCCTGGCCCGGCTCGACCCCTCGGGGACGATTCTCGAGCAGACGACCGCCGGCTCACAACCGGCCGGGATCGTCTTCGCTGCGGGCTCCATCTGGGTGACGAACTCCGGAGACGCGACGGTTCAGCGGTTCAACCAGGCCTCCTTCCGCCAGGGCGCCCTCAGCGTTTTCAACGTCGGGAGGCAGCCGATCGGCGTCGACTACGTGGACGGTGCGATCTGGGTCGCGAGCTCTGGCGACGACGTCGTCTGGCGAATCGACCCGGACTCCGGCGCGACGCTTCCGATCCCCGTCGGCGACGGCCCGTCGGCGGTCGCGGGCGCGGCGGGGGCTGTCTGGGTCGCAAATACCGCCGCACGGTCAGTGTCGCGAATCGACACGGGGACGAACGAGGTCGTGGCAACCGTCGACCTCGGGAGCGCACCGTCCGGGCTCGCGGTTGCGGACGGCATCGTCTGGGTCACCGCCCAGGCTCCCTAGAGCCTGCGGCTTACTCGAGGCAGACGGCAGTCAGATCCAGCGCCGGGCGCAGGACGATGCAGCCGACGCGTTTCGAGACAAGCGTCGGCTCATTGAGGAAGTCGACCGCGGCCACCGGCGCGACCTCCCGTGCGAGCCGGACATCGAGTGCCGCGTAGGCGCTGTTCCGATCGCCTCCCTGAGGGAGGCGCGCGGCCCGCCGCATCTGCCGGTCGTACTCACCGGAGGCGAAACGGACGAAGTTCGACGCGCCGAGGAACCTTCGCTCGAAGAGGAGGTTGATGTACGCATACGGGTCGATGTAGCTCGGGCTCCAGAGCCCGAACGCCAGGTCCCACGGCTCCCCCGGCGTTGCGAGCTTGCGGAAGTAGGCGGCGGACGCGCTGTGAATCGGGATTCCGCGAACCTCGACGTCGAGCCCGATCTCGGCGAGCTGTTGCTTCACAAGCTGGCCGATCGCCATCGGTATCGGCGAGCTGTTGACGTAGAGAACCGCCGTTCGTGCTCGCAGATTCCCCTGCGCCAGCGCCCTCGCGCGCTCGAGATCCGCACGTTCGAGTGGATAGACGTCGGCGTCCTCGAATCCGGGAAGGATGGACGGGAGGTACTGGTCGCTCGGACGGCTCACGAGCGCTCCGCCCGTGCTGACGAGGGCCCGCCGGTTGAGGGCGAAGTTGACGGCCTTGCGCAGCCGAACGTTGTCCCGGAAGAGCGGACGCGAGGTGTTGAAAGCCAGCATCCGCAACGTGAACCCGGGCTTGAGGAAGAGCTGCGAGCGATTGAGGCCGTACTTCTCGACGAGTCCAAGGGACGGATCGAAGTAGATCCCGGAGAGCGAGTGGCCCCAGTCGGCCTCGCCCCGGTCGACGCGCCGTAGAACCTCCTGGGGCGAGGCGGCCCGGAGGTCGACGTCGAAACCCTCGACGTGATGCGGCCGCTTGCCTCCGTAGAACCGATTCTGCCGGAGCGCGACGCGCTCGCCGCGCCGGTAGTCGGCGACGTAGTACGGACCGGCAGCGGGAATGGCTCCGACACCCTCCGGGTCGATCGGAAGCTCCGGCGGGACGGCGCAGAAGAACGTCGACGCTGTTCGCTGCGGAAAGTCCGGCGCGGGGCGGGTGAGGCGGATGACGAGCCTGTTCCCACGCGCGACCACGCCGGACGCTGCGGTGGCCTTGCCGGCCAGCACGCGGCCGGCCCCGACGATGTCCCGCGTATAGAGGACGGCGGGCGAGTTCATCTCGGGCGCGAGCGTGCGATTGACGGCACGTGCGAAAGCGCTCGCGCCGACGGGACTACCGTCGCTGAAGCGGAAGCCCTTGCGCAGCGTGAACGTGTACGTCTTGCCGTCTCGGGACACTGCCGGAAACGCCTCGGCCACTTCCGGGTGGAGCCGAAATCCCTCGGGCGCGGGCTTGTCGGGATAGGCCATCAGCCGAGCGCAGGTCGTATCGAGCAGCGCCCAGGCCGGCGGGCTGGAGGCGAGCGCGGGATCCATGTAGTCGATCCCCGAGGTTGCATGGAGGCTGATGCGGAAGATGCCGCCCTGCTCGGAGCGTGTGGCGTGGCCGAGTGCCGCGCCCGCCACGCCGGAGACTGCAAGACAGCAGCAGAGTCCCAGCGACGCTGTCAGAACGCGAACCTGTCGACTCGCCATCTCGCTCCTCCTCGGTGACGACGTCATCACGCGCCTGCTTCCAGAACACTAGACGACCGAGAGACGCTCGACCTTCCACGCAAGATCCGTGTCGAGTCTGTTCAGTTAGTCGCGACGCCTGCCGACGCCGTCACGGCTCGAGCTCGAGAACCCCGTGCGGCGCGCCGTACTCGGCCAGCTTGTCGAGGAAGGGCTGCGGTGGGAACGCCTCGGGGCCGAGGACCCCCGCGCGCTTCCAGTCGCCGCTCGCGAGCAGCTCGAGCGCGATCACGGGGTTGATCGCGGTCTGCCAGACGACGGCCTGCGAGCCGTACTCGCGCATCGTCTCCTCGTTGTCGGCGACGTGGTAGAGGTAGGTCTTGCGTGGCTTCCCGTCCTTGCCGAGCCCGGTGACGAGCGTCCCGGCGCACGTCTTCCCGGTCATCCGGTCGCCGAGCGTCGCCGGGTTCGGGAGCGCCGCGGCGACGACGTCCCGCGGCGCAACCTCGACGCCCTTCACGGAGATCTTCTCCTTCGAGTCGAGGCCCAGCTTGTGCAGCGCCTTCAGCACGTCGATGAACTCGTCGCCGAGCCCGTACTTGAACGTGACGCGACGGCAGTCCACCCAGCGTGGGACGAGGAGCACCTCCTCGTGCTCGACGTTGACGCACTCGACGGGCCCGATCCCCTCCGGGAAGTCGAAGATCTCGGGCTCGGAGAAGGGCGGAGTCGTGTACCACCCCCGGCCCTGTTCCCAGATCACCGGCGGGTTCAGGCACTCCTCGATCGTCGTCCAGATCGAGAAGGTGGGCGCGAAGTCGTAGCCCTCGACGACGAGGTTTGCGCCGTCGCGGATCCCGATCTCGTCGATCTCGGAGAAGAGCTCGTCGGCCGCGTAGCGTGCGAACACGTCGGCAGCGCCCGGCTCGACGCCGATCCCGACGAGTGCGAGCAGGCCGTTTTCCTCCCAGGCCGCGGCACGCTCGAACTGGAAGTCGCCGAGCTTGACGCCGACCTCCTCGTACGGGTTCGTCGGATGCGGCTCGGAGAGCGTCATCGCCATGTCGAGGTAGGTGACGCCGGCCTCGAAGCAGGCCTCGAAGATCGGCACGTTGAAGAGCGGGTCCACCGAGTTGAGGACGGCGTCGGCGCGGACGTCCAGGATCAGCGCGATGATCGACTCCTTGCTGGAGGCGTCGATCGCATGGCCCGAGAAGCGGCCGTCGTCGAGCTCCGCGACAAGCTGCTCCGGGCGGCGAAGGTCGTAGTCCGCGAGCGCGCAGTGCTCGAAGAACGAGCGCCGTCGCGCGATCTGCGCGAAGGCGGAGCCCACGCCCCCGGTTCCGACGACCAAGATCCTCACGGCGCTCGGGTTCTACCTGATGCGCCGCGCGAGAGCGACCACCTGTTCCTTGACGGTCGGCTGGTGCGCGGTCATCGTCACCTCGTGACGCGCGGAACGAAGACCTTCGCCAGCCCCGACGAGTCGATCCGTTTCCCCGGAATCGTCGAGGACCTTGTCGAGATCGCGGGCATGACAGTCTCCCGGACCGTCCAGGAACCCGGCTGGCGGTGGTCGGCAGACATGCAGCCCCTCGTCGGCGGCGACTGGTGCGAGGCACGACACATCGGCGTCGTGACATCGGGCCGCATGGGGTTCGACCTCCGCGACGGCACCGTCCTCGAGTTCGGCCCGGACGACGTCTACGACGTTCCGCCCGGCCACGACGGGTACACGATCGGCGACGAGCCGGTGACCATGATCGAGTGGTCTGGCATGCGCGCCTTCGCCCGCGCGCATGGCGACTTCCAGGACCGTGCGCTCGTGACGCTGTTGTTCACCGACCTCGTCGAATCGACGGCGACGCTCGTCCGCGTCGGAGACGTGTCGTGGCGAGACCTGTTAGCGGTGCACCAGCAAGGCGTCCAATCGGAGGTCGAGCGTTTTCGAGGGCACCTCGTCGACACCGCGGGGGATGGGCTGCTCGCGACGTTCGACGCACCCGTGCGCGCGCTCCGCTGTGCGAGCGCGATTCGGCGCGCTGCATCCGCACATGGCCTGCACGTGCGCGCCGGTGTCCACCTCGGCGAAGTCGTTCTCGCCGGAGACGGCGTGCGTGGCGTGGCCGTCCATGAAGCTGCGCGAATAATGGCCACCGCCCAGCCCGACGAGATCCTCGTGTCAGAGACGATCCCGGCCCTCGTTTCGGGCCTCGGGATCGAGTTCGGGAACAGGGGTGAGCACGAGCTCAAGGGGGTCGGCCACCGTCGGCTCTTCGCATACCACGAGCACGACGAGCCTTCCGGGGCCGGCGGGTGACCCCGGCTCCTTCACGAGAGCGCTTGTCGCGCTGATCGCCGCGGCGATACGCTCCCGTCGATTTCAGCGAACGGAGGTCGAGACGTGAGCGTGGCGGTAACCCAGCAGAGGCATTTCATCGGCGGCGAGTTCGTCGACTCGACGTCAGGGGAGACGATGGAGGTGCTGAACCCGGCGACGGGCGAGGTCATCGCCGAAGTACCTCGCGGGACGGCCGAGGACGTCGACCGAGCGGTCGACGCGGCCAAGAAGGCATGGGGCGAGTGGCAGGACAAGACTCCGAAGGACCGCATGGAGCTCCTTTTGAAGCTCGCCGACGTCATCGACGAGAACGCGGAGGAGCTCGCACGGCTCGAGTCGGTCAACGTCGGCAAGCCCTGGTGGGTAGCGGTCGACGAGCCGGGCGTCATGTCGGACAACCTGCGGTTCTTCGCCGGCGCGGCGCGCAACCTCGAGGGCAAGGCGGCGACCGAGTACGTCGAGGGCTACACGTCCATGATCAGGCGCGAGCCGCTCGGGATCGTCGCCGGGATCTGCCCGTGGAACTACCCGCTGTTCATGGCGATGTGGAAGATCGGCCCTGCGCTTGCGGCGGGGAACGTGCAGATCATCAAGCCGGCGGAGCAGACGCCGCTGACGATGCTTCGCTTCGCCGAGCTCGCGCAGGAGGTCATCCCGCCGGGTGTCCTCCAGGTCGTCACCGGTGACGGAATCCC
>JAIBJO010000168.1 GCA_020029615.1 Actinomycetota bacterium
CGTTCACTAGCCGAAGGCCACTGGCGGTCTTGCGGTGGCCCCCTCGGAGCGGCTTCTCAGAAGGCGTCTATGTCGTCCCGAGGTTCGAGCTGCCCGCTCAGCCCTCTCCCCGAGGAATCAGTTGCACATCGTCGGCGGGATCCGAGTGGCCGCATGATCTCCATCCCGTCGGACGGATCAACCGGGTGGGGTGCCGAACCGGCAGGTCCTGCCTGGTGCGCGCAGCCTGCGACCGGGATTAGAAGCCGACCGCGAGCGCGACGGGCCAGCGCGGCTCAATGAACACGGGCGTTTGCTCCCTTGCGTCTCCGCCTACGGTCACATTGAGGAGCGTGTCATCTCTGCTGGCGTCCTTCTTCTAGAACCTGAAGCGCTCGACTCCGGCGCCGGCCGCGCAGCTAACGTAGTCGAGGAGCTAGAGGTTCGCCGATCACTCAAGCGGCATTCCCGCACACTCGCACACCCGAGCGCCCACCCCCCGGACGTGCGAGGATCGCGCCCCCTCCGTGCGAGTCAACCCGCGAGGGGTACGCGGCTTCGCCGCTTGACACGCCCTCCGGTGCCGCAGGAGCGCACTTACCGGGGGTCGGGCGGGAAGCGGGGGTAGGTCGAACCCCCCTCCGGGCGCCCTGCCGCTTCCGCGGCGGGTGGGCGCCCTCCGGCGGGGAGCTCGACGACCTTGGCGCCTGCTTGCTCCGCGTCCGAGAGCCCGTGCTAGACGCCGAACGTGTCGTAGAGATGGCGATGCCAGCCGAGGAAGTAGCGCTCGACCTTCGTCGGGCGTGCCTTCGTGCCGAGCGGGATGTTCGTCGGATACCGGGCCGCGAGAAAGAGCGGCGACGGCGTCACGCGCAACCCGAGGAGGCGCGTCCGCTCCTTCTGGCTCTGGAGCGGCCTCGCGGAGGCGCTCCGCAGTCCCCGGCAGGGCCGTCCACCGCAAGCACCGAAACCACGAGCAGAACGAGAACCACGCCGAATAGCTGTCCGGGCCAAGCTGCGGCCCCTTCCCTTACTCGTTTCTGCCTTTCAGGTTTCGCCGACCGTAGGCCGTCTCGTCAACCGCGATCGGCCGAGGGATCCAGCTTTGCAAGATCGACCCGCAAGCGGGCCTCGTCCGAGCGACGGACGGACGTCCACCACAGTCGGCGCTCTCCTGCCTGTCAGTAACTCAACGGCAGGAAAGGAGCACACCATGCAACTCACCGACGGACAGATGATCGCCGCCGGGACGCTCACCCGCGACGTCGAGATCCGCGAGGGCGAGTACGAAGGCCGCGACGGCAAGACGCGCAGCTACCGCTTCGCCACTGTGAACCTCGTGATCGGCGGCAACGGCACCCGCTGCTGGCTCGACGCGACCGCCGGAGGCGAGCTCATCGCGCTCGTAGCCGGAAAGACGAAGGGCGAGTTCGTGCGCGCCGTCGTCCAGCCGGTGTCGAAGCAGACGCCCAAGGGCTGGAAGACGAATTGGCGCATCGTCAGGGTCATCCCGACCGACGAGCAGCTCTCCCTCGTGACGGAGGAAGCTGCGGCGTAGACCGCCGTCTTACCGGCGGAGGCTCGTGGTGGCCAGTCCTCCATGGGCCTCCCCGGTAACGGCCGATCGGCACAGCTACCTCGCCCACTCCGAGCGTCAACCCCCTGCGGGGGTCGGCCTACGGCCTTGACGCTCCTCGCGCGGCGAGGTCGGGACATGCGACCGGCCTCCGCAGGGGAGGCTCGACGAAGGAGGACACATGTCCACGACCATCAACCCACCGCCCGTCACCGAGTCGCAGCGGGCGCTTCTTGCCCGCCTCGTCGGCCAAGGGCGCGTAACGATCGAGCAGCTCGAAACCGCCGGCGTTGGGCGCATGTCGCGGCCCGAACTTGCGGCCTGGGTCGAGGCGAACGTCATCGGCTCGCCGGCCGACGAGCAGACCCGCCGTGCCGTTGACCAGCTCTTCGAGTGGCACTCGAAGGACGCTTCGAACCGGGAGCCGGCAGCGTGACTGCCGGTGCCGAGCAAGTAGAGCCGGTGATCTACGTGAACTTCGCGACCTGGACGTTGAACGGGCAGCGCATGTCGCGGTCCGACCACGCGCTCCTGCAGGTGTTCGTGGAGCGCGCCGGCGAGGTCATAACGAAGCGTGAGCTCTGGAACGCGTTCTGGGGGTCCGTCCCTCAGAACGACTACGGGCGTTTCACGTCGCGGGCTCTCGAGGCGGCGGTCTCTCGCCTCCGTCGCAAGGGCGTTCCGCTCATCAACATCTGGGGCGTCGGCTGGCTACTGCCGGAGGGAGCGCTCGCTGACAACCACGACTAGAGATGCTCACATGCGATAAGACCCGCGCCTGCACAGCGGCATCTCGCCTGAGCGGGCCTTCTACCTGAGCGGGACGGCAATTCGACCCCCTCTACATCGAACGGGTCATCCCTCTGGCCGGTGAGAGCGCGGTCCCAATCCCGCGCAACCCGGGAAGAGGTGGGGGCCGGAGAGCGGCTCGGTGCTACCGACGAGCCAGAGGATCAATTGGCGCCCGGGCTTCCCATCCCGAGCCGGCCGCCTCGGACGAAGTCAGCGCTCGTCGGGCCGTAGCCGCAACGACATCTTGACCACACGCACCGACGTACTCGCGGTGACGTGCAGCACGGCGGCGATCGCGACGAGCACGACACCGACGATCCAGAGCGAGCCTCCGAGGAGCAGCAGCCCGATCCGGTTGAGCAGGAATCCCGGCGTCGATGCCACCCCGCTCAGCACACCCGTCGTCATGGTTTGGATCGAGCGCTCTCGCCGGGTGCCCGTCTTGCGCACACCGAGGAGCCAGGAGGGAATCGCGATGAACAGATACACCTGCACCACGTACATCACGAGCAGGGCGGCCGCGAGCCACCGGGGCTGCACGTGTGGGACGAGCAGCCAGATCACGGCCTGCAAGCATCCGGTCAGCAGCGCCAATCCGCCGACAAGCCGCCAGTGCGGTCGCGCGTCGCGAAACGCGGCGCCGAAGTCGGTCGTCGAATCCTGGACGAGCGTGTACGCGAAGGTCGCGTTGCACCAGTAGGCGGCCTG
>JAIBJO010000094.1 GCA_020029615.1 Actinomycetota bacterium
GTGTCATGCGAGCCGGCGTGCGCGTGCCGCCTGCCAGAGGAGCACGCCACAGACCACCCCGACGACGTCGATGACGACGTCGAGCGGAGCGCCCATGCGACCGGGGACGAACGTCTGATGGAGCTCGTCGCTCGCCGCATACAACGCACCGACCGCCATGGCGAGGCCGGCTCGACCCGTCGCGCGCACGAGCAGGGCGCCGAGTACGGCGTACTCGGTTGCGTGGGCGAGCTTGCGCAGAGCGAGATCCCAGCCGCCGAGGCCGGTTCCCAGGTCGTGCACCGACGAGAGCGCGAAGATCAGCCCGGCCCAGGCGAGGACAGGGAGCCAGAGGCGCGCGAACGAGCCAGTCACCGTTCGATGATAGGCTCGGCCTCCAATCAGGAGCACGGTGAGGGAACCCGGTGCGAATCCGGGACGGTCCCGCCGCTGTAAGGGGAGCAGCTCCCCCGCCACGAGAGCCACTGGCGCAAGCCGGGAAGGCGGCGAGGGAGGGAGCCCCGAGTCAGAAGACCTGTCGCGCTCCTCATAACCGATCCCCTCGCGGAAGGGAGGATTCAGGTGCTTCGCTCGTTCGTCCTTCTCGCCGGAGCGGCACTCGTCGCGCTCGCGCTGTCGGTCGCCGGAGCGTCCGCCCGCGCGTCGGCCACCTCGTCGTTCCCGGTCACCGTCGTCGCTTCCAACGGCAAGGTCACGGTCACCAAGAGGCCGAGCCGAATCGTCTCGCTGTCGCCGACCGCGACGGAGACGCTGTTCGCCCTCGGCGCGGCCTCGCAGGTCGTCGCCGTGGACGATCAGTCCGACTTTCCGAAGACGACGCCACAGACGTCTCTCTCCGGCTTCACGCCGAACGTCGAGGCGATCGCGGCCTACCGGCCGGACCTCGTCGTCATCGCATACGACCCCAAGGGCCTGTCCGACGCTCTCGGGCGGCTCGGCATCACGGTTCTCCATCAGGACGGTGCGAAGAGCTTCAAGGGCGCGTACCAGCAGATCCGGCAGCTCGGAAAGGTCACCGGGCGCGACGTTGCGGCGGCGACGCTCGTGACGCGCATGAGGACGAAGATCGCCGCCATGGTGAAGGAGGCGCGCCAGGCACGCAGCGGGCTCTCCGTCTACCACGAGCTGACACCGGACCTCTACTCGGCGACGTCCAGGACGTTCGTCGGCCAGGTGTACACGGCACTCGGCCTACGCAACATCGCCGACGAGGCGGACGCACTCGGCTACGGCTATCCGCAGCTCTCCTCGGAGTACGTCGTCTCGGCCAGCCCGGACATCGTCGTGCTTGCGGACACCGTGTGCTGCGGCCAGAAGCCGTCTTCGGTCGCGGCCCGGCCTGGCTGGGACCGGATCAACGCGGTTCGCACCGGTTCGATCGTTCGGATCCACGACTCGATCGCCTCGCGCTGGGGGCCGCGACTCGTGGACTTCTTCCGGGCGATGTCGTCGGCGCTCGCGCGGCTGCGGCAATAGCACCGTGACGATCGCCGCGGAGCACGCTTCCGACGTCCGGGTTCGCGGGCTGAGCCCTGTCTGGGCGCTCTCTGCGGTCGCGTTCCTCGTGCTTTCGCTCGCGATCGGCGTCCTCGCCGGCCCCGTCGACCTCGGCGTGGGCGCCGTTCTCGAGTCTACGCTGGCACGCCTTCACGTCCCCGGTGTGTCCACGTCGCTCACGCCGACCGAGGAGGCGATCCTCTGGGAGATCCGCGTCCCGCGCGTGATCCTGGCAGCGCTCGTGGGGGCGATGCTCTCTGTCGCGGGCGCGACCTATCAGGGAGTGTTCCGGAATCCGCTCGCTGATCCGTACCTGCTCGGGGTCGCCGCCGGGGCCGGGCTCGGTGCCACGATCGCGATCGCGTACCTCCCGGAAGGGCTGCGCGGCCAACGGGCGCTTCCGGTCGCCGCCTTCGTCGGGGGCTCGGTGGCCGTTCTCCTCACCTACGCCGTCGGGCGCTCGGCCAGGCGCGAACGCGACGCCGCGACGCTCGTCCTCGCCGGCGTGACGGTCGCGGCGTTCTTCACGGCCTGGCAGACGTTCGTCCAGCAGCAGAACTCGGAGACGCTCCAGCAGGTGTACTCGTGGATCCTCGGAAACATCCCCAGCACGGGCTGGTCGGACGTCGTCCTGATCCTGCCGTACGTGGCCGTCGCGATCGTCGTGATCCTTGCGCTCCGCCGCGTCGTCGACGTCTTGAGCCTCGGTGACGACGAGGCCGCCAGCCTCGGTATCGACGTCCGTCGCGTGCGGCTCGCTCTCGTCGTCGCGGCGACGCTCGGGACTGCGGCGGCGGTCGCGGTCAGCGGGCTCATCGGCTTCGTCGGGATCATCGTCCCGCACGCGATTCGCCTGCTCTCCGGGGTGGGATATCGCGCGTTGCTGCCCCTGTCGGTGATCATCGGCGCAGGCTTTCTCGTCTTGGCCGACGTGATCGCCCGCACGGCGCTGTCCCCTGCCGAGATCCCACTCGGAGTCGTGACCGCGTTCTTCGGGGCGCCGTTCTTCGCGCTCGTGCTGCGCACGACCCGTGGGGGCGCGTCGTGATCGAGCTCCGGGGTGTCACCGTCGAGCTCGGCGGACGACCCGTCGTCGCGGCCGTGGACGCTGCTGTCGCCGACGGCGAGTGGCTCGCGCTCATCGGCCCGAACGGGGCGGGCAAGACCACGCTGCTGCGTGCGATCGCGCGGCTCGTGCCGTGCTCGGGGGAGATCGAGCTGGCGGGCCGCCCCGTTGGGGCGCTGAGCCGCTCCGAGCTCGCGCGCCTCGTCGCCGTCGTGCCGCAGGAGCCCTCGACGCCGCCGTGGATGACCGTGGCCGAGTACGTGCTTCTCGGGCGGACTCCCCACCTTGGGCCGCTCGCGAAGGAGGGGGCGCGCGATCGCGATGCCGCCGCCCGCTCACTCGCGCGACTCGACCTCCTGCCGCTCGCCGACCGGAGGCTCGGAACCCTGAGTGGAGGCGAGAAGCAGCGGGCCGTCGTCGCTCGCGCGCTCGCGCAGGAGGCGCGGATCGTGCTCCTCGACGAGCCCACCGCGGCGCTCGACATCGGGCATCAGCAACAGGCGTTCGACCTGCTCGACCGCCTCCGCGAGGAGTCGGGCCTCACGCTCGTCGCCGCAATGCACGACCTCACCCTCGCGGCGCAGTACGCCGATCGCATGCTCCTTCTCGACGCCGGGCGCGTGGTTGCGGACGGAGCTCCCGCGGACGTCCTGACCGAGGTCATGATCGCCAGCCACTACGGCGCCTCCATCGACGTGGTCCCCGTCGGTGACCGCCTCGCCGTCGTCCCACGTCGATCTGCTCGACATACCTAGAAGTTCTAGGTATAGTAAGGCCCGAGTGGAAGAGCCGAAGGGGCATGTCGATCTCCTCCTCCTCGCAGTGCTCGAGGACGGCGAGGCGCACGGATACGGGCTCGTGGAATCGCTTCGCGAGCGGAGCGGCGGAACGTTCGATCTCCCGGAGGGAACCGTGTATCCCGCGCTCTACCGGCTCGAGCGGCATGGCTTCGCCGCAAGTCGGTGGCGGTCGGTCGGTGGGCGGCGCCGGCGCGTCTACCGGCTCACCAGCCGCGGTCGGAGCACGCTCTCGCAGCAGCGCGCCGACTGGCGCGCCTTCGCGACGGCCGTCGACGCAGTGGTCGCATGACGATCGAGTCCTACCTCGCCGAGCTCGGAGCACGGCTGCCTCGGATCCGGCGGCGGCGAGTTCTCGTCGAGGCCCGGGAGCATCTCGTCGACTCGGCGGCTCGTCATAGCGCCGCGGGGCGCTCCGCGCAGGAGGCGGAACGCGCGGCGCTCGAGGACTTCGGCGACGTCGACACCGTCGCTCGACGCGTTCGCGCCGAGGTCGCGGTTCACGAGACCCGGATCGCGTCGACGCTCGCTCTTGCTGCCAGCGCGCTCTTCGTCGTCCCTCTCTACGGTGTTCCCGAGAACACGCTACCGCCCGCGCCGTGGATGGCGAAGCCCGTGGACATCGACGTTCTGCAGACGATTGCGGCGTCGCTCTGGCTTACGTCGCTCGGGTTTGCCGCGGTCGTGACAGCCTCCGCGTGGAGCCGCTGGCCGCGGTTGGCGGCGGCCGCGCTCCCTTCCGTCTCGCTTGGTCTCGTGGCTGCCGCCGTGACGTCGGCTGCGCTCGTCGTGCGCTGGTTCGGCGTGGCTCAGGTGACTTTCGCCTGGCCGCTCCTCGCCGCACCACTCGCGCTCGGCTGCGTCGGCGCGAGCGCGATCGCCGCGGCGTGGGCCGGTCGGCGCCGCGAGCTGCTTCGCGACTGACGGCACCCGCAGGAGCGGGCCGCCTGTCAAACGCGGCACGTCGCTATCTCAGCTCGTCTCCTCGCGGCCGGTCCGTCTGACGAGCAGGATGCTGGTCACGAGGAGCCAGGCCATGAACGAGAGGTAGCTCAGCCACGACACACCGCCGGTGGGGGACCAGAACCCGTCGCGAGCCCATGCAGTCGCGCTGACGATCAGCCAGAGCGCGATCAACCCGCTCAACCATCCCCACCACCGCGGGAAGAGGCCGGTACGGAGCGTCGCGCCGGCGACCGCGGCGAGGAGCCCGGCGGCGAAGATCCCGACGAAGACGTCGAACATGACGGAGAGGTGGTACAGCGGTAGCACGAGGTCGGAGCCTTCGTCCGCGACGCTGTAGGCGAGCGCAGACCGCGACAGGGCGGCGGTCGCGCCGATGGAGAACGCGAGCAGGAAGCTCCCGAACGCCGCTGCTGCAAGGCGCTCCTCGCCGGCCCCGCGCATCGTATGGACGAGCGCGGCCACGAACCAGAGGATCGCGAGCACGCCGAGCCCCTGCAGGAAGACGGACCCGAGCAGCCGGCTCCGGTTGTCGGCGAAGAAGTCGGCGACCGACTGTGCGTCGTCGCCTACACCGGGCGGGCTTCCGTAGAGTGCGCCGGCGATCACGAAGAGCGCTACGCCGACGATCCCGCCGCCGGCAGCGAGCTTGTCCCAACGAGCCTTGTCCATTCCTCCTCCTCGCGTCGTGTGCGGCGCGATTGTGGCGCTTCGCACGAAAGGAGTCAACGCGGGCCATAGCTAGCATCGGCTTCGTGGCCGTCGCGACCCCCGAGAGCTACCTCGCGGACCTCAACGAGGCGCAGCGCGAGGCCGTCCTCGCAACGGAGGGCCCGCTCCTCGTCGTCGCCGGCGCCGGGTCCGGGAAGACGCGCGTCCTCACGTATCGCGTCGCGCACCTCATCCGTGCTTGCGGCGTGAAGCCCAACGAGATCCTCGCGATCACGTTCACGAACAAGGCGGCCGGGGAGATGCGAGAGCGCCTCGAGCGGATGCTCGGGCAGACGGCGCGCGCGATCTGGATCCTCACCTTCCACGCCGCGTGCGGCCGGATGCTGCGCCGCGAGGCCGAGCGGCTCGGCTATCGCTCGACGTTCACCATCTACGACGACCAGGACCAGGTGCGGCTCGTCAAGGCGTGCCTCGAGGAGCTCGGCAAGGATCCGAAGCGCTTCTCGCCGCGCGGCATCCACGCACAGATCTCGCGCGCGAAGAACGAGCTCGTCTCCCCGAAGGAGTACGCGGCGCGGGTCGCGTCTTTCTGGGATCAGACCGTCGCCGAGACGTACGAGCTCTACCAGCGACGTCTCCACGCCTCGAATGCCGTCGACTTCGACGACATGCTCATGCTCACGGTCCAGGTCTTCGAGCGTTTCCCCGAGGCGCTCGAGCGCTGGCGAAAGGCGTTCCGGTACGTCCTCGTCGACGAGTACCAGGACACGAACCATGCCCAGTACCGCCTGCTGCAGCTCCTCGGCGGCGAGCACGGGAACGTCTGTGCGGTTGGTGACCAGGACCAGAGCATTTACAGCTTTCGCTCGGCCGACATCCGCAACATCCTCGAGTTCGAGAAGGACTTCCCGGGGACGCAGGTCGTCACCCTCGAGCAGAACTACCGCTCGACGAACACGATCCTGCGTGCGGCGAACTCGCTGATCGAGCAGAACACCGAGCGCAAGCCGAAGCGGCTCTTCTCGGAGCTCGGCGAGGGCGATCCGGTGCGCGTGATCGAGGTCGAAGACGAGCACGCCGAGGCCCGCTTCGTCGCGGCGGAGATCGCGTCGTTCATCGGCGGCGGCTTCTCGGCGAGCGAGATCGCGGTCTTGTACCGGATGAACGCGCAGTCCCGCGTCCTCGAGGACGTGCTCGTCCGGCAGGACGTCCCGTATCAGGTCATCGGCGGCCCGCGCTTCTACGAGCGGGCGGAGATCCGCGACGCTACGGCGTACCTGAGCGTCCTCGTCAACCCGCAGGACGCGACCTCGTTGCTGCGCATCGCGAACCGCCCGAGGCGCGGAATCGGGGACACGTCACTGCAACGGCTCGTCACCCATGCCGAGAACAGCGGCCGCACGCTCTTCCAGGCCATGGCCGACCCCGAGGCGGCCGGCGTCACCGCAGCCTCGTGCCGGGCGATTCGCTCGTTCCACGCGACGATGGAGTCGCTCATGGCGCTCTCCCACGACCTGCACGTGGACGAGCTCCTCGAGCTCGTGCTCGAGAAGTCGGGCACGCTCGACGCCCTCGAGGCCGAGCGCACCATCGAGGCGCGCGGACGAATCGAGAACCTCCAGGAGCTCGTCGGCGTCGCCCGCGAGTATCGCCAGCAGGCCGAGGAGCAGTCACTCGCGGGGTTCCTCCAGGACATCTCGCTCGTCTCCGACCAGGACACGATTCGCGACGAGCGCGGCCTCGTCACGCTCATGACGCTGCACAATGCGAAGGGCCTCGAGTTCCGCGCCGTCTTCATGATCGGGATGGAGGAGGGGATCTTCCCGCACTCGCGGTCGATCGAGGAGCAGGGGGTCGAGGAAGAGCGTCGCCTCTGCTACGTCGGTATGACGCGGGCGATGGAGCGGTTGACGATGACGCACACGCTTGCGCGCTCGCTCTTCGGGCGGCGCGAGTACAACCTCGCGTCGCGCTTCCTGGACGAGCTGCCCGGCGAGGTCGAGCGCGACCGACTGCGCCCGGCCTCGTGGAGCGGCTACGGCTCCCCGGTGAGCGCTGCGGTCGAGCCGCGACCCGGCGTCGCGCTGTCCACCGGCGACTCGGTTCGTCACGGCTCACTCGGCGAGGGCGTCGTCACGGGGATCGAGCCCGGTGGCGTGGTCACCATTCGCTTCGCCGCGGACGGCACCGAGCGGAGGCTGATGGTCGAGTACGCACCGCTCGAGAAGGTCGAGTAGGTCGACGCGTCACGTCACTAGGATCCGCCGCGTGGCGTACCGGGTCCGTAGATGTCGCTCACTCGAGGAGCTCGGCCCCGCGGTCGGAGCGATCGGGCACTACTTCGGCTGGGTGCCCTCCACCGAGGACGTCGAGCGCTTCTCGAAGCTGCTACCGCCCGAGCGGATGCACGCCGCGTTCGACGGAGGGGACATCGTCGGCGGCTCGGGCGCCTTCTCCTTCGAGCTGACGGTCCCCGGCCCCGCCGCAGTGCCGTGTGCCGGCGTCACCGTCGTGGGTGTCCTGCCGACGCATCGCCGTCGCGGGATTCTCTCGAGGATGATGCGAGCGCAACTCGACGACGTCCGCGAGCGCGGTGAGCCGGTCGCGGCTCTCTTCGCGTCCGAGGAGGTCATCTACGGTCGCTTCGGCTACGGCATGGCGTCGCTGACCCTCGCGATGAGCCTGCCGAGGGCCTCGGCAGGTCTGGGAGTCGGCTTGCCCGGCAGTGCGGGAACGGTTCGATTCGTGGACGGGCCCGAGGCTCTCGCGTCGTTTCCGCGAATCTACGACCGTCTCCGAAGAGAGACGCCCGGGTTCATGTCGCGTTCCCGGGACTGGTGGGAGTCGAGGCGACTCCACGACGATCCTGACGACCGCTCCGCGGGAGCCGGGCCTCTCAACCGCGCGCTTCTCGAGCTCGACGGGCGGCCCGCTGGATACGCGCTGTTTCGCCACGTCCGTACGGAGGAGTCCGGCGCGCGCAAGCACCGACTCCAGGTACTCGAGGCCTTCGGCCTCGGCCATGCAGCGACGCGCGAGATCTGGCGGTTTCTCTTCGAGATCGACTGGATCGAGGAGATCCGGGCGAGGCTTCTGCCCGTCGACCATTCCCTGCAGCTCCAGGTCGCGCGCATCGGGCGCATGGACCTGCGGGTCGATCACGGGCTCTGGGTGCGCCTCGTCGACGTGGGCCCGGCACTCTCCGCCCGTGGCTACGCGGCGGACGGCAGGGTGACGTTCGACGTCTCGGACGCCTTTTGCCCGTGGAACGCCGGCATCTGGACACTCGCAAGCGGAGTCGCGCGCCGGACGACGCGTGCTCCAGACCTCCGCCTGGACGTGTCGTCGCTCGGAGCGGTCTATCTCGGCGGCTTCTCGTTCGCGCAGCTCGTTCGCGCCGGCCTCGTCCAGGAGGCGCGGCGCGGTGCAGCCGCGCGAGCTGACGCGATGTTCGCGTCGGACCGGGCGCCGTGGTGCCCCGAGATGTTCTAGCTCGTCACCGGATGGTAAGCGTGCCTTTCATCCCGGCCTGCTCGTGGCCGGGGATGGTGCAATAGAAGGTGTAGGTCCCCGGCTTCAGGTCGGCCGTGACCTCCGTCGTCGCGCCGTTGTCGATCGTGTCGCTCGTGACGTCGACCCCGTTGCCCTCGATTGCGACGTCGTGCGGGGTCGACGAGTCGTTCGTGAGTGCGATGGTCACCTCTCCGGCAGGCGCCTCGAGCGACGTCTTGTCGTACTCGAGCTGTCCTGTCGGATCTGCGGCGAGGTCGAGCGTGGTTCCTGTCGCGGTCGCCGTCGTCTCCGTCGTGGTCGTATCGCTGCTCGATGCGTTGGAGCTCCCGCCGCACCCGGCGAGCAGGAGCACCGCGGCCGCGAGTGCTGCGGGAGGAGCGAGCCACGCCAGCATCGTGTGGCCCCGTCTTCGTGTCGCGGGTGTCATCGCGTCGACTCCTCTCGTCGCATCTCGGTGTCAGTCGAGGATGGCCGGGAGCGTGGCGCGACGAAATCGGCCGATCGGACGAGCTGCGGGACGACGTTCCATCGCTACCGAGCGGCCGGCGGGCGAAGGCGACGCGACGTGGCTACCGCGTGGGGATGAGCGGCTACAATCGCCGCTTCGGGGCGGTTAGCTCAGTTGGGAGAGCACCAGCTCGACAAGCTGGGGGTCACTGGTTCGAGCCCAGTACCGCCCATCCCCGTTTCCCGCTTCGTTGAGCGGATTTCCGGCCTCCCGCTCATCGTCTGTCCAAATAGCGTCCAAGTCGGCGAGGATCTTTGCCTCGAGTCGGAGCGCCTGCGAGCGCTTCTCGGCCTCATAGAGGTGGCGGTAGGTGCGCAGGAAGAGCGCTCCGCCGTCCGTGTGACCGGCGCGCTCGGCAGCGACAGCGGGATCCATGCCAGCGGACGCCATGAGCGAGCACGCCGTGTGGCGCAGAAGGTGGAACGTGAATCCATCGAACGCGCCTGAGCCTTCCGACGTCGCCTCGTGCTCGATGGCTTTCGCGACACCCTTCACCCACACGCGATCGCGGAAG
>JAIBJO010000169.1 GCA_020029615.1 Actinomycetota bacterium
TCGGCGATTCGCGCGTTCGAGACCATGACCTCCACGGCCGGGACCCGGCCGCCGTCCAGCCGAGGGAGCAGGCGTTGGCTGATCACACCGCGAAGGACGCCCGCCATGATGGAGATGACCTGCGGTTGCTTTTCCGGCGCGAAGAACTCGACCATGCGCCCGATCGTCTCGGCGGCGTCGAGAGTGTGCAGCGTCGAGAACACGAGGTGCCCGGACTCGGCGGCCTGCAGCGCCACGTGGGCCGTCTCGGCATCGCGAAGCTCGCCGATCAGGATGACGTCCGGGTCCTGGCGAAGAACCCGTCGGAGGGCCTGCTCGAAGCTCTCGGTGTCCAGCCCGACCTCGCGCTGGTTGACGATGCAGCGGTGGTCGGGGTGGATGACCTCGATCGGATCCTCGATCGTGACGATGTGCTGGCTGCGGGTCCGGTTGATGTGATCGAGCATCGCCGCCAGCGTCGTGCTCTTCCCCGAGCCGGTCGCACCCGTGACGAGGACGAGCCCGCGCTGCTCCTCGGCGAGACGCGCGACGCCCGGAGGAAGATGAAGGTCGGCGAAGCTCGCAATCTGCTCGGGGATCACGCGGAACGCGAACGACACTGCTCCGCGCTGGCGGAAGCCGTTTACGCGGAAGCGGGGAAGCCCGGGCTCCGAGTATGCGAGGTCGAGGTCGCCCGTCGCCTCGAACAGCTCGCGGCGGCGAGGCAGCGCGACGGTGACCTGATCGAGCACGGCCTGGACGTCCGCGTCTCCGAGGACCGGGAACTCCGTGGACGGAGCTAACTCGCCGTCCGAGCGGAGCACCGGCGGCTGCCCGACCTTGAGGTGGACGTCGCTGGCGCCCGCTGCAACGGCATGCCGGAGCACAGCGGTGAGATCCATGGACAGCTCGTGCATCGGCACGATCTCGGCGCTGCTTTAGGTCAGGGCGAGGCTCACGGCGATGGTTCAGGGCCAAGACACGTGTTTCAGCAGGTCCGAGCCGTGGTGTGACATGTCAGTGGGGCCAGACCCCCGGACCTGTCCGAAAAGACCCGACCTCTTCGGTCTGGACCCGGTCCGCTAGGGCGCCGAGCGGGCAAGCCGCGAGAGCATCCGAAGTGGCGGCTGTGCGAGGCGACGCGCGTCGCTCGGGTGAGCAAGATCGCCACACAGGAGCCCTGAGATCGCGTCGAACACGCCGGGCGCCCGCATCGCCCACAGGCACCCGCGCGGATACCGATCGGCCACACGCTTGGCCTTCCACGATGCTGCGGCGTGCCGGTCGAGCGCGGCAGAGAGCTGCGCCTCGTAGCCTGCAGGACTCGCCGCCAGGATCGCTTCCGCGGCAAGCCGTGCAGAGACGAAAGCCTCGTAGATCCCGTCCCCGGACAGCGGATCGACGAGGCCGGCGGCGTCGCCGACGAGAAGGACGCGGCCGCGCGCCGCCGCTGCCCCGAGCCGACGCATGGGCAGCCGGTGCCCCCGCACCTCGCTCAAAGCACCCGAATCGAGGTCGTGCTCACGGGCGAGACGGTCGAGATGGGCCCGCAGCCGCGGCCCTTCGTCGAGCCAGCCCCCCACTCCCAGGTTCGCGTGGTCTCCCTTCGGGAAGACCCAGCCGTAGCCGCCCGGAACGACTCCGAGCTCGACCCACGCGGTCCCGCGATACCGGGTCGGGTCGAGCGTCCCCCACGCGACGTTTCCCTCCAGCGCGACCCCCCGCACGATCCCGTCGCCAAGACCGGACGCGCGGGCGACCACTCCGTTGGCGCCATCTGCACCGACGACCCATGTAGCCCGAACGGGCCGCCCGCCGACGCGCGCAGTGGGCTTCTCACCGTCGACCGAGATCTCGTCCACGCGGGCGCCGTCGCGGAAGTCCGCACCGGCCGCTGCGGCCTGCTCGGCCAGATGGAGGTCGAGACGCCGCCGCTGCGTCATCCGGATCAGCGGCCGGCCACCAGTGCGGGCCACGTTCCGACCGTAGCCCGCGCGCAGCACGAAACGGTCGACGACGTGCTCGACCACCGGCTCGACCTCGCACGGAGCATGCTTGAGAGCGCGACCCGTGAGCCCGCCACCGCACGGTTTGTCGCGCGGGAAGCGAGCCTTGTCCACGAGGAGCACACGCGCTCCGCCGCGCGCCAGGTGCATCGCAGCAGCCGACCCCGCCGGCCCGGCACCCACGACCATCACGTCGAAGCGCTCCACGCCTCGATCCTAGGCCGCGGAAGGGGGCGCGGCTACAATTGCCCGCCGCGCAGGGATTCCCGAGTGGCCAAAGGGGGCGGGCTGTAAACCCGCTGGCTCAGCCTTCGGAGGTTCGAATCCTCCTCCCTGCATTGTCCGCAGATGGGAACTCCCGAGTGGGGAGTTCCCATCGCGAAAATCAAAGACGCTCCCTTCTAGGGTCGAGTGCGTCTTGGCCGAATGCTCTCCTTCGACCCTACCGACTCACGCCCTCGTCGCCGCCCGGACGCCGAGGGTCGTCGACAGCATTAGCTCGCCGAAGTTCGTCTCGACGAGCGTGATCTCGCCCATGTTCTCCGCCACCCAGCCGGCGGCAGCGGCGTTGGCGGCCTCGGCCTCCTCGGGCGTGTCCCAGACGCTGAACGAGAAGATCTCGTTCCCGCTGACGGCGATCGAGTAGGCCTTGAAGCCGGGCGAGCCCTCAAACAGCGGGAGCATCCCGTCCTCGGCGCGATCGATGAGCTCGTTGATGTCTCCGTCGGTTGTGTACCGGGCCATGCGTACGTGCATCCGAACTCCCTTCTGCGTCGGCCTCGCCCACCTGGGTGTATCCCCGGATCCGGACCGGCGCAGTCGGGACCATTCCAGACGAGCACCAATCGCGCAAGGCAAAGCACCCAGCCGACGCCAGCGGGCTACACTCGCGACACGCCCTCTTAGCTCAGTCGGTAGAGCACCTCCATGGTAAGGAGGGGGTCGACGGTTCGAGTCCGTCAGAGGGCTTGCGGTCTTTGCAGGTACTTCGTTGTTGCTAGGCCGTCTCGGACTCGGCTCGTGGGTACGAGATGGGTACACGCGCTTCT
>JAIBJO010000095.1 GCA_020029615.1 Actinomycetota bacterium
CCTCTTCCCATTCCGAACAGAGAAGTTAAGCCCGCCAGCGCCGATGGTACTCGGGGCGCAAGCCCCCGGGAGAGTAGGACGCCGCCCACCTTTTGCGCACATGGCCAGGATCCGCTAGCGCGGATCCCGGTCGCGCGGTAAACCCTTCATGGGGTGCCCGAGCAGCCCCACTCTTCGGAATGTGAAGTCGATTGTTTGTCACTTCTTGCGTTGAGCCGGCTCCTCCTAGACTGGTGGCGTGGAGCTCCACGACGGCGACCTCGTGCTGCGACCGTGGGGCGACGACGACGTCCCGGCCATCGTCGAGGGCTGCAACGATCCCGAAGTCGCACGCTGGATCCCGCTGATACCGCACCCGTACACCAGGGAGGACGCCGTCGCGTTCTTGCGGGGCGACGTCGCACCCGCCGATCACAGGCTGGCCGTCACGATCGACGGAGCCGTCGTCGGAGGCATCGGCATGAAGGTCAACACGAACGACTACCGAGGCCGCATCGGGTATTGGATGGCAGCCTCGTCCAGGGGGCAGGGCATCTGCACACGCGCGTTGCGGCTCCTCTCGCGCTTTGGGCTGGACGACCTCGAGCTCCAGCGACTGGATCTGATCACCGACCCGGACAATCTCGCGTCGCAGCGAGTCGCTGAGAAAGTCGGCTTTCGGCGCGAGGGGGTCCTCCGTGCGCACCTCCGACATCGCGACGGCCGCATCCGCGACTCGGTGATGTTCTCCCTGCTACCCGGCGAGCTTCGCGACTGACTCCGGGACGCGGCCGTTCTGGCCGCCGCCGAGCTCCCGCAAGCGCCGCACGCGCGCATCGAGGGGCGGATGCGTCTTGAACATGCGAGCGATTCCTTCGCTCTCGAAGGGGTCGACCGGGTAGAGGGGCTCGGTCGCCGGCGACGCGGCGAACTCGACGAGCTCCGACGCTCGGTCGAGCCGCATGAGCGCATCGGCGAGATCGTGGGCGTTACCCGTCGCATTCGCTGCGAGGGCATCCGAGGCCAGCTCCCGCTTCGGCGAGAGCAGCAGATGGACGAACGCCGCGCCGATCGGTGCGAGGATGTAGAGGAGAAACCGCGCGAACCAGCCGCCGATGCGGCTCGCCTCGACGAGCGTGGCCGCGAAGAGGACGACGAACGTCTGCGCGAGGACGTCGCGTCGGCGGACGTGCGCGAGCTCGTGCGCGATGGCCGCTTCGAGCTCCTCGCGCCGAAGGGAGTGCAACGCTCCGGCCGAGACTGCGAGCGCCGAGCTCGAAGGCCCGCGTCCGACGACGAAGAGGCGCGGAAACCCGTCCGTGAGCAGATAGAGCTGCGGTGGGCGGACTCCGAGCTTGAACGCCATGGTGTCCGCAGCCGACCGCAGGCGAGGGTCCTCCGCGACTGCGAACGGGCGGGCACCGAGCATGCCGAGGAGCGCACGGTCGCCATATCGGTAGACGCCGGTCGCCGCCAGCAGGGAGCAGAACGCGAACAGGAGCGCCGTTGTCAGGCCCCCGATCAGCCAGCCCAGGCCGCCGAAGACGACCGTCAGCACGGCCACCAGGAACAGCGCCTTTGCCATGTTGAGCGCGACCGCTCGCGCCACGATCTACGTCTCTCCGACGTCGTCCTCGGTGAAGCCGCGCGGAGGCCAGTCGGGCTCCGGTGCGTCGCAGCGGCTCGAGCAGTGGAGCGACGCGACGTTCTGCAGCGGGATGAGGATGTGCCCGTTGAGCTCGACGTGCGGGACGTCCTCGATCGAGCAGTAGGCCGTCAGGGTGCCCTCCTGGTATTCACCGCCGAAGAGGGCGACCTCGATCTGCTCGCCCTTGTACTTGTTCGTGTAGTCCTCCACCGCTCGGAGACTAGCGCTTCGGATCGATCTGACTCGGCCAGCGTGCCGGGCTGGACAAGGCGCGATGGAGTGAAGTACCGTCCGAGCAGCCCCGCGAGATAGGTGGCTTCGAAAACGGGAGAGGGGAGACCGACATGAGGGCAATTCGACTCGGGCTGCTGCTTGCGGCGGCTGTGACACTTTCCGTCGCGCTGGCAAGCAGCGTGAGCGCGCGACCGTCTCTGCCCGAGGCGGGGATGGCCAAGAAGCGCTCGGCGACGCCGGACGTTGCCGGCTACGCCAAGCAGCATGGCCCGCACTCGCAGTTCGAATGCACCGCGACCAGTGGTGGCGCGAACACGAACCTCGACTGCGATGATCCGTTCCCGAACAACGAGCCCGACATCGAGGTGGATCCGGCCGCACCCGGCCACATGGTTGCCAGCTCGAACGACTACGGGACGTGCTGTGACCAGTTCTACACGACTCTCGACACCGCGACCACGTGGACGACCGGGAACATGTCGCGCAACAACCCGCAGCAGACCGGCAGTGACCCCGTTACCGTCTTCGACCGCAGGCACGGCACCGTGATCCACTCGTCGCTGAACTACTCGTTCCAGCTGCCGACCGGCGAGTCCTGCCGGGGCGACTTGACCGTCTCGGTCTCCACGGATGGAGGCATCACCTGGCTGCCTGCCCAGGTCGTCGACTCCGGAGTCGGCTGCGATCTCTCGAACACCCAACTCTTCAACGACAAAGAGTGGATCGTCACCGACAACAAGCCGTCGTCTCCCTTCTATGGGCGCACGTACCTCACGTGGACGAGGTTCATCTCGGCGAAGGGTCAGTATCAGTCGTCGCCGATCTTCGAATCGCACTCCGACGACGGCGGCAAGCATTGGACGAAGGCGCAGGAGATCTCGGGCTCGAATCCCGCGCTCTGCACTTTTCAGGTCAGCGGTCCCGCGGGCAAGTGTGACGAGAACCAGTTCTCGGTCCCGACGGTGGGCCCCGACGGCGCCGTCTACGTCGCCTTCGAGAACGAACAGAACGAAGCCCTTTGGGAGCCGGGCGAGTTCTTCGACGACCAGTACCTCCTCGTCAAATCGACGGACGGCGGTGCGACGTGGTCGAGCCCGACATTCGTCGTCGGTCTCGAGGACGGGTCGGCCGACTACCCGATCAACGTGAGCGGCCGCCAAACGCTCACGGGATACCAGCTACGGGTCAACTCGGCAGGAAATATCGTTGCCAGCCCGACGGACGGGAAGCTCTATCTCGTCTTCAGTGACAACCGGAACGGCACGCACGATTCGGCGAACCCAGTCACGAACATCGACGTCTTCCTGATGGTCTCGTCGAACGGCGGCGCCTCCTGGAGCGGCGCAATGCTCGTCGACTCGGCTGCGGGCGACCAGTGGTTCCCGTGGGTCGATGTCAATCCGACGAACGGCAAGATCGGGATCGTCTACAACGACCGCGGCTCCTCGAATGGTGCGCTCTACAACGCGTCTCTTTCGGATGGCACACCGGGCTCCCTCGTGAAGACGACAGTCAGCACAGCGCCTTCGAACCCGACCCAGTCTCGGTACTTCCGAGCAGGAGTAGCCGGTTGCGAGAACTGCGCGACCTTCAACGGCGACTACATCAACATCGCGTACGGCACGGACGGCAAGGCGAATGTGGTCTGGACGGACATGCGCGACCCGTCTGACGTACCCGGCCTCTTCTTCCAGTTCATCTACTACGCTCAGAAGTAGAACGGCGCCATTCGAACCGATGGGGCCGGAGCTCCGGGTTCGGCCCCGTCAGTCTCGACTCGAGCCAGCGACGAAAGCCGTGTAGGAAGCGGGCCTCGACCTCCGTTCGTGTGAGACCGGACCACGAGCCGACGTCGGCCTCCATGTGCTCGTCCGACGGCGTTCGGTGGCGGGGTCAGCGCGGGCCTGAAACCGGTTCTGCGATTTCGGTCTCGCCGAGCCGGACAAAGGCGGTCACGTCGATGCGAGGGATACCCTAGTGCGCGCTCATGGATCTCGGACTCGACGGGAAGCGATGCCTCGTCACGGGCTCGACGGCTGGAATCGGGCTCGAGACAGCGCGGCTTCTCGCTGTCGACGGCGCACGGGTTGTGACGTGCGGCCGGCGCGTCGCGCCGAACGCGGGCGAGATCGCCCACGTCGTCGCGGACCTTTCCCGTATGGGCGAGCCCGAGCGGGTAGTGAGCGAGGCGGCGGAGGCGCTCGGAGGGCTGGATGTGCTCGTCAACAACGTCGGGATCGCGCGGCAGGCCCGGTTCGAGGAGGTGCGCGACGAGGAGTGGGACGCCTACTGGCAGCTCAACGTCATGAGCTACGTGCGGGCGATCCGCGCATCGCTATCGCACCTGCGCGACGGAGGCGGCGCGATCGTGAACGTGTCGTCTACGGCGGGCAAGCGGCCTTCTACAGGCATGCCCCACTACTCGGTCACGAAGGCAGCGATACTTTCCCTGTCGCGCCTCATCGCCGACCTATACGCACGCGATGGCGTTCGCTGTAATGCGGTCACGCCCGGACCGACGGCCACCGACACCTGGCTGGGCGAGGGCGGTCTCGCCGACCAGCAGGGCGAGCGGGAGGACGTGCTCGCAAGGGTAGGCGCCGGTCGTCCGCTCGGACGCCTCGCGCGCCCCGACGAGATCGCAGCGGTGATCGTCTTCCTTTGCTCCGACCGCGCGTCGTACGTGACGGGCGCTGCGTGGAGCGCCGACGGCGGCACCGTTCCGATCATCGTCTAAGCGCGGGAATGCCCCAGGGATGCGCCGGAGCTCTGCCAGCGCTTCCTCCGAGCCGAATCCGGTCCTGCCTCTACCCTGAGCTGCATGGAAGTCGTCGGACCTGAGCGAATGGCTTTCGTGGAGCGGATCCGGGCGCTCGATGAGGGCTTGTCACCGTTTGCGGTCCGCTCTCTTGACACGCCGGGGCGCGAGCTTCCGGAGGACGAGTGCGGCGTACGCACGGAGTTCCAGCGAGACCGCGACAGAATCGTCCACTCGAAGCCCTTCCGTCGTCTGAAGGGGAAGACGCAGGTCTTCATCGACCCCGAGGGCGACCACTACCGAACACGGATGACCCACACGCTCGAGACGACGGCGATCTCCCGCGTCGTCGCCCGAGCCCTGCGGCTGAACGAAGACCTCACCGAGGCGATCGGGCTCGGACACGACATGGGGCACACGCCGTTCGGACACGCGGGCGAAGACGCACTCGATGCGTCGCTGCAGGAGCGGTTCGGTCGCCGTTTCCGCCACAACGAGCAGTCGCTCCGTATCGCGCGCTCGCTCAACCTCACGAACGAGGTCTGCGACGGGATCCTCACGCACACCGGCCAGCGCGAGCCCGCGTCGCTCGAAGGGAAGATCGTCCGGCTCGTTGATCGGGTGGCATACATCAACCACGACATCGACGACGCGGTGCGGTACGGGCTCCTCGACGAGGACGACCTGCCGTACGAGGAGATCGCGATCCTCGGCGATTCGGGCTCCAAGCGGATCGACCGCCTCGTGCACGACATCGTCGAGCGCTCAGAAGGCGTCGACGACATCCGGCAGTCCGCCGAGGTGGGGGAGGCGATGCTCTCGCTGCGTGCATTCATGTTCGAGCGTGTCTACCTCGGCCCGCAGGCCGCACCCGAGCACGAGAAGGCACACGGAGTCGTTCGCGCGATCTTCGAGCACCTCGTCGAGCGAGGTGACGGCGTCGACGAGATCGTCGACTACCTCGCCGGCATGACCGATCGCTTCGCGCTCACCTATGCCGAGACCATCTGAACCGGCTCGAGGAGTGACCAATACCGGGCTTCTCGAGCGAGTACGGCGTGGGCGCGCAGTAGTCTCAACCGATGCCGCGGATCAAGGATTCGTCGGTGCGCGACGTCGTCGCGGCAGCCGACATGGTCGAGGTCGTCTCCGGTCGGACGCAGCTGCGGCGCGCGTCCGGGTCACGCTTCACCGGCCGCTGTCCGTTCCACGAGGAAAAGACGCCGTCCTTCTCGGTCAACCCGGTGGAGAAGCTCTACTACTGCTTCGGTTGCGGGAAAGGCGGGGACGTCATCTCGTTCGTCCGCGAGACCGAGAACCTCGACTTCGTGGGTGCGGTCGAGTGGCTGGCTGAGCGCTTTCGGGTGCAGATCGAGGTCGAGGAGGCGTCGCCGCGCGTCGAGGCCGAGCGCAGGCGGCGCGAGCGACTGTACGCGGTGCTCGACCAGACTGCGACGTACTTCGAGCGCCTCCTCTGGGACGGTGGAGCTGCAGCACCTGTTCGCGAATACCTCGCGGGTCGCGGCCTCGGCGAGGAGGTCGCGAAGGAGTTCCGCCTCGGGCTCTCTCCCGGAAAGGGTCTCACGGACAAGGCGAGGGAGCGAGGCTTCACGCTGGACGAGCTGAAGTCGGCGGGGCTCGTCACCACGCGCGGAACCGACTACTTTCCTCGGCGCCTGATGTTCCCGCTCGCCGATGCGCGCGGCCGCGTGGTCGGCTTCCAGGCCCGAAAGCTCGCCGACGACGACCCGCTGAAGGGCAAGTACGTGAACTCGCCCGAGGGCGACCTCTTCCACAAGAGCGCCGTCCTGTACGGCCTCCATCTTGCGAAGACCGCCATCGGGAAGCAGGACTTCGCGGCGGTCGTCGAGGGCAACACGGACGTCATCGCTCTGCGCCAGGCCGGGTTCGAGGCGGTCGTCGCATCGATGGGAACGGCACTGACCGAGCGCCAGCTCCGAGAGCTCGGACGCATGACCAAGAACCTCTATCTCTGCTTCGACGCCGATGCTGCCGGGCAGGAGGCGACGCTGCGCGGGATGGAGCTCGCCGTGGGACAGGGTTTCGAGGTTAAGGTCGTGGCCCTTCCGCAGGGCCAGGACCCCGCCGACTCGCCGGACGGCTTCGCAGATCGCCTTCTGAGCGCTGAGAGCTACCTCGTCTATCGGGTTCGTCTCGAGATCGAGCGCTCGGCGGATCGGCAGGAGGGATTCGTCCGCGCGCGCGAGGTGCTCGCGAAGGCAGAGGACTCGCCCGAGCGGCAGGAGGCGTTGCGGCTTCTCGCCGACCGACTGGACCTCCCGCGCGAGACGTTGGCGGGGCTGGCTCCGGCGCGCGGGGGATGGGCTCGCGTCAGCGACGAGACGCCACGGTTGCTCGACGCGGGCGACCGCCTGGAGCGCGACGTGCTCGCCGCATGTCTTGCGTACGCGTCGCTGGTACGCGGTCTGGCAGAGCTCACGCCCGAGCACTTCGACTCGGACGAGAACCGGCGCTTTCGAGCAATGCTGGTCTCGGCCAAGGACGATCCCGAGCTGACCGCGCTCAAGGCCGAGCTCGACGCGCGAGCTGCGCTGGAGGCGCTCGACGAGCGCACGGGAACGGAGCTCTTGCTCAGGCTGCGGGAGCGGAAGCTGAAGCGAGATCTCGCGGGAGCCGATCTTGCGCGGACGACAGAATTGCAGGCCCACCTGGCGAAAGTTCGTCAGGCTCTGGCCGAGCTCACATAGGGCGGGGCGGGGCGAGGCAAGCCTCGCCCCTACGAATAGCCGAGCTCGCCGAGAAGTGAGCCCGCCTCGGCCAACACGTCGTCGAGCTGGTCGCGACTCAGATCGCTTCTGTAACGGCCGACGGACGAGTCGTGAGCACGCACGAGAGCCTTCGCGAGCAGCTCGTCCGCTGCCTCGATAGCGGGCGCGAGGCGAGCTGCCACGGAGGCCGGCTCGGAGGTCATCTCCTCGTAGCGGATCTCGATCAGCGGTACGCTCGCCGACCGGGCCGCGGTCACGTAACTCCTCCAGACCCAGGCGGCCCGGCGCGCGTCGGTCGCCGTCTCGAACTCCTCGCGCCGATCCGGCTCGACCCAAAACCGCGCGTAGGAACCGTAGGCAATGCCGGCGTCGTCCGCCTCCACGTGCTCCCGGCGAAGCCACGGCTTCTCGAGCAACGAGCACACCACGTCGCGGCCGTCACGCACCAGGTGGACGATCCGCGCCTCGGGATACGCGAGCGGGATCACTCGAACGAGATGCGCCAGCTCGGGCGTTTGCTCGATCGGGCGCACCGCACCGACGAGCCCAACCCGACGTGCGACGCCGAGGATGCGCCGCAGGCGCCGTTCGGCCTCGAGTGGCTCCAGGGCGGCGAGCTGGGGGACAGCCGCTTTGAGCGGCGCGACCTCTCCGAGGTCGACGAACCCCGGAAGCGACCCGATAGCTCCCGCGAGAAACGTCGTTCCCGAGCGGGGCGAACCCACGACGAAGACGAACCGGTCGTCGAGCCTCCCGACCCGCTCGCCCAGCGAGGCGCCGCGACGCAGCGCCAGGCGCCTGGCCACGCGGAGCTGGTTCGCAGTCGCGTCGAGGATACCGTGCACGAGAGCGATTCTCGCAGCGGGGGCGCGAGGGCAGCTGACAACGGCGACCCTAGCCGTGCGCTCGAGTGGACGTCGCACCCCCTGTCCTCTAGCCTGCGCTGGTTCGAGCCACGTCCGACAAGGAGGTCGTCATGTCTCTCGCACGTGTCGTGTCATTCGACGGTGTCACCGACGAGCGGATCGCCGAGCTCAAGAGCGAGATCGAGAGCGGGGAGCAGCCCGAGGGGCTCAACGCCACCGAGATGCTCGTGCTCCACGACTCCAGTGAGGCCAAGACGCTCGCGATCGTCTTCTTCGACTCGGAGGACGACTACGCGCGAGGCGACGAGATCCTGAGCGCGATGCCCACTGGCGACACACCCGGGCAGCGCACGTCCGTATCGAAGTACGACGTCGCGATCCGAATGACGGCGTAGACAGCTCCGCGGGTTTGGACTCGAACCAACAACCCTCCGGCTGACAGTCGCCCAGAGGCGTCCGGATCCGGCTGCGCCGCCGCGCCCACTGCTGGAGGCGGCACGGAGCGGGAGCGGGCGCTCGTGCTGCTCGCGGCGAAGTACCCGCGGCACGTAGCCGAGGCCCGACGGCCCCGTGCTCGCCGTGGACGTCGACGAGGTGCGGGGGTGGAGCGCCGGGTGACGGGCTGCCTGCCGCCTCAACGGCGGTGCGTTCCGTAGGCTTGTGCCGTGCCCGACGCTCTGCTCACCGGCGGCTGCCTCTGCGGCGGCGTCCGCTTCCAGGTCACCGAGCCGCTCGTGCGCGCGTCGTACTGCCACTGCACGCGCTGCCAGCGCTGGACCGGCACGGCCGCCTCGGCGGAGGCCCGCGTCGCGCCGGGCGCCTTCCGGATCACGGCTGGCGAGGAGCTCGTCCGTCAGTACCTGCCGGACCGGGGCTTCGCAGAGGCGTTCTGCTCCGCCTGCGGGTCGGCGCTCTGGAGCCGCTCGCCGACGGACGCGGACGTCGTCTCCGTCCGCCTCGGCGCGATCGACGGCGACCCGGGCATCCGCCCGCAGCACCGGCAGTTCGTGGCCTACGCCGCCGTCTGGGAGCCGATCCCGGACGACGGCCTGCCGCGCCATCCCGAGGCTCCGCCCGGGTAGCGGGTGGCGCTGCGGTTCCTCAAGTCGACCCCGTCCACAGCGGTGTTCAGCCCAACAAGGACGTTGACTCCTCAACCTGGACTACACCCTCGAAGACATCGACCGCACGG
>JAIBJO010000096.1 GCA_020029615.1 Actinomycetota bacterium
GAGCACCGCGCGACCCGGCTGGAGTGAGGGCGCGAGCGCGGCCGTCGTCGTAGAGTCCACGGCGGTGAACACCGAAGTCTTCATCACGTGTGCCGTGACCGGCGTGGGGTCGACGACGGATCGCTCGGAGCTCGTCCCCGTGACACCATCCCAGATCGCGGACGCAGCGCTCGACGCAGCGCGGGCCGGGGCGGCGATCGTGCACATTCACGTTCGCGATCCAGCAACGGGCGGCCCGTCGCGCGACCCGGAGCTCTACCGCCAGGTCGTCGAGCGCATCCGCTCCTCCGACGTCGACGTCGTTCTCAACCTCACGGCCGGGATGGGTGGCGACCTCGTGCTGGGCGGCGTCGAGTCGCCGCTCCCACCGCGCGAGGGCACGGACATGGCCGGTGCGACGGAGCGGCTCGCCCACGTCGCCGAGCTCCGGCCGGAGATCTGCACGCTCGACTGCGGAACGATGAACTTCGCCGAGGGCGACTACGTGATGACGAACACGCCTTCGATGCTGCGGGAGATGGCGCGGCGGATTCGGGAGCTCGGCGTACGGCCCGAGATCGAGATCTTCGACACGGGCCATCTCGTGTTCGCGAAGAAACTGGTCGAGGAGGGACTGGTCGACGAGCCCGTGATGCTCCAGCTCTGCATGGGCATCCCGTACGGCGCCCCAGATGACCCGGGAACGCTGCTCGCGCTCGTCAACCAGCTGCCACCTGGTTGCGTGTTCTCCGCGTTCGCCATCGGGCGCATGCAGCTTCCCTACGTCGCGCTCGCGCCCATCGTGGGCGGCAACGTCCGCGTCGGGCTCGAGGACAACCTCTGGCTCGAGCGAGGCGTCAAGGCCACGAACGCCCAGCTCGTCGAGCGTGCGGTGATGATCCTCGAGGCAATGAACGTACGCGTGCTCGGGCCTGCGGAGACGCGCGAGAAGCTTCAGCTCTGATGCGCGTCGCGCTCGTCGGCGGCGGCGTCATCGGCGGCGGCTGGGCGGGCCGGCTCGTCGAGAACGGCGTCGACGTCGAGATATACGACTCGCATCCGGAGGCGGAGCGTCGGGTTCGGGAGATGCTCGCGAACGCAGAGCGAGCCTGGGCGCGGCTGACGCTCGCGCCGCGCACGCGCGGCAGCGTCACGTTCGCAGCCTCGCTCCCTGACGCCGTGCGTGATGCAGACGTCGTCCAGGAGAGCGTTCCGGAGGACGAGGCGCTCAAGCGCCTGCTCCTCGGCGAGATCACCGCCCACGCGCGACCGGACGCGCTCGTCTGCTCGTCGACGTCAGGGCTTCTGCCGTCGCGGCTACAAGCCGACGTCCAAGGGCCGGAGCGGCTTCTCGTCGGGCATCCCTTCAATCCCGTATACCTGTTGCCCCTGGTCGAAGTGGTCGCCGGGCAGCTGACGTCTGAGGAAGCCGTTGGGCGGGCGGTCTCGTTCTACGCCTCGCTGGGCATGAAGCCGCTCGTCGTGCGGAAAGAGGTCGACGGTTTCGTCGCCGACCGGTTGCTCGAGGCGCTCTGGCGTGAAGCGCTCTGGCTCGTTCACGACGACGTCGCGACCGTCGAGGAGATCGACGATGCGATCCGCTACGGCCCGGGGCTGCGCTGGGCGCAGATGGGCACGTTTCTCACATACCGGATCGCGGGCGGTGACGAGGGCATGCGCCACTTCCTCGAGCAGTTCGGCCCGGCGCTCGAGTGGCCGTGGTCGAAGCTCACGGACGTCCCCGAGCTCACGGACGATTTGGTCGGCCGGATCGCGCAGCAGTCGGACGCGCAGGCCGAAGGTCTTTCCGTCCGCCAGCTCGAGCGTCTGCGAGATGACAACCTGGTGGCGATCCTGCAGGCGTTGCGCGCGCGACGGTACGCCGCAGGGGAGCTCCTGTACGAGCACGAAGCGCGCCTGTTCACCGTATGCGCGCCCCGCGAGGTCGAGCCCGATCCGAGCCTGCCCCTGCGCCTCCACGAAGCCGTCGTCGATCCGTCCTGGGTCGACTACAACGGTCACATGACCGAAGCCCGTTACGGCGTGGAGTTCGGCCACGCGACCGACGCGTTCCTCCGCCATGTCGGCCTCGACGCCGAGTATCTCGACGGCGGCCACAGCGCGTACACCGTCGAGACCCACATCCGCTACCTGCGGGAGGTGGCTGCGTTCGAGCCCCTCGCCGTCGAAACGCAGGTTCTCGGAGCGGACTCGAAGCGGCTACATCTCTTCCATACGCTCGTGCGCCGCCCGAGCGGGGAGACGCTCGCGACGGGTGAGCATCTGCTGCTTCACGTCGACACCGTGCAGGGTCGGTCGACACCCTGGCGTGAGCCGGTCGCCGGTCGTGTCGCCGCGGCCGCGGCGGCGCATGCGGAGCTCCCGGTCCCCGAAGGTGCGGGCCGTGCCATCGGCATGACCGCGAGCCGCGTAGATGCTTAGATCGCGAGCAACAAAACGCCCAGGACGACGACCACGGCGCCCACGAGGCGGGCCGGAGCGACGCGTTCGTGCAGGAGCGGTATCGCGAGCGCCGTCGCGATGACGACGCTCGTCTCCCGCACGGCCGCGACGGGCGCCGCGGGTGCGCGCTCGAGTGCCGCAAGCACGAGGATGTACGCGCCGAACGTCGCGAGGCCCGCGGCCACGGACGCCCGACCTACCGCGCCTCGCACGGCAGGCCGGCCACGTCGTCGAAGCGTCAGGAGCAGGAAGCAGATCGCCGCAGGGATCATCGACAGCTCCTGATAGACGACGGGAGAGGCATGCTGGATGCCTCGCGAGTCGACGAGCGTGTAGGCGGCGATGCAGGCGCCGACCGCGAGCGCGAGACCGAGGTCGCCGACGCTCGCACGACCGCTGAGCCCACGCACGAGGAGCACGCCGGCAGCGACGGTGAGCACTCCGATCACCTGGGTAGCGGAGGCCGTCTCGCCGAGCACCACGAGGGCGGCGACGAGGACGATCACCGGTGCCGAGCCGCGCGCGATCGGGTAGACGAACGAGAGGTCAGCGCGACCGTATGCCGCCGTGAGCAGCACGAAGTAGGTGAGCTGGAGGAGCGAGGTGACGGCGAGATACGGCCAGACGGCGGCGTCCGCCTCCCAGGCGAGCGCAGCCACGGGGGCAAAGGCGACGATGCCGACCACCAGCGCGACCGCCGTGGTCGCCTCGATGTCGGGCGCGCGCGCCAGGAGGAGGTTCCAGAAGGCGTGCAGGAAAGCCGCACCGAGTGCGAGGGCGAGTGCCGAGGCGGGCATCTGCACGCGCAATCCAATCAAGACGCGGCTGAGAAGGCAGGATCCTGGGGTGACACGGGCCGACGCGATCGAGCAGCTGTCGAGCCGGGAGTTCGACCTCCTCGTTGTCGGAGGAGGCGTCGTCGGCGCGTCGGTGGCCGCGCATGCGGCCCGTCTGGACCTCTCTGTCGCGCTCGTCGATGCAGGCGATTTCGGCGGCGCGACGTCGAGCGCATCTTCGAAGCTCGTGCACGGCGGGCTCCGCTACCTTCGGCTCGGAGACGTCCGGCTCGTGCGCGAGGCCCACTACGAGCGGCGGATCCTGACGACGGTCGTCGCGCCGCACCTCGTGCAGCGGACGCCATTTCTGCTGCCACTCTACGAAGGAGGGCCGTACCGGCCAGCGGTCGTACAGAGCGGGATCGTCGTGTACTCGGCGTTGGCGCGCTCGCGACTTCATTGGCTCGTCGGGCCGGATAGGGCGCGCGAGCTCGTCCCGCAGCTGAGGATGGGGGGCCTGCGCTCGTGCGGGCTGTACGCGGACGCGACGACGAACGACGCTCGGCTCTGCCTCGCGAACGTACGCGCCGCCGCGGAGGCCGGAGCCTGCGTGCTGAACGGCGCCGAGGTCGTCGCGCTCCGTTCGCTCGATGGGCGCGTGACCGGCGCGGAGGTTCGCGTGGACGGTGAATCGGTGGCGGTCGGGGCGCGGTACGTCGTCAACGCCGCCGGCCCGTGGGTCGATCACGTCCGACGGCTCGAAGATCCGAGCGCCGGCACCTCGGTGCGATTGAGCAGCGGCGCCCATGTGCTCGTTCCGGCTTCCGGGGACTGGCAGGCTGCTCTCACCATTCCCTACGACCCCGTTCGGGTCACCTTCGCGGTCCCGTGGTGCGGGATGTTGCTGCTCGGTACGACGGACGATCCCTTCGACGGCGATCCCGCCGACGTCCAGCCAACGCCGGAGAGCGTCGGGCAGGTCCTGGACGAGGCGTCCGTAGCCATCGAGCCCTCGCTGGTCACGGCCGACCGCGTGCGAGCAGCGTTTGCCGGCCTTCGCGTGCTGCCCGCCGGCGACGGCGAGAGTGTCCGCGCCCGGCGCGAGACGGTCTTCACGAGGGGCCCCGGCGGCATGCTCAGCGTCGCCGGCGGCAAGTTGACCACGTACCGCCGCATCGCGCTCGAGACGCTGTCGAGGCTGCGGACGGACCTCGAGCTGCACAGGCTCGATCATCGTCCGTGGCCCCTTCCAGGCGCGGTCCATCCCGGTGCCGTATCGCTCCCGATCGAGCTCGAGCCCGATGTTCGGCGGCAGCTGCTCCATCTCCACGGGAGCCTCGCGCGAGAGGTGCTCGCTCCGGCGCGCGAGGACCCCACGCTTCTCGAGCGTCTGCATTCCGACGGCCCCGACATCGCGGCGCAGGTGCGCTACGCGGCGACCCACGAGTGGGCGCGGAACGCCGAGGACGTCATACGCCGCCGCACGACGCTCTTCTACCGCGGTCTCGACGGCCCCGAGATCACAGCGCGGGTGAACGAGCTGCTCGTGGTGGTCTAGGAGACGACGCAGTCGAGCCAGCGCTCGAAGATCTCTCGGCCGACGGTCCGCATCTCCTCGGCTCGCCGCTCGATCGCGGCCAGAAACGCCGGTGCCTCGGTCGTGCCCAGAGTGCGCTCGAGCGACGTGACGTACTCGGGAACCTCCGCCCACTCACGTGCCATCTCGGCCGATACCTCGAGGTGGAACTGCACGCCATATGCACGCTCGAAGCGGAAGGCCTGATTCGGATAGGCAGGCGAGCTTGCGAGGCGCACCGCGCCCTCCGGGACGTCGAACGTGTCTCCGTGCCACTGGAGCGTCACGAGCTCGTGAGGCGCTTCGGCGAAGACGGGATCGGTGCGGGCCTCCGCTGTCATGCTGACCGGCAGCAGCCCGACCTCCGGCTCGGGGCCGGGATAGACACAGGCTCCGAGCGACGCAGCGAGGAGTTGGACGCCGAGGCAGACGCCCCAGTACGGCGTCCCGGCCCGAACTGCTTCACCGATCGCTCGCTTCTCCTCGCCCAGCCATGGCAGGGCGTCTTCGTCGTTGACGGACATCGGCCCACCCATGGCGACGATCGCGTCGAAGTCGCGCCAGTCCGGAAGCGGCTCGCCCTCGTCGAGCTCGACTCGGTGCAGCTCGGCGCCGCGCTCGCGGAGCACTTCTTCGAACACCCCCGGCGGCTCGCAGGCGATGTGCTGGAGGACGAGGACGCGCAAGGAGCGCAGTATGCAGTCGTTCGCGGCTGCGAGGCATGATCTCAAGAGGGTTGTGAGCGAGGGCCGTTGCGCGCGCCTCTACGGCGTGCCGGTCCAGATGCCTGCGTTGCCTGCACCGTGCTGTCCGACGACGACCACGCTGTCGTGGATCTTCACGATTCCGACGCCTGCCTGATAGCCGGCCTCGAGGGAGATCGGGTCGGCCTCGGCCAGCCGAGCCCACCGATCGCCGTCCGACGACCACCAGATTGCAAGATCGGCCTGTCCGCGCCCGCCGGACGTTCCGGTCGCGAGGAAGCCCGGCCCGTCGCGGATCACGTCGAGGATCTCCGTCCGTGGGGCCGACGAGCCGACAACGGACTTGACCCAGCGTTCACCCGGCCGGGTCCGCTTCCAGGTCACCGCGGCGAAGGTCTCATCGCTCCCGACGAGGACGGTGCCGTTTGGTCCGTCGGCGCAGCGCGACACAGCGGCTCGGGAGGCCACGACGTCGGGCTGAACGGACCACTGTTTCCCGGGCGGTCGCGACCAGACCTTGATGCGCGTACCGGGCTCCTGCGTGGCGGCGGCGACGGCAACCACGCCGTGCGGCCCTGCGCAGAGACCGGTAGCGATGCCAGGGCCGAGCTCCGCAACCGGCTGCCAGACACCGCGTCTCGATGCCCAGACTGTGGTGAGCAGGCCGCGCTGTCCAGGCTCGAAGGCGAGCGCGAGCAAGCCGGTCGACGTTGCGGCGAGGTCGACGAATGCTCCGACGGGATCGTTGCGGCTGCCGCCGATCCGCCGCCACGCCGTTCCGGTGCGCGACGTCCAGAGCGCGAGATGCGCGCGACCGCGAAGTAGGCGCCAGCCTGCGATCGTGAAGGTCCCTCGGTACGCGCTTATCGCCAGAAGCTGCGCCGCGCCGTCGGGGAGGGCGGCCCGCGTCCAGGAAGCGCCGCTGCGCGACGTCATGATGAGGGGCTTTCCGTTGCCATCGCTGCCCACAGCGACGATCCGTCCTCGAGCTGCCGCGACGTCGAGTAGAAGAGCTCCACGCGGCTTCGAGGACGGAAAGCCAGGGCCGCGGTCGGCGCGCAGCCACTCGTTACCGACGCGGTGAAACATCTGCGAGCCTGTGTCCGCCGTCACCACGTAGACGATCTTCGTTCCGTCCGAGGCAGCCCCGATCCTCTTTCCGGCCGTGGTGCCCGTGAGCACGGTCGGCACAGAGAACCAGTTCCGTCCGTCCGAGGAGCGCCACACACGCGGCCCCGCGTTCGATGATCCCGCAGCGACGAAGCCGGCCGGCACGACCGCAATGTGGTGCACTGCGGCGACACCGCCCTCGAGCGGCGGGAGGCGCTCCCACGTTTCACCCGTGCTCGAGTGCCAGAGGGTCGGTATCTCGGCGTTCCCGCTCCAGGTCGCACCTCCTGCGACGAATCCAAGGGTGGGGTGCCAGGCGACGGCACCGACGTTTTCGAAGCCCGGCCCGACGAGGCCGAGCGGCGACGGATCGACGCGTACCCATCCTCCCGGGTCGGCGTAGGTCCAGATTCGCCCGTCGGTACCTGCCTGATTGCTCGTTATGCCAACGACGACGAATCGATCCGCGCTGCCCGCCAACGCGAGAGTCCGGACATACTCGGGAGCTCGGGTGGAGTGCACGCTGTGGCGACGCCATGTGCGCCCGTCGGCGGAATAGAAGAACGTGATCACAGTGCCGAAGTCGGTGTCGTGATTCCCGAGTGCGTAGAACCCGTTCGGCGTCGCAGCGACGTCCTGGATCTCCCCTTCGTAAGTGAGCAGCACATCGGTAGGGTCCTTCACCGCGTTCCAGACGTTCGGCGTCGTGCTCCACCACGCCGCCGGTCGGGGACGCGTGTCGAACCGTTCTCCGACTGCGACGGCGACGTTGCCGCGTCGCGCGACGAAGTAAGGCCCGTCGCGGGCCTCGGGGGAGCCGGTCGCTTCCATCGCGGAGCGGCTCCAGGTCGCTCCGTCGTTGGAGGTCCAGGCGCTCGGCGCGCGGTTGCCATCACTGTCCACCAGCCAGCCGACGGCCAGCCACGGTTGCCCGGCCTCGCCTCCGAGCACGTCGAGCACGTAGACGACTTGTCCTCCGCCCTGGAGCGCATCGTGCTCGATGCGCATGAGCGTCGCCGGCGCCGCCTGAGACACCGACGTCAGCAGCAGGACGCCGAGCAGCATGGCAACCACGACGCCAGCGGCGCGACGTAGTCGCGGGCGAGGACGGCTCACGGCCATCACACGCTAGTGGACTTGACCTGCCCTGACTAGTCCGGTTGCTCAGTGCCCAGCGGGCTTCTCCCAGCCCGAGAGGACGGGTGGCGTGTAGTCGGTGCCGACCGTCTTCGAGCCCTCGACCCACGGGCCAAGCTCGGGCTGGGGAAACTTCGTGTGCTGCTCCTTGAGCTGGATGCCGTAGGAGTTGCCGCTCGTGAGGTGCTTCATGAGCACCTTGCGGGCGATCTCGTCCTCGCGGCCGGCGGGGATGGTGAAGTAGATCTTGAGGAAGGAGTTGCTGTAGCGGTCGAAGACGGCGGGAACGCCGTCCTCCTCCAGGAGCGCGATGTCCTCCAGCCAGTTGATGTCGTCGCCGGGGGTCAGCGCTTCGAGGTCGATGCCCTCGATGAGCCCGATGTCCTCCTGATACGGGAACCGGTGCCCGGCCAGGAACTCGGCGTCGAGTGATTTGATCTTCTCCGGCTCCGCGTACGCGAGCTCGTGACCATGTGTCGGTTCGCTCACGACTCCACCGTGCGCAGGTCCGCGATCTGGGCGGTCTGGTTGGCCGTGAGCTCCTCCTCGGCCTTGATCGCGAGGAGCCGCTTGACCTCGGCGAGGATCTCGTGCTCGGTCTGGCCGACTGTGTAGTTCGTGCCTGCGAGCGGCACGCGCGCCATCGCAGAGGCCTCGATCGTGAGCGCCGCGAGGTCCTCAGGCTCGAGCGAGTGAACGTTCGTCTTGCCGCACGCTCGGGCGAGCATCTGCAGCTCCATCGTCATCGCCGTCAGGAAGTTGTAGACGCGCTCGGAGGCCTCTTCCACCACGAGACGCTTGCGCAGTTCGGGATCCTGCGTCGTGATCCCGACAGGGCACCGGCCCGTATGGCAGTGGTAACACTGACCGGCGGGCACGCCGACCGTACCCTCGTAGTCGGTGACGCCGGGGATCTCCTTGTTGCAGTTGAGCGCCATGAGCGCCGAGTGGCCAATAGCAACGGCGGTCGCGCCGAGTGCGAGCGCCTTCGCCACGTCGGCGCCGTTCCGGATGCCGCCGGCGACGACGAGGTCGACGTCGTCGGCGAGCCCGACGTCCTCGAGCGCGCGCCGCGCTTCGGGGATCGCGGCCATGAGCGGGATGCCAGTTTCCTCGGTCGCAATGTGGGGACCCGCCCCCGTACTGCCCTCCGCGCCGTCGAGGTAGATGATGTCCGGGCCGCATTTCGCCGCCATGCGGACGTCGTCGTACACGCGCGCGGCGCCGAGCTTGAGCTGGATCGGCACCTGGTAGTCGGTCGCCTCGCGGATCTCCTGCACCTTCAGCGAGAGGTCGTCCGGGCCCAGCCAGTCCGGATGGCGCGCCGGCGAGCGCTGGTCGATCCCGGCGGGCAGCGAGCGCATCTCGGCGACCTGCTCGGTGACCTTCTGGCCCATCAGGTGGCCGCCGAGGCCGACCTTGCAGCCCTGGCCGATGAAGAACTCGATCCCG
>JAIBJO010000097.1 GCA_020029615.1 Actinomycetota bacterium
GGCGACCGCGTCGATTCGCTTCGGATTCCGATCGTCGGCAGGCGCTCGGTCGACGCCGCCAACCCCGAAGGGCGCTTCTGGAGCGCAGTCGTCAGGCGCGTGCTGCGCAGACCCGGTCTGAGCCTCGCCCTGTCTACGGGACTGCTGGTCGCACTCGCCCTTCCGCTGCTAGGGATCAAGATCGGGACGAGTGGCGTCACGACCTTGCCCGATCGCTTCGTCTCGAAGCAGGGTTTCGTGGCCCTCGAACATGACTTCCCCCGGATCAGTACCGATCCTGTCGAGATCGTGATCTCGAACGCCTCCGGTCCCGGGGTCGACCGGGCGCTACGAGAGCTCCAGGCGTCTCTCGACCACCACTCGGGCTTCGCTGCCGCCGAGATCGTACGATCGGCCGACGGTGATGCTGCGCTGCTCACTGTCTCCGTTGTCGGAGATCCTGCCGGCGGTGAAGCCGTCGCAGCGGTGCGCGAGCTTCGCAACGACCTTGTCCCGGAGGTGTTCGCCGGAACGAGCGCCGAGGCTCTCGTCGGCGGGACGACGTCCGAGCAGATCGACTACTTCGACTCCGTCGTGGACCCGACGGCGCTCGTGCTCGCGTTCGTTCTGGGCTTGACGTTCGTCCTCCTGACGATCGTCTTCCGCTCGGTCGTGATCGCCGGAACCGCGGTCGTGCTGAACCTGCTCTCCGTCGGCGCCGCCTACGGGTTGCTCGTGCTGGTCTTCCAGCACGGTGTCGGAGCCGACTTCCTCGGGTTCCAGCAGGCGGACACGATCGAGGCCTGGGTGCCGCTCTTCCTGTTCTCCGTGCTCTTCGGGCTCTCCATGGACTACCAGGTGTTCCTGCTGAGCCGGATCAAGGAGCGCTACGAGCAGACCGGCGACACGACGGACGCGGTGTCGTTCGGGGTCTCCTCGACGGCCCGGATCATCACCGGTGCAGCGCTCATCATCGTCGCCGTCTTCTCGGGGTTCGCGCGCGGCGACCTGATCATGTTCCAGCAGATGGGCTTCGGCGTCGCGATCGCGCTCCTGATCGACGCGACGATCATCCGCTCGGTGCTGCTCCCGAGTGCGATGAAGCTGCTCGGGGACCGGAACTGGTACCTGCCGCGATGGCTCGAGTGGCTTCCGCGGCTCCAAGTCGAAGGTCCGTCGACCTCGGCGCCGAGCACGCTCGAGCCGAGCAAGACGTAGACGCCGCGTTCATCTCGTCGCTCCACGCTGGTACCGTCGCCGCGTGGCGAGAGAGGACGGCCCCCGCTACGAGCCGCCCGACGCGTTCTTGGCGCCGCGCTATACGGGCGTGAAGACGTTCGGGCGCTGCCCGCTCGTGGACGACCCCGACGGAGTCGACGTAGCCGTTCTGGGGATCCCGTTCGACACGGGCACAACGAACCGGCCGGGCACGCGTTTCGGCCCGGAAGCCGTGCGCTCGGCCTCGTTGATGCTGCGGCCGTACAACCCCGTGCAGGAAGCCCAGGTCTTCGGCCGGCTCTCGGTGGCCGATCTCGGTGACGTCGAGATCACTCCCGGGAACGCCGAGCGGACGATGGCGCAGATCGCCGAGCGCCTAGAGCCCATAGTCCGGTCGGGCACTCGGACCCTGTGCCTCGGCGGAGATCACACGATCGCACTCGGCGAGCTCCGGGCGCACGCCGCCGTGCACGGGCCGCTGGGGCTCGTTCTTCTCGACGCTCACGCCGACGTCTGGGATCGCTATGTCGGCGAGAGTTACTACCACGGGTCGCCATTTCGGCGCGCGTTCGAAGAGGGGCTCCTCGACCCGAGCCGATCGCTACTCGCCGGGATGCGCGGCTCGTTGTACGGGCCGGGCGACGCGGCGATGCCCGAGGACCTCGGGTTCGAGATGATCCCGTGCGAGGAGCTCGTGGCACTGAGCCACGAGGAGTACGGGGAGCGCGTGCGGGGCCGCGTCGGCGAAGGGCCGCTCTTCCTGTCCTTCGACATCGACGTGCTCGACCCGGCATTCGCTCCCGGGACCGGCACGCCCGAGGCGGGAGGGCTCTCGACTCGCGAGGCGCTCGCGTTCGTGCGGGCGCTGCGCGGGCTTCGCTTCTCGGGCTACGACGTCGTCGAGGTCAGCCCGCCCTACGACGGGCGCGGGGCGCCGACCGCCGTCGCCGCTTCGAACGTGGCCTTCGAGCTCCTGACGCTAGACGTGCTCGCCACGTGGCCGGAATGAGCCGCCACGCTCGGCGTGTCGGGACCGTCGTCCTGACGGCTGCGGCGGTCGCATATCTCGTCTGGAAGATCAATCTCTCGACGACGCTCGACGTCCTCGCTGACGTCAGCCCGGCGTGGTTCGCGCTCGCGGCGGCGATCATGTTCGTGACCGTGCCTGTGCTCGCCGCGCGCTGGGGGTGGCTCCTCGCTGCGCACGGGATGTCGGAGCGTTTGCGCTGGCTCACGCGGGCGTACTTCGTCGCGTACGCCGCCGGGCAGGTGCTGCCGACGTCGCTCGGTGGAGACGCCGTGCGCGTCGTGGAGACCTCCCGTCGGCACGCGGGCCGCACGGCAGTCGTCACTGGCACGATCCTCCTCGAGCGCGGCCTCGGCGGGGCGGCGACCGTCCTCCTCGGCGCCGTGGGCTTCGTGCTCTCGATCGGCCACTACGACGTGAGCGCCTACCTCTGGCTCGAGGGAGTCTTCGTCTTCGGCACGCTCGTGCTCGGGTTCCTGTTCTTCGCACGTTCGGCGAGGCCGCTGCTGCGACGTGTGAAGCCGCAACTCGAGCGACTTCGCCTCGCAGGCCCGCTGGAGTCGTTCTACGAGGGCGTTCATCACTATCGCGGACGCCCACGGCTGCTCGCCGAGGTGTTCGGGGTGACGCTCGCCGTCCAGGCGGTCCGGATCCTCTCGATCTGGGCGGTGGCGAAGGCGGTCGGGATCGACCTCGACGTTCGCGTGTACTACGTCATGGGCCCGCTGCTCTTCCTCGTCATGCTCGTCCCGTTCACGCTGAACGGGATCGCGGTGCGCGAGGCCTTCTTCGTCAGCTTCCTGGGGAGCCTCGGAGTCGGCGCGGACCAGGCGTTCGCGGCCGGCTTCCTGTACTTCCTCGTCATCCTCCTGCTCGTGCTTCCCGGCGGGGTCATCCTCGTCTGGGAAGGGCTTCGCGGGGGCATCGTCCTCGGATCGAGCATGGCTAGCGATGCGAGCGTCGCGGCGGTCGTCGTCACGTACGACGCGCTCCCTTGGATCGAGCGCTGCCTCGAGTCGCTTCGCGACGTCGAGACGGTCGTGGTCGACAACGGCTCGCAAGACGGCACCGCGGACTTCGTCCGTGAGCGCTTCCCCGAGGCACGGCTGATCGAGGCGGAGAACCGCGGCCTGGGCGCGGGTTGGAACGTCGGGCTCCGTGCGACGTCGAGCCGTTACGCGCTCCTCCTGAACGCCGACGCCTGGCTCGTCGAGGGCGCGCTCGACCGTCTCGTCGGCTTCGCGGACACACGACCCGGGGCAGCGGTGATCGGTCCGCGCCTCCTGAACCAGGACGGGACGCTCCAGCGCTCCGTTCGCGGCTTCCCGACGCTCTGGCGCCTCGCGACGGAGTACTTCTTCCTCCGCAAGCTCGCCCCCGGCTCGTCGGCGCTGAACGCCTTCTACGCCGGCGGATTCGAGCACGACGAGGTGCGGGATGTCGAGGTCGTGATGGGCGCCTGCATGCTCGTCCGGCGGGAAGCCGTCGCCGAGGTCGGGTATTGCGACGAGGACTACTTCCTGTTCAGCGAGGAGACGGACTGGTGCTTTCGCTTCCGCGAGGCCGGCTGGGAGGTGGTCTTCTTTCCGGGCGCGGAGTGCGTTCACGTCCGCGGGGCGGCGCACGGCGGCCACCTCTACCGGGAGAACCTGAAGGGTCACCTCCTGTTCCTGTCGAAGCATCGAGGCCCGAAGGCCGCAGAGCGTGCGCGGTGGTTGCTGCTCGTCGCATTGAAGCTGCGCGGGCTCGTCTTCCGTGGAGCCAGCGGACGGAGCTTCCGTGATGGAGCGGCGTGGCTCGCCTCGGGCAACGCCGCGACCCTGATCGAGCGCTGAGCGTGGTCGTCCTCTATGTCAAGCTCGCCGTCGCAACCGCCGTAGTCCTCGCTCCGGGCTGGCTCCTGGCGCGGGCGCTCGGTGTTCGCAGTGTCGCTGCGAGTCTCGGCTGGGCGCTCGTCGTCGTCTTCGGAGCGCTCGCGATCACGCTCGCACTCGGCTCCACGCTGACCGTGACGGTCGTGCTGCTCGGCGTCGCCGCGTTGGCCGCCGGCGCCGTCGGCGTTTCACGCGGCTGGCCGCGGGCTTCGTCGGTCCCCGGTCGAGCATGGGCGTTCTTCTGGGGCGCGGTCGTGGGGCTCCTGCTCTGGATTGCAGCGCCGTCCGTCCGGGGTGACGGCCTCTTTCACCTCGCGCGCGCACGGAAGCTCCTCGATCTCGATGCGCTCTCGCTGGACCGCGTCTCGGAGTTCGCGGACGGCAGCCTCCATCCGGGATACGCCTTCCCGCTCTGGCACGGCTTCCTCGCTCTCGTCGCCAAGGTGGCCGGGGAGGACCCCGAGCGAGTCGTCGTCCACCTGCCGTCGATCCTCGCGCCGCTCGCGGTCGTGGTCGCCTTCGAAGCCGGCTGGGCGCTGTTCCGGCGGACCTGGGCGGCCGGAGTGACCGCGGGCGCGCAGGTAGCAATGATCGGTTTCGCCCCGGGAATGGGCGGCGCCTATGTCTTCCTCTCTCTGCCGGCGACCTCGTCCCGTCAGCTTCTGGCGCCGGCCGCTCTCGCGCTCGCCCTGGAGTGCGTCCGATCGCCGTCACGTGGCCTCGTCGCATCGACTGCCGCCGCCGGGCTCGTGCTCGCCGTCGTCCATCCGACCTACGCGATCTTCCTCTGGATCCCGTTCGTCGGCTTCCTTGCCGTCCGCGCGCTCTGGGAGCGGAAGGACCTGCGCACGGGATCGCTGGCGCTCTGCGCTCTCTTCGTTCCGGCCGCGCTCTTCATGCTCTGGCTTCGGCCGATCGTGAACGACACGCGCTCCGTGTCGCCGGACGCGCAGGAGCTCCAGCGTGCGTTCGCCCAGTACAGGGGCCAGCTCCACGTCCACTCGGCCACGTCCTACAACCTCGCGCCCGAGGTGTTCACGCGAGCGGGTGCGGTGGCGATCGCCGCGCTCCTGCTCGTCCCGGTCGCGGGCTTGGCCGCACGTCGGCGCTGGGCCGCGTACGTCGTCGGGGGCTCGGTCGCGGTCTTTGCCGTCATGCTCGTACCGTTCCTCTTCACCTCGCTCGCCGATCTCGTCTCGATCTCGCAGGTGCGACGCGCGGCCGGGTTCTTCCCGTTCGCCTTCGCGTTCGCGGGTGGGCTCGGCGTGCTCTCGCGGCTCGTTGGGCCGATTCTCCTACCGCTTGCGCTCGGCGCCGGGATGTTCTTCCAGATCGTGTATCCGGGCGACTTCGACTACGTCCTGAGGGACCCGGCTCCCACGTGGATCGCATGGTTCTCGGTCGTCGGCGCCTTGGCAGCGCTCGCCGTGGGCTTCGTGCGACGACGTCCCGCGCTCGAGACCGGCGCTGCCCTCGCGGCGGCTGCGTTCCTCACTCCGGTCTTCGGGGGAGGGCTGCTCGACTGGAGACCGCCTCCGCCCCCCGCGATCACGACGCTTTCCGCGGGTCTCGTCAAGGCGCTGCGCGCGGACGTCGAACCGGGCGCGATCGTCTTCTCGGATCCCCAGACGAGCTTCCGCGTCGCCGCGTTCGCGCCGGTCTACGTTGCGGCAGCACCACCCGGTCACGTCGCCGACACCGAGGAGAACCGACCGTACGAGCGGGCGCGCGACGCGCGACGCTTCCTCCGCACCGGCGACCTCTCGATCCCGCGGAGCTACGGGGCCGAATACGTCGTCGTCGACCAGGCTCGGCGCGGCCGCGATCTCGACTTGCCGGTGGTCTACGAGGACGAGCGGTTCACGCTGTACCGGCTTCCGTCTCGTACCTGATCAAGCCTCGCGTGCTCCCCAGCCACCGCCCCCGGGCGTCTCGATGCGCAGGAGATCGCCCGCCTGGAGGTCGAGCGTCGCGAACGCCGGGAGCTCCACGTCGTTCAGGAGGTTGCGGCCGGACGCGCCGTCGGCTCCACCCGCCGCTCCCCGCGGCGCCAGCGCTCGCCGCTGAGTGAGCAGGGACAGCCGGCACGGCTCCAGAGCGCGGAGCTCGCGGATGACGCCATCGCCGCCGAGGTGACGCCCTGCTCCGCCCGACCCGACCCGAAGCTCGTAACGCTCGACGCGCAGTGGGTAGGCGAGCTCGAGTGCCTCGACGGGTGTGTTCAGCGTGTTCGACATCGCGACGTGCACTGCGTACGGTCCGGCGGCATCGGAGCATGCGCCTTGGCCGCCCGCGATCGTCTCGTAGTACGTGAAGTGGTCGTTCCCGAAGACGACGTTGTTCATCGTTCCCTGCCCTTGCGCCGGGACGGGCACGGCGGCGCCGAGAGCAGCGAAGACGACGTCCACGATCCGGCTCGACGTCTCGGTGTTGCCCGCGGCCACGGCTGCGGGCGGACTCGCGTTGACCAGACAGCTCGCCGGCGCGCGCACGGCGACGGGGACGAAGGCGCCTCCGGATGCCGGTAGATCGGGCGCTGTGAGGCAGCGAACGACGTAGAAGCAGGCCGAGCGCGTGACCGCGAGCGGGCAGTTGAGATTCCCCTCGTGCTGAGGTGCGGTTCCGTCGAAGTCGATCTCGATCTCGTCGCCCCGGATCGTGACCGCCGCACGCAGCTCGAGCAGCCCCTCGGGCGTCTCGAGTGCGTCGACCGCCTCGTATCGTCCGTCCGGAAGCGCCCGGATGCCGGCGCGTACTACGCGCTCCGAGTACGCGAGCAGCTCCTCCATCGCGGCGGCGACCTGCATCCGCTCACGCCGTCCGCAGAGCTCGTCGATCCGGCGCTCCGCCAGATGGTGCGCAGCGAGCTGGGCGCGGAGGTCGCCGCGCCGCTCGTCCGGGTTGCGCATTCGCGCTACCAGCCCCTCGAGCGTTGCGCCGTCGAGCCGTGTCGGAGGGATGACGACACCTTCCTCGGCGAGCGTGTGCGAGCCGGCGGGGAGGCTTCCCGGGTCCGATCCGCCGACGTCGGCATGGTGGGCACGCGTGACCGCGAAGCCGAGCGCCGTCCTGGTCACGATCGTGAGGTCGGGAAGATGCGTCCCACCGGCATACGGGTCGTTGAGGATCCAGGGCTCGCTCGGCGCCGGGTCGTGGGCCATCACGGCCGCGACCGCCTCGGGCATCGCGCCGAGATGGACGGGAATGTGCTCGGCCTGTGTGACCATGCGACCCGCCTCGTCGAAGAGCGCGGTCGAGCAGTCACGCCGCTCCTTGATGTTCGCCGAGAAGGCCGACCGGATGAGCACGGCGCCCATCTCCTCCGCGATCGCACGCAGGCCTGCACCGATCACCTGAAGCTCGACGGGGATCACGACGCCTGCCTCAGCACCAGCGTCCCGTGCGCGTCCGTCTGGCCCGACCAGCCTGACGGGATCCAGGCGGTCGCTCCGGCGAGCTCGAGCACGTGCGGGCCGCGTACGACCAGGCGCGGCCCGTCGACCCGGACCGCCGGCGCCGGTCGGATCTCGGCGGTACGAACGGCGACGAGCTCGAGCGCGCGCTCACGATCCGCATGGCCGTAGCGCTCCGCGTGCGCTTCGTGGAAGCGCTCTGCGAGCCGCGGTCCGAGCGCGACGGTGAGCTCGAACGACTGACCCGCGTAGCGAATGTCTGCCTCCCCCGTGGCCGGGAGCGCTCCGGCGTCGGCGAGCGCCGTGACGTACGAGCGCACCGAGTCTCGTCGTTCGTCCGCGGCGACCAGGCCGAGAGCGGACAGGACGCCGGCTGCGGCGGGTACGAGCACCGTTCTCATCCCCAGCTCGTCCGCGAGCGCACACGCGTGGAGAGGACCTGCGCCACCGAATGCGACGAGCGCGAAGTCACGCGGGTCGAGCCCCTGCTCGACAGAGACGACGCGAAGGGCTCGGGCCATCTCCGCGTCGACGACCTCGACGACGGACCGGGGATCGAGCTCTCCGAGCGCGGTCGCAGCGGCCTCCGCGTCGAGCGTGATGTCGCCCGGTAGCACCGCCGGGAGCCGTCCCAGGAGGAGAGTGGCATCCGTCACCGTCGGCCGCGTCCCACGGTGCCCGTAGCAGGCGGGGCCCGGGTCGGCGCCTGCGCTCTCGGGCCCGACACGGATTGCGCCACCTTCGTCGAGCCACACGATCGACCCGCCACCCGCTCCGACCGAATGGACCGCGAGCGTGGGCAGCCGGACCGGGAAGCCTCCGACCTCGCGCTCGTGCTCGCGCCGGGCGACGCCGTCGACGATCGCGCAGACGTCCGTCGACGTTCCGCCCATGTCGAAGGAGAGGGCGTTCTCGAACCCTGCGAGCGAAGCGATTCTCGCGGCGCCCACGACGCCCGCTGCCGGACCGGAGAGCAGCGCGAAGGCCGCGTGGGCGGCCGCTTCGTCAAGCGTCGTGACGCCGCCCGAGGAGCGCATGATCAGCGGCTCGACGAGCCCGGCGCCACGACATGCCTCGGCGAGCGCGCCGAGATAGCGAGCGAGCACGGGGCCGAGGTAAGCGTCCACCGTAGTCGTCGAAGCGCGCTCGTACTCTCGGAACTCGGGCGCGACCTCGTGCGACGCCACCACGTGAGCGAACGGGTGTCGACGCCGGACCTCCGCGGCGACTGCCCGTTCGTGCTCTGTGTTCCGGAACGCAAAGAGGAGGCAGATCGCGACAGCTTCGGCATCGAGCTCGTCCAGCGAGTCGAGCTCGAGCGGCGCCAGCTCGCCCGCGGGGCCCATTCGACCTCCTACGCCGTGGCAACGCTCGAGCGGTACGAGCGGCGGTGCGTGCTCGGCGCACTGCCGGTAGAGGTGAGCCCGTGTCTGTCGGCGGAGGTGGAGGAGGTGCTCGAAACCTGCCGTCGTGACGAAGGCAGTCCGCGCGCCGCGGCGCTCGAGGAGCGCATTGGTGGCGATGGTCGTCCCATGGGTGAAGCGATCGACGCCGTCCATGCCGAGTTCGGCGGCGGCGGCGACCACCGACTCCTCCTGGCATGGCGCGGTCGGCACCTTGACCGTGCGCACCTCGCCGTCGGCCACCAGGACCGCGTCGGTGAACGTCCC
>JAIBJO010000170.1 GCA_020029615.1 Actinomycetota bacterium
CTACGGCAACAAGAACATCTTCTTCACCCAGGCCCTGGGCAACGTCTTCGACATGCAGCTCGCGCTCACGATGCTGATCTGCGGGGGCGTGCTCGAGCGCTTCCCGCGCCTGCGCTGCATCTTCCTCGAGGCGAACGGCGGCTGGATCGTCCCGATGCTCGAGCGGCTCGATCGTAACTGCTCGCCGTAGCCCGTCTGGTCTCCGACGCCGATTGTGCGGATCCTCCGTCGACGGAAGACGACGGAGGGGACGCGATGGATCGACTCGAAGTGCAAGCGCGCGAGGCGGTTCGGAGCCTCGGGCGCCGGGGACGGACGCAGCGGGTTCCGACGGCGGTGCGGGAGCGGGTGGTTGCCTACGCGCGCGTGGCCCGGGCCCGCGGCGTGAGCTGGCGGCGCATCGCGAGGACCGTCGGGCTCTCGACCTCAGGCGTGCAACGCTTCGCGCAGGCGAGAGCCTCGCGGCCGCAAGCCGCGCTCGTGCCGGTCGTCGTGCAGGCTCCGACTCCGGAGAGTTGGCACGCGGCGGCGGGACTCACGCTGCTCACGCCGAGCGGCCACCGCCTCGAGCGGCTCTCGCTCGAGGACGCGGTCGCGCTGCTGCGAGCGCTCGGGTGATCGGAAGCACGCGCGCACTGCGGGTCTTCGCCTACGCGGCGCCGGCGGACCTGCGCAAGGGCTTCGATGGTCTCGCGGCGCTGGTCGTCTCGGCACTCGGCCGCGATCCGCTCTCGGGCGAGTGCTTCCTCTTCACGAGCCGGCTGCGCACGCGCGCGAAGCTGCTCCACTACGATGGAACGGGGTTTTGCCTCTACCACAAGCGGCTCGAGGCGGGACGCTTCGCAAGCCTGTGGGAGCGCGCGACGGGAAATCGCCTGGAGCTCACGCTCGCTGAGCTCGCGCTCTACCTCGAAGGCAACCGGATGGTGGGTCGCCTCGCACTCTCGCCGCAGGCGATCGCGCCGCAGACCCTTGCGGAGAGACGCAGATCCGTGTAAGTTAGGCGTCGTGATCGATCTCGCCCGCGAGTCGCGACCCGAGGTGCTGCGCGAGGTCGCGCGGCTGCAGCAGCAGGAGATCGAGAAGCTCCACCGCCGGCTCGGCGAACTCGCCGCATTGCTCGCGAAGGCGAAGGGCGAGGACGCGACAAAGGCCCTGCAGCTCGAGCTCTTGCGGCTGCGCGAGCAGCTCGCGGCCCGCGAGCAGAAGCTCTTCGGCCGCTCCTCGGAGCAGCGGCGGACTCCCGCAACGAACGCTTCGCCCCCGGACGAGACGGCTGCTTCGGCGCCGCCCCGGCGCGGCCACGGGCCCCGCTCCCAGCCCGAGCTCCCGATCGTCGAGGTCGTCCACACCCTCGACGAGCCCGATCAGGCCTGCCCCGCCTGCGGCGGAGAGCTCGCCGAGATGAAGGGGCAGTCCGAGGACTCCGAGGAGATCGACGTCCTCGAGCGCTCGTACCGTCTCGTGCGCCACCGCCGCCAGAAGTACCGCTGCGCGTGCGGCGGGTGCGTGGACACGGCCCTCGGGCCGCCGAAGCTCGTGCCGGGGGGCCGCTACTCGGTCGACTTTGCCGTGGCCGTCGCCGTCGCGAAGTACGTCGACCACTTGCCGCTCGCGCGCCAGGTGCGGCAGATGGCGCGGGCCGGGCTCTCGGTCGACACCCAGACGCTCTGGGACCAGCTCTTCGCCGTCCAGCGCCACCTGCTCCCGACCTACGAAGCGCTGCACGCGCTCGTGCTCTCGGCCCCGGTCGTGGGCGCCGACGAGACGACCTGGCCGCTGCTCGAGAAGGGAGGCGGCAAGCGCTGGTACGCATGGTCGATCGCCTGCCCCGAGGCGGTCTTCTACCGGATCGACCCCTCGCGCTCGACGCGGGCGGCGGGCGAGATCCTGCGCGAGTACCGGGGCGTGGTCGTGGCGGACGGCTACAGCGCCTACGCGGCGCTCGCTCGGGAGCGAGGCACCTTCAAGCTCGCCCACTGCTGGGCGCACCTGAGGAGAAAGCTCGTCGAGGCCGAGGCGGCATACCCGCAGGCCGGCGAGGCGCTGGAATCGATCGCGAAGCTCTACGCGATCGAGGCCGAGCTCGCCGGTGCCGCCCCCGAGGCGCGGCGTGCGGCCCGGCACGAGCGCTCGCGGCCGCTCGTCGAGGGGCTGCGGGCCTGGCTCGACGGAGTGCGCGCGCTCCCAGAATCCGCGCTCGGCAAGGCGATCGCCTACGCCGACGGCCTCTGGCCCGGGCTCGTGCGCTTCGTCGAGGACCCGGCGATCCCGATCGACAACAATGCCACGGAACGGGCGATGCGCGGCGTCGTTCTCGGGCGCAAGAATCACTACGGCTCGAAGTCGCTGCGGGGCACGCAGGTCGCTGCGCTCTTCTACAGCCTCGTCGAGAGCGCGAAGCTCGCGGGCCTCGAGCCCGCCGGCTACCTCGCCGAGGCCACGCGGCGGGCGATCGCCAACCCGGGCACCGTCACCTTGCCCCGCGCTCTCGCCACCCTCTGAACCCGTCTCCATCGCACCTCACAGCCTGCATGAGACGGCCGCTCATGCCCAGACGGGGTACGGCGAGCACTTACGGTCTAGCGGAACGCGGCGATGTAGCAGATCCAGGCGGGGTCGTCGGGGGCGCGGTCGCGCGGGTGGAAGATTCCGTTGGCGTCGCCCGTCGCGCTGTCGGTGCCCTCCCAGTAGACCTGGCTGTGCGAGAAGCCGGCCTCAGCGAGGAGCTCGCGGAGCTCGGGGATGGTCCAGAGACGCCAGTCGTAGCGGAAGGCGCGGCGCATGCGCGAGCCGTCGCGGAACTCGAAGTGGATGAAGTTCGTGACCGAGTGGCTGATCGGGTCGACGGCGTTCTGGTCCCAGACGTAGACGAAGCCGTTCACGCGGCGCCGCTCGACCAGGGTGCG
>JAIBJO010000171.1 GCA_020029615.1 Actinomycetota bacterium
CGGCACGATTGACACGTGCATCTCGAGGTTCAGGAAGGCATCGTCGCGCTGGGACTGCTCCTGGCCGTCGCGACGCTGCTGGCGATCGCCCCCGCGCTGCGGATCCCCTATCCGATCCTCCTCGTTCTCGGTGGCCTCGCGATCGGCGTCGTCCCCGGGATGCCCGAGTTCGAGCTCGAGCCCGAGCTCGTCTTCTTCGGCGTACTACCGCCGCTCCTCTACAGCGCGGCCTTCTTCACCTCCCTCCGCGACCTGCGAGCGAGCGCTCGCCCGATCGGACTCCTGGCAGTCGGTCTGGTCATCGTCACCACCGTCGGTGTGGCGATCGTCGCGCACACGTTCATCGACGGTCTCCCCTGGAGTGCCGCATTCGTGCTCGGAGCGATCGTTTCTCCCACCGATCCCTTGGCAGCTACCTCGATCGCGCGTCGCCTCGGCGTCCCGCGCAAGCTCGTGACGATCGTCGAAGGCGAGAGCCTCGTGAACGACGGGACGGGGCTCGTTCTGTACCGGGTCGCTGTCGCGGCCGTGCTCACGGGATCGTTCTCGGCCTTCTACACGAGCGGGCTCTTCCTCGTCAGCGTCGGCGGCGGCATCGCGGTGGGCCTCGGAGTCGGATGGCTCGTGCGGCAGATCCGCCGGCGGCTCGACAACCCTCCAGCCGAGATCACGATCTCGCTCTTGACCGGGTACGTCGCCTTCATCCCCGCCGAGTTGATGGGCGTCTCGGCGGTACTTGCGGCCGTGACCGCGGGGATCTACCTCGGCTGGCACACGCCCGAGCTGACGAGCGCCCAGGTACGCCTCCAGGGACGCGCGGTCTGGGAGATCGTTCAATACCTCCTGAACGCGCTGCTCTTCGTTCTCATCGGCCTCCAGCTACCGGTGGTCGTCGACGCGCTCGGCGGCTTCTCCGCCACCAGCCTTCTCGGCTATGCGGCGCTCGTCAGCGGCACCGTGATCGCCCTCCGCTTCGTCTGGGTGTTCGCCGTCTTGCACGCTCCGAAGTGGATCGCGCGACGGATGTCGAACTGGCGTGGAGCCGTCTTCCTCTCGTGGGCCGGGATGCGCGGGGCCGTCTCGCTCGCAGCAGCGCTCGCCCTGCCGCTCGAGACCGACGCCGGTACCCCCTTCCCCGATCGCGACCTGATCCTCTTCCTCACGTTCTCGGTGATCCTCGCGACGCTCGTCGGCCAGGGACTGACCCTGCCGTATGTCATCCGCGTGCTGGGGCTCGAGGAGGACGGGATCGAGGACCGCGAGGATGCGAAAGCACGTATCCATGCCGCGGAGGCCGCGCTCGTCCGGCTCGAGGAGCTCGTCAGCGAGGACTGGGTTCGCGACGACACGGCGGAGCGCGTGCGGGGCGCCTATCGATTCAGGACGAGTCGCTATCGCGCACGCTTCGACGACGAGGACGACGGCGCGATCGAGTCACGTTCGCAGGACTACCAGCGCTTGCGTCGCGAGCTGCTCGATGCCGAGCGGCGCGCACTCGTCGAGCTGCGGCGCTCCGGAGTCATCAGCAACGACGTGTGGCTCCGTGTCGGCCGCGATCTCGACCTCGAGGACGAGCGCCTCGACATCTGAACACCCGAGACGACCGCTAGGTCTCGCCATTGAAAGCATGCAACACTCCGCCGGTGCTGCTGTCCCGTGTGACAGTTGTCATGGCGCTCGCGACTGTGGCGCTGCTCTGCGCGGATGGACAGGAGGTGGACGCCGCGAGATCGAGCTCCTCCGCTGTAGGTGTGGTCGCGTTCGTGAGCCAGCTTCCGGGGAACAACGAGGAGATCTATGTGATTCGCTCCGATGCCACGGGGCAGCAGCGTCTGACGCGCTCGAGGCGATCCGATTCTCAGCCCGCATGGTCTCCCGATGGGCGAAGGATCGCGTTCGTGAGCGAGCGCGACCGCAACCCCGAGATCTACGTGATGAACGCCGACGGCACGAACCAGCGTCGGCTCACGAAGGGCGCAGCTGTCGAGTACAAGCCGACGTGGACGCCGGATGGGATGCGGATCGCCTTCGTGAGTGAGCGCGATGGAAACCCCGAGATCTACGTCATGCGCAGCGACGGTTCCGAGACGATCCGCCTGACCGAGAGCGACGGGGTCGATGACGACCCGCACTGGTCGCTCGACGGATCGAGGATCGTCTTCGCAAGTGAGCTCGACAGTGGGGGCTGGGCGCTCTCCCACGCGGCTCCCGACGGTAGTCACGTCGAACAGGTCGTCCGTCGCGCGAATCTCCTGGCTCAGCCCGCCTGGTCACCGAGGGGGACGCCCATTGCGTTCGTCGAGCAGCGCAACTTCAAGGGCGTAATCCTCGCGGTCGACAGCAACGGTGCCAACATCCGAGTGCTCACACGTCTCGGCTCGAACTCTGATCCGGCATGGTCGCCGAACGGGAAGCAGATCGCATTCGTGAGCGATCGGAGCGGCCGCCAGGAGGTACATGTCATGAACGCCGACGGGGGCGGCGCCCGCCGTCTGACCAGGAGCAGGGCGGGGTTCTCCGGCGCTGGGTCGCCGCACCCCTCGTGGTCGCCCAGCGGAAAACAGATCGTCTTCGGGGACACTTCGACCGGCGATCTATACGTCATTCGTGCGGACGGTTCCCGCCGGCGGCAGCTGACACAAAACGTTGGAGACGATCTTGCACCTTCGTGGCGTCCGACTAGCGGATGAGCGCAGCGAAAAGCCCCGTTTCCGGGGCTTTTAAGTAGCGGGGGCAGGATTTGAACCTGCGACCTCCGGGTAATGCGATCTGAGGTTGTGAGGAGAGCACGCTCGCCTGCGCGAGTGTTGCTCCTATGTCAAGGCGGGGCTCGCTTTGAGGGTGTTGAACACGACGCGGACGAGCAGCCGTTTGAGGCAGCGGATCGCTTCGCGCCGGCTCGGTGGCGTTGGACGCGGCCTGAGCTGGCCTCGAGCGGCGCGACGCCGCTGTGACGGGCGAGTTGCGCGTCGGTGTCGAAGCGACCGATCGGGCCGATCTCGGCCAGCAGCTTCGCCGCGGTGATCGCCCCGCAGCCGGGTACCTCGAGCAGAGCGGGAGCGAGGCGGGCTGTGTGTTGCTCGAGCTCGTGGTCGAGCCCGACGATCGTTCGGGTGAGCGAGCGGCAGCGCACGACGAGCTCCCGGGCGACGCGTGCTTGCACCTCTGCTGGCCGGCGGTTGAGCCAACGGCCGACGCGATCGAGATGGACCGGCCGGTCGAGTCCCTTCGCGACGATGACGAAGGTCGGGTCGAGCTGATGCAGATGCCAGCGCAGCCGCTGCTGGATCCGCCGTCGTTCGTCGACGAGATCATCGCGGTGGTCAACCAGCAGCTTCAGCTCACGAAACGGCTGGTCATCCGGCCGCGGGCGACTCAGGCGCGGTTCGCGCAGAGCGGCCCGTGCGACAGCGAGCGCGTCGATCGGGTCCGACTTGCCCCGCCGCCTGCCCGCGCGGCGCTCGGGCGCCATCAGCTTCGGCGGCACCCGCACCAGATCCTCGCCCGCCAAGATCAGCTCCCGCTCGAGAGTCCGCGTCAGCTGCCGGCAGTCCTCGATCGCCCACAACCGCTCGCTACTGACTTGCGACGCCCAAGTCACGAGTCCGTCGTCGACGCCGAGCACGGTCCGCTCGTCGAGCATCCGGCCGGCCTCGTCGACAGCGACCGCCGTCATCGACTGCTTGTGTACGTCCACTCCGATCACGATCATCTACATCGCCTCCTCCGACGATGGGGGCGACCGGCGAGCGGACAGACCTCAATTGAGGCAGCAGCCAAGCTCCTATCAGGTCACGCTCGGCGGTCTCGGGACGGCGGCGGCGACACAACGCTGGCAAGTCAGCCCTCGGGCGACATGCGGGAATGGAGTCAGCCGCCGCCGACCCGAGTCTCTGCCGATCGCCGGACGCCACCACCCGCCGAGGATGACATTGAGTGCGGGAATGT
>JAIBJO010000098.1 GCA_020029615.1 Actinomycetota bacterium
ATCGGAACCGGAGACTCGCGGATGCGACCGGCCGCACGCCGATACGCGATCACCTTGAACGACTCTTCGTCGAGGATCTCCGAGAGGTCGGCGAGGAGGTCGAGCTGATCCGCGAGCTCGGCGTTCCGGGGCAGCACCCTGGCCATCCCGCGATGATACGGCGATGCCGCGAGCGATCCTGTGCCTTCCCACGTACAACGAGCGGGAGAACCTGGAACCGATGATCGACGAGCTCGGCGCGGTGCTCGACACGGCGCGGGATCGCGTACTCGTCATCGACGACGGCTCTCCCGACGGGACGGGCGAGATCGCCGACCGGCTCGCGACAGAGCATCCGTGGGTCTTCGTCCTGCATCGCGCGACGAAGGAGGGGATCGGGCCGGCCTACGTAGCCGGCTTTCGCCGGGCGCTCGCCGAGGGTGCGGAGCTCGTCCTCGAGATGGACTGCGACTTCTCGCACAGCCCATCCGACGTGCAGCGCCTGATCGACGCCGCCGCCGGGGCCGAGCTCGTCCTCGGCTCGCGCTACGCGCCCGGCGGCGGGACTCAGAACTGGGGTCTCGTGCGACGAATCGTCTCTCGTGGCGGCTGCCTGTATGCACAGATCCTGCTCGGACTGCCGGTACGCGACCTCACCGGCGGGTTCAAGTGCTTTCGCCGCGAGGCTCTCGAGGCGATCGACCTCGACGCGCTCTCGGCGCACGGCTACGCCTTCCAGATCGAGGCGACATACCGCGTCCAGCGAGCGGGCTTGCGGATCGAGGAGATCCCCATCACGTTCGTCGAGCGACGCGCAGGGGCATCGAAGATGACCGGCGCGATCGTTGCCGAGGCGATGTGGAGGGTGCCGGTCCTCAGGCTCCGTGCGCTCGTCGGCAAGCTGTAGGCGTGGACGAGGTCGGCGCGGCGGAGTTCGAGGACGAAGTGCTCGCGTGGCCCCTGCCCGTGATCGTCGACTTCTGGGCACCGTGGTGCAGGCCGTGCGAGGTGATCGAGCCGCATCTCGAGAGGCTCGCCGAGGAGTGGAACGGGCGCGTGCGCCTCGTCCGGGTCAACGTCGACGCCGAGACCGGGCTCGCTTCCCGCTACGCCGTGCTCTCGCTCCCGACGGTGATCCTGTTCGCGGAAGGTGAGCCGAAGGCGACCGTCTACGGCGCGCAGCCGCGGGCGCGCTTCGAGCGCGCGTTCAGCCCGTACCTGTGACGACGCTCGCAGCGAGCTGGGCGGATCTCCTCGAGGGCGAGGAAATCGCGTACAGCGGCGCCGAGCCGGCACGTGAACCGAGGCTCGAGCCACTCCCCGACGACCTCGACCCACGCGTCGCATCCGCGCTCGTCGCGAACGGGGTGACCGCGCTCTTCCGCCACCAGGCGGAAGCGTGGGAGGCGGCGGCACGCGGCGAGAACGTCGTCGTAACGACCGGCACCGCGTCGGGGAAGTCCCTCGCGTTCAACCTCCCCGTCCTCGACGCCGTCGCGCGCGAGCCGAAGACCCGCGCTCTCTACCTCTATCCAACGAAGGCGCTCGCGCAGGACCAAGCGCGTGCGCTGACAGAGCTCCGACTGAAGGGCCTCCGGCCGGCGATCTACGACGGCGACACGCCGAGCGAGCGCCGCTGGCAGATCCGCAAGTGGTCGAACGTCGTCCTCACGAACCCGGACATGCTCCACGTGGGCGTCCTCCCCCATCACGACCGCTGGGGCGACGTCCTCGCCAACCTCCGCTACGTCGTGGTGGACGAGGCGCACGTGTACCGCGGCGTCTTCGGCTCGCACGTCGCGAACGTCTTGCGCCGGCTCCGGCGGCTGGCGCGCATCTACGGCGCCGCGCCGCAGTTCCTGCTCGCCTCGGCGACCATCGCGAACGCAGGGGACCTCGTGGACGGACTGATCGGTGAGCAGGCGACGGTCGTCGACCACGACACGTCGCCGAGGTCCGAGCGCGATGTCGTCATCTGGAACCCGCCGCTGCTCGACGCCGAGCTCGGCCTGCGGGCGAGCCCGCTCGGCGACGCTGCGCGGCTCATGTCGCAGCTGACGTCGCGTGGGCTCCGCACGATCTGCTTCGCCAAGAGCCGCAAGGCCGCAGAGCTGATCCACCGTTTCGCGACGGAACGAGTCGACGTCCCGACCGCGCGCCGGCTCGCGCCGTATCGAGCCGGCTACACGCCTGAGCAACGGCGCGATATCGAGCGACGCCTGGTCGAGGGAGAGCTCCTGGGGGTCACCGCGACCGACGCCCTCGAGCTCGGCATCGACATCGGCCTCCTCGACTGCGCGATCTCCGTCGGGTTCCCGGGGACGATCGCCTCGCTCCGCCAGCAGTGGGGTCGCGCGGGTCGCCGCGGCAACGGGCTCGCGATCCTGGTGGCGAGCGACGACGCGCTCGACCAGTTCTTCGCACGCGAGCCGGAGGCGCTCCTCACGCGGCGCGTCGAGGCGGCCATCGTCGACCACGCCAATCCTCGGATCCTCGACCCACACATCCTCGCCGCCGCGTACGAGGCGCCTCTGGACGAGAAGGACGTGCTCACGCTCGGAAGCGAGGCGCTGAGGCGGGCGGCGGAACTACCCGAGCTGGAGCGGACCCCAGCGGGCTTCGTCTGGAAAGGGCGAGACTACCCGGCGGGTCGCTTCTCGCTCCGTTCCGGAGACGGCGACGCCTTCACGGTCGTGGACGCGACGACCGGTTCGCTCCTCGGTCTCGTGGAACGCGAGCGCGCCTTCTCGACCGTCCACGAAGGCGCCGTGTACCTCCACCTCGGCGAGCAGTACCTCGTGGAGACGCTGGATCTCGAGGGACGCGTCGCCCTCGTCGCTCCCGCAGCCGTGGACTGGTACACGCAGGTGAAGAAGGAGATGGAGACGACGATCGAGGACGCCGAGCAAGTCGAGGCACGCCTCCGGGTGGAGCTCAGCTTCGGTCGAGTGTCGGTCTCCGAGCAGGTCGTCGCCTTCGCACGCAAGGCCGTGCGCGACGGCTCGACGATCGAGGTCACGCCGATGCTCATGCCTGAGACGACGTTCGAGACGGAAGCGATCTGGTTCTGCCCGGAGCCCACGCAGCTCGACGGCCTCGAGCAGATGCCGAAGCTCCTCGGCACGCTCCACGCCGCCGAGCACAGCCTCATCGCGCTCCTGCCGCTGTGGGCGATGTGCGATCGCTGGGACATCGGCGGGCTCTCCACCAACGTCCACTACCAGACGGGCCGTCCGACGATCTTCGTCTACGACGGCCACTCGGGCGGCGTCGGGATCACCAAGCGCGGCTTCGACCGCTTCGAGGGCTGGGTCGAGGACACGGCACGCCTGCTCCAGCGCTGCCCGTGCGCGGCGGGATGCCCGTCGTGCGTCCAGAGCCCGAAGTGCGGCAACCTCAACGAACCGCTCGACAAAGCAGGCGCACGAGTGCTCCTGGAGCGAATGCTGGCCTAGACGCCGCTGCTTGGTGCATCCCCTCCCCGTACGCACCCCTACCCACATCAAGCCTCTAGTGTCGATGCGGCGCTGCGCCGTTCGTCTACATGCAGGCAACGAAAGGAGGCGAGATGCAGTACATGGCACTGATCTACGCGGACGAGAATGCGTGGGCCGGCTTCACGGACACTGAGCGGGAGGCGGCCTACGAGCTCTACCGCGCCTTCTCGAACGACGCCGAGGCGGCGGGCGTACTCGCCGGAGGAAGCGAGCTCGGACCGACGCGAGACGCGACGACCGTTCGCGTTCGCGACGACGAGACGCTCGTCACGGACGGTCCCTACGCTGAGGTGAAAGAGGCGCTCGGCGGCTACTACCTGCTTGAGTGCGAGTCGATCGACGACGCGCTCGACTGGGCGGCGCGCATCCCGGGCGCCCACCATGGCGCCGTCGAAGTGCGGCCGGTCCACTTCGCCCCGGAGGAGGAGCAGCTGTGAAGTACGCGATGCTCATCTACGACGACGATTCCGCCTGGGTGAACCTCCCGGGCGACGAGCGAGCGAAGCTCCGCGCCGATGAGATGCCGAAGTGGATCTCGCTCTTCGAGGAGCTCGGCAAGGCGGACCCGAACGTCACCGGCAAGGAGCTCGACGGGCGCACGACGGCCAAGGTGGTTCGCGTTCGAAACGGCGAGCGCATCGTCACCGACGGCCCGTTCGCGGAGACCAAGGAGATCGTCGGAGGCTTCTTCGCCATCGACCTGCCCGATCTCGACGAGACCATCCGACTGGCCGCGCTCATTCCCGCGGCGAAGGAGACGGGGGCGATCGAGATCCGTCCTGTGCTGCAATAGCGACGAATGCAGCAGGCCGTCGAGCGCGTCTTCCGCGAGGAATGGGGCCGTGCACTCGCGATCCTCACGCGCGTTCTCGGCGACCTCGAGCTCGCGGAGGACGCCGTACAGGACGCATTTACGACCGCGCTCGAGCGCTGGCCGCGCGACGGCATGCCCAGAACGCCGGGTGCCTGGATCGTCACGACGGCGCGGAACCGCGCCATCGACAGGATCCGACGCGAGAAGGTCTTCCGGGAGAAGGCCGAGCTCATCGGCCGCCTGCAGGAGCTGCCGGCCGAGGAGGACGACGTGAGCGCGATCCCGGACGAGCGGCTCGCTCTCGTCTTCACGTGCTGCCATCCGGCCCTGGCGGCCGAGAGCCGCGTCGCCTTGACGCTGCGCGAGGTCGGCGGCCTGACCACGGCGGAGATCGCCCGGGCCTTCCTGGTTGCCGGGCCGACCATGGCGCAGCGCCTTGTGCGCGCAAAGCGGAGGATCCGCGGCGCGGGCATCCCGTTTCGCGTGCCGCCGGACCATCTCTTGCCGGAGCGCCTTCGCTCGGTGCTCGCCGTCCTCTACCTCGTGTTCAACGAGGGGTACGCGGCGACCACGGGCTCCGACCACCTGCGTGTGGAGCTCTGCGACGAGGCGATCCGATTGGGGAAGCTTCTCGCGGTCCTGATGCCCGACGAGGCGGAGGTGCTCGGCCTCCTCGCGCTCATGCTGCTCCAGGACTCCCGTCGAGCGGCGCGGGTCGGTGGTGACGGCGAGATCGTTCTCCTCGAGGACCAAGACCGGGCGCTCTGGGATTGCACACGCATCGACGAGGGGCTTCGCGTCCTCGAACGCGCGGTATCGCTGCGACGTCCCGGCGTGTACCAGCTTCAGGCGGCGATCGCAGCGGCCCATGCCGAGGGTCGTCCCAATGACGAGATCGTCAGGCTCTACGAGACGCTCGCCACCGTCGACCCGTCGCCGGTCGTACAGCTCAACCGTGCGGTCGCAGTCGCGCTGGCCGGCGACGTGGCCGGCGGGCTGGAGCTGCTCGACGAGATCGGGGACCTCGAGGAGTACCACCTGTTCCATGCGGCCCGCGCCGATCTGTGCCGCCGCCTCGAGCGCCGGGATGAAGCTGCGTCGGCCTACCGGCGCGCCCTCGAGCTGACGACGAACGAATCGGAGCGCCGCTTCCTGGAGCGACGCCTAGCCGAGGTTTCCTAGCGCCATCTCGACGGCCTCGGCAGGGCTCGAAGCCTGGAGAGCGCCGTCGACGAGGGGTGCGCCCTCGAGCGCCACGACCGTCCGTCCGAGTCTCAGCGCGAGCGCGATCTCGGCGATCGTCCCGTAACTCCCGCCGACCGCGATGACAGCATCACCCGAGGCCACGACGGCAAGGTTCCGCGCGTGGCCGATCCCAGTCACGACGACGTGATCCGCCCATGCGTTCGCGGCGCGCCGGTCCTCGCCCGGAAGGATCGCGAGCGTCGTGCCGCCGACGGACTTGGCGCCGCGGTGAGCAGCCGCCATGACCTCGCCGAGCCCCCCGGTCACCACGGTGCAGCCTCGCTCTGCGAGCAGCCTGCCGATCTCCTCCGCGGCGCTCTCCCACTCGAAACCGCTCCCTATCACCGCGACCTGCCGCGCCATCGTGGTAAGCATGACCCGTGGAACGGCGTGAGGCACGCGGCGGGACGCTCGTCCTCGGCGGAGGGTTCGCCGGGAGCTACGTGGCACGGCTACTGAAGCGGCGTGGCGCGACGGTCGTGTCGCTCGAGAACTTCATGCTGTATACGCCGCTTCTTCCGGAGGCGGCCTCGGGGACGCTCGAGCCACGCCACGTCGTCGTCCCGCTCCGCGAGATGTGCCCGCACGCGGAGCTCGTCCTCGGTCGCGTGACGGGGCACGATCGCGAGCACCGGACCGTCGTCGTGGAGTCGCTCGCAGGAGAGCTCGAGATCGGGTACGAGCAGCTCGTCGTCGCCCTCGGCGCCACCACTCGCACACTTCCTGTGCCCGGGCTCCTCGAGCACGGCGTCGGCTTCAAGGACCTCGCCGACGCAATCGCACTGCGGAATCGCGTCCTCCTTCAGCTCGAGCGCGCCTCGATCCACCCGGATGACGCATCGGAGCTCGGCTTCGTGTTCGTCGGGGCGGGATACGCGGGGGTCGAGGCGCTCGCCGAGCTGAACGACATGGCGCACGCTGCACTCCGCTCGTACCCGGGCCTCCGCAGCGTCCCCCAGCGTTGGGTGCTCGTGGACGCAGCGCCCAAGATCCTGCCGGAGATCCCACGCCGGTTGGGCGAGTACGCCTTCCGTCGGCTTTCCCGCCGTGGAATCGAGATCCATATCTCGACGACGCTCGAGTCGTACGACGGACGCGAGGCAGCGCTCGCCAACGGGACGCGGATCCCCGCGCGAACGCTCGTCTGGACGGCCGGCGTGCGTGCCAACCCGCTTCTGGCCGAGCTCGGCCTACCGCTCGACGACCGCGGCCGCGTTCTCGTCGACGAGGCGCTCCGCGTGGAGGGCGCCGACGATATGTGGGCGCTCGGCGACTGTGCGGCAGTGAGGAACCGAAAGACACCGGACGTCGTCGACCCGCCCGCGTGCCAACACGCCTTGCGCCAGGCACGGCGACTGACGAAGAACCTGACCGGCGATACGAAGCCCTACGGCTACCGCATGCTCGGTCAGGTAGCGACGCTCGGCCGCTTCAAGGGGATCGCCGAGATCCCCGGCCTGCACCTCTGGGGCTTCCCCGGCTGGTTCGTCACGCGGACGTACCACCTGTACCAACTCCCACTCCTGTCGCGGAAGCTGCGCGTCGTCGTGGACTGGACGGTCGCGCTCTTCTTCCGCCGCGACGTGGTCGAGCTGTCGATGCTCGGCCACCCGCGCAAGCTCGGCGACGACGGCTAGACGGTCGATGCCACGATCTTGCGCGTCCGGATGCGCGATCTGACGTGTCCGGACGCTACCGCCCGACTCCCTTGAGGTCTGGCTGAAGCCAGACCCCAGACCCGCGGGGTGCCTGCATGAACCAGGGGTCTGGCTTCAGCCAGACCCCTGATCAGCGTCGGGCGTGCGCTCCGCGACGAACGCGGCGACGTCGCCCGCAACCCGCTCGGGCTGTTCCCAGTGAACGACGTGACCCGCTCCCTCGTAGACGAGGAGACGCGAGCCGAGAATGGCGGCTCGGAGTCTTTCCTGGTCGTCACGCGGGATCAGCTCGTCCCGATCGCCCCAGATGACGAGCGTGGGCGTGCGAATGACGCCCGGGTCGGGTGGTTGCGCCACGAGCAGACCTGTCAGCGTCTGCTGCCACACGCGGGCCGGGACCTTACGGCTCTCCCCCACCATGGCGTCGAGGAACTCGCGGGGCACGCGCTCGGAGGTCGTACCCTCGATCACCGCCCGCACGATCGCCGGGTCGACCGGATCGGTGACCCCTCGCACAGTCTCGACGAAGTCGAAGGACGGCGCCCGCTCCGCGATACTCCACGGAACACCGATCAGGACGAGCCCGGCGACGCGCTCCGGATGCTCGACCGCGAGCCGCTCGGCCGTGAACACCGCGCTCGAGGAGGCGACGAGCACGGCCCGCGGTATCCGCACGGAGTCGAGCAGAGCAACGAGATCTCCCGCGAAATCCTCGACGGCGTATCCCGCCTCAGGTTTCGACGCGTCACCATGGCCGCGCTGTGACGGCGCGATCGCGTGGATCGACGGCGGCAGCCGTGTCAGCACCTCTTCGAAGGAACGCCACGAGTCGGCATAGGCGTGCAAGAGCACGACGGGCGTTCCGTCGGCGTCGCCTGCCTCGGCGTACGGCAGCTCGATCCCGTTCGGAAGACGCGCGAGGTGCAGTCGCGGTGTCATCGGAGGGCGCGCAGCGCCTTGGCGAGCGACTGCTTCCCGCCCAGAACACCGGCAAAGAGATCGCCGTGGCGCGTGACGCGCTCGAGCACCGCGTCCATGCTGAAGGCCGAGGGGTCGAGACCCGAGACGACCTCGTCCCAGCGCAGAGGGGTCGAGACCGGGGCGCCTGCCCGCGGACGCACGGAGTACACACTCGCGTTCGTCCGGCCGGGCCCGTTCTGGTTCGCGTCCACGAGCACGCCGCGGCGTTTCTGCTTTGCCCACTCGGTCGTCGCGAGCCCCGGGTGTGCCCGTGCGAGCGCTCCGGCCACGATCCCCGCGAACTCCCGCACCTCCTCGAACGAGTGGCGGCGCACGATGGGGACGAGCACGTGGATTCCACGCGACCCCGACGTCTTCGGGTAGCTCTCGAGCTCGAGCAGATCTAGCGTCTGCTTGACGAGCAGCGCCACCTCGAGCACCTCCTCGAAGCCGGAGCCCTCCGACGGGTCGAGGTCGAACATCACCCAGTCGGGCCGTTCGGGACGGTCGACGCGCGACGCCCACGTGTGGAGATCGATGCAGCCCATGTTCGCCATCCACAGCAGCGAGAGGTCGTCGTTCACAACCGCGTACTCGATCGTGCGTCGTTCGCCATCGCGCGTGGAGGCGGGGAACGGCGCCCGCTGGATCCAGTCCGGCATGTGCGACGGTGCGTTCTTCTGGAAGAAGTTCTTCCCCTGCCAGCCGTCGGGGTAGCGCTTCATGGTGAACGGGCGACCGCGGAGATGAGGGACGAGAACCTCGGCGACGTCGCGGTAGTACGCGATCAGGTCGCCCTTCGTGATCCCCGCCTCGGGCCAGAACGGCTTGTCGACGTTGGAGAAGCGGAGCTCCTTGCTGCCCCGTTTCACGCCCGGCGGAACCGGCGCACGTTCGCGCCGGACGTCCGGTGCAGCCTTGTCCTCGCGAAGGCGAAGGTACGA
>JAIBJO010000172.1 GCA_020029615.1 Actinomycetota bacterium
GGTGTCGTCGCACGCGAGGCGATGGCCTACGGCCGGCCCGTGGTTGCCTGCTCGGTCGGGGGTCTGGTCGACGCTGTGGAGGACGGCGTGACCGGCCTCCTCGTCCCGCCACGCAACGTTTCCGCTCTGCGTGTGGCGCTCCAGCGGCTGCTCGGCGACGGGGCGCTCCGCGATCGGATCGGCGAGAACGCACGCCTGACCGCGAGGGAGCGGTTCTCGTGGGCGGCGGCTACCGAGGCGACGATCCGGGCCTACCGGCAGGCGACGACCTGACGGACGACCCAAGCCCTCGGCACACGGGCGCAAACCGAGCCCATCGGTAGATTCGCGCTTCGGATGGCATCTGGCCGATCTCGTGGTTTCCTCACTGCCCTCGTCGGCGTGCCGATCGGCCTGCTGTTCCTCTGGCTCGCCCTGCGCGATGCCGATCTCGACGCGGTCCGGCGCTCCCTGGGAGAGGCTGACGTCGGTCTCGTTGCGCTCGCAATCGCCGCGTTCGGAGTCGTCTACGCGTTCCAGTCGATTCGGTGGAGGAAGATCGCCTCGACGCCGGATGTCCGGCTCGCGCGCTTCTACGAGATGACTGTCAGCGGCGTTGCGGTGAACAATGTGCTACCCGGGCGCATCGGTGATTTCCTGCGTGCGCGCTGGCTCGGCCTTGCAGCCCGCATGCCGGCGGGAAGGGCGTTCGGAACGGTGATCCTCGATCGTGCAAGCGACCTGGTCGTCCTCGTCGCACTGCTGGTCGTCGGAATCGGGGCGGTCGCGACCTCGGAGTGGTTGGTTCGACTCGCTGCAGGCTCGCTCCTCGTCCTCGTGGCATTCGGTGTCGTCCTTCTCTTCGCCCGGACCTACATCAGCCGACGGGAGCGCAGCCGTCGTAGCCGCGGGCTCGCCCGACGTCTCGTCCGCGACACGGTCGAAGCCCTTGCCGAGCCTCTCAGCGAACGGCGGCCGATCATCTGGTTGGGCCTCAGCTTCGGCGCGTGGACAACCTGGGCCATCGCAGCGCTGCTCATCGCGCGCTCGCTCGGTCTCGACCTCTCGCTGGCGGATGCGCTGTTCGTGACTGCGGTCTTGAATCTCGGATCTGCTGTCCCCTCCTCGCCGGGATACGTGGGAACCTACGAATGGCTCGGTGTCGCGTCCCTGGGTCTGCTCGGCATCGGGCACGAGGAGGCGCTCGCTTTCACGATCCTCCTTCACGCCGCGTGGTACGTGCCGACGACGCTCGCCGGTGGAGTCGCCCTCGGCGCTCGCGGCGTCCGGCAGCTCCGTCGCTCGCGGACCGACCGTGCCCGGTCGCTGTCGCCTGCCGATTCCCCTCCGAACATGCCGTCGTAGACCGTTCGTCAGGACGAGCGATGTCGCCGAGATCAGCCTTCTCCGGGAGCCTTCGCCAGTACCATCGCTGCGTGTCCGAGCTCGTCGTCGAGAAACTGGCCGTACACCGCGCGGGGCGATGATCGAACTCACGACCGTCCGGTTCGCCGTGTTCGACTTCGACGGTGTCTTCTCCGACAACCGCGTCTGGACGAACGACCGAGGTGAGGAGAGCGTCGCGTGCTTCCGCGGCGACACCATGGGGCTGCGCCGCCTCGACGAGGTCGGCGTCGAGTACCTGATACTGACGTCGGAGACGAACGAAGCCGTTGCGGCTCGCGCGCGGAAAATGCGCGCGGACATCATCAAGGGCGTCGAAGACAAGCTTCCGGTGCTGCATGCGGAGGTGGTACGCCGTGGCCTCGCGCTCGGAGAGACGGCCTATCTGGGAAACGACGTCAACGACGCAGAATGTCTCGGTGCCGTCGGGCTGCCCGTGGTGCCTGCGGACGCGTGGGGGGAAGTCGTCCCACTCGCCCACTGGGTACTCACGAGAGACGGTGGACGCGGCTGCGTGCGGGAGTTCTGCGACGCAGTGTGGCGCGCGAAGCGCGAGAGACTGGTCGCCGACCCCACCAAGGCATGAACCCGACGGTTGCTGTCCTCGGCCCCGGGGCAGTCGGCGGGTGGCTCGCCGTACGGCTCTCGCTCGCGGGGATTCGCACGATTTGCATCGCTACGCGAGAAGCAGCCGGGATCATCGCGCTCGCGGGGCTCGTGGTCGAGTCCCGGGATGGGATCTCGAGTGCGCGGACCGAGGTTGCCGAACACCTCCAGCTGCCGGTCGGCGTGCTGCTCGTGACGGTCAAGGCTCCGATGGTGAAGGAAGCGATCGAGCGGATCGATCCGGCAGCGGTCTCCGAGGGCGTCGTCGTGCCGCTGCTCAACGGGCTCGAGCACATGGAGCCCTTGAGGGCGCGATTCGGCGATCGTGTCGCCGCTGGGAGCATCTCCCACTTCCAGGCGTATCGCGTCGGGCGTGTGCAGATCGTCGAAGCCAAGCCGTCGCCGCTCATCACGATGGCGTCGGGGAGCGTTCCCCGCGGCGAGCTCGAGAGCGCCGCCGAGCTTCTTCGCCGTGCCGCGCTCGACGTGCGGGTCGCGCAGAGCGAGAAGCGCATCCTCTGGCACAAGCTGGCGAGGATCGCCCCACTCGCAGCAGCGACGGCCGCATCCGGCCGCACCGTCGGCGAGCTGCGCGACGATCCGGACTGGCGCCCTCGCCTCGAGCGCGCGATCGGCGAGGCCTGTGCAGTCGCGGAGGCAGATGGGGTCGGATTACGCGCAGCCGCGCAGTGGGAGATCATCGACGAGCTGGCCGACGAGACGACAGCGGCGGCTGCCAGGGACGTCGCGGCGGGCAGGCGCTCGGAGCTCGACGGGATCGTCGGCGCCGTGCTTCGGGCGGCCGGCCGGCTCGACGTGCCCTGTCCGACGCTGGCGGAGCTCGCCGCCGCGGCCGGGCTGCGGTAAGCGCGCCAGAACCTTTGCGCCGCGGCCGA
>JAIBJO010000173.1 GCA_020029615.1 Actinomycetota bacterium
CGCATCCTGAGCATGCGCTCGACTGACGCGCGCGAGTCACGCAGGAGCTCCTCGCGGCGCTCGAGATCGGCGATCGACTCGTCGAAGCGGGCTGCGTGCTCGTCGAGCTCACGCCTCCGCTCAGCGAGGATCTCCTCCAGGCGCTCCTCGGGGCTCCGGCCTGGAGTGAGAACTCGCCGGAAGAGCCCCCCGAGCCCGTCGACTGGCTCCGCGGACGAGCGATCACCCTGGTCATGGCGGTCGGGGCTGGTCACGGCACGCACTCCGGCATGGACGGCGATGCCGGCGGACCGATCCTAAGCCGTCGAGTTCGGAGCAGTCCGCCGGCGAGACGCGACTTCGCCGAGCCGACGAGGTCTCCTGCGCAGACAACCATTCGAGGGAGGGTAAAGCTTGCGCCTGTCGAAACCGATAAGCCCAGCATGGATGCGAACGGTGCCAGACAACTCGCGGCGCGTATTCGCGCTGGGGTCGCCATCGGAACGAGGATCGAGCTGGTGTCGGACGCCAGTGACGACTCGGGCCTGTGCGCCGGTGATCGTGGGGTCGTAGACCAGATCGACGAGCGCGGCCACGTGTTCGTGAGCTGGGATCGCGGCTTCGCCTCGCAGATCGATCCCGAGAGCACGCCGATCCACCCGCTGGCGGCGTAGCCGCTCGAGGCGGTTACGAGCGCGTTCGTCGCCCTGTCTCGCACATCTTCCCCCTGAAACGACTCGACCTCGAGAGACAGGCTGGCTACCCGGCCTTGGCTCCGTTTGCGTGGCCCTTCGCCTGACCGGACTTCGAAGGCGACGACCCATTCGGCACCGGATCCGGGGGAGGCGTGACGCTCGACAACGGCGGAGAGGACGTGTCCGCGGCCGTCGCCTTCTTCTCAGCCGGATTCGGCTTTTCGCGCGGTGGCTTCGTGTGTCCAGGGGTGGCCACCCGGTGCTCGGTCGCGCGCTTCGTCTGACCGGGTGCCTTCGCTTTCGCCTCGGCACTGCGCCCGGCCGAACCGCGCTTGCGAGCGACAGCTGCTGCGTGCGCCCGTGCCTTCGCCTTGGCGTCGGCCCGCTTGAGCTGACCCGGAGCCGCGGCCTTGCCACGTGCGACGCCGTTCCCCGGAACGAGCACCCCGCGCGGGGCCACCTGTCCCAGGCGCGCGCCAGGCTTGTCGATCTGCGCCGGCGGCTTGCCAGGGGGCTTCGGGCCAGTCTCGGTTGATCCGACGACTGCGACACCGCCGGTGATCGCGGCCGCTGCGACGACAGCCGCGGCTTTCACGGCGACCCCTCCCGCTGGGATCGGTACGAGCATGAGGCCCTTGAGCGCTCGCCGGTTGCGCTGCTGAAGGCTGGTGAACCGCGCGCAGTCAGGGCACTCGCTGACGTGGTCGCGGAGGCGGCGTCGCTGCTTGCGGCCGAGCCTGCCGTCCGTAGCCTGTGAGATTGCGAGCTGCGCCTCCGTGCAGGTGAGCTGCTGCTCGAGCTCTTCGGCGAGCGAGCGCCGTGCTCGAAACAGGAGGGTCTCGAGAGCGGTGGTCGTGACGCCGAGTATCTCGGCGATCTCCGCATACGAACGGCCCTCGAACTCACGGAGAACGATGGCCTGCCGCTGTTGCGGCGGGATCTTCGAGAGCGCCACCAGCAGCTCTCCGACGCTTGGCCCTTCGTCGTCGTCGGTGCTCGCTTCGGTGGTTCGGTCGTCGAACTCGACATGTCGTGGGCGCGTCTGCTCCTGCCGGAAGCGCTGCTTGAGCGTGTTGCTCGCGATGGTCAGGAGCCAGTTCGCCGGCTTGCGCGGGCGAACGCCCTGCTCGAGCGAGCGGTACGCGTTCAGGAACGTGGTCTGCGTGACGTCCTCGGCGTCCGCGTGGTTGCCGAGGACAGCGAGCGCGTATCGGTAGATCTCGCCGCCGTGTCTGCGGTAGAGGTCGTCGACCTCGCTCGAAGCACGGTGGCCGGACTCGGTTACGGCCATGTCCGAACCGTCGCGCGCGCGGCCGGCACCCGCAACCCACCTCACAAACTCTTAACACTTTGCCGCGCAAGACTGACGCAAGGAGCGCGTCTTCTGTCATGTCGGATCGATTTCCCCCATCAGACTGAGAGCATTCATGACCAGATTTCTCATCATTGCGGCGCTCTTCTGCCTCGCCGTGCCGGCGGCCCTTGCGGCCCCGCCGGCCGGCAAAGGGAAGCCGGCGAACCCCGGCCAGAGCGCTGCGTCGAGCCAGTCTGCGGAGAAGAACGCCTCGAAGGTATGCAAGGCCGAACGCGGGGCGACTGCGCAGACCATCGACGCCTTCAACGCGAACTACGGCAGTAACGCCAACAAGAAGAACGCCTTCGGCAAGTGTGTCTCGATGCAGGCCAAGAAGCAGCAGCAGGCTGCGGAGCAGGCGGAGAAGAACGCGGCCAAGGCATGCAAGGCCGAGCAGGCGGATCCGAACTTCGCTGGGGCCCACGGCGGCAAGTCGTTCGCCGACTTCTACGGCACGAACGCCAACAAGAAGAACGCCTTCGGCAAGTGCGTCTCGATGAAAGCGAAGCAGCAGGGCTCTTCATGAGTTGACCAAATCCCGCAGCGGTCGGCGGCACCGATTGCGGCGGTAGGGGGAAGAGAGGCGAAGGAGGTCGAAAGACCTCCTTCGTCGTTCGGCGGAGGTTTGTCGGGGGGCCGAGGGGTCAGACCCCGGGCCATGTCCGAAAACGCCACCACCAACGGCACGAGGGCCGCCGGCCGTCCTTCGTCCGGTTCAGGCGTGAGCGCTCTTGAGATCGCGCTCTCGTGCGTCGCGAGCGGCAGCCTCGAGCCTTCGGCGTGCGGTGATCGGATCGGGATCGATGAGATCCAAGGCCGCTGATACGTCGAGGTAGCTCGGCGCAGGCTTATGTCCGACCGTCGCGGCATAGCTGCTCCAGCGCCAGAGCTCGGGACGCGCGACCATGCCGGCGCGAACGGGATTCATCGCGACGTAGATGATCGCCGCGTAGAGGTGGTCGTCTGTCTGCAGGCGGATCGAGTAGAAACGACCTCGAAAGAGGTGGCCCTCACGCGTGTGGCGGCGATTGAAGCTCTGCGCATATGGGGCCTGAAACCGCTGCATTCCGACACCCAGGTTCGGATCGGGTGTCCGAAGGATGAGGTGGAGGTGGGTATTCAGTAGGCAGTAAGCAAGACACGACCAACGGCAGTGTGTGATCGCTCGCTCGAGACGGCCGAACAGATTCGCACGGTCGTAGTCGTCGTACGCCACGAGCCCTCCCGCATTCCCCTTGGCGACGACGTGGTGGATAGCGCCCGGTGCCTCCTCTCTCGGCCTGCGTGGCACCTTTCAAGGATTGCTGTGAGCGCCCGTTTCCGCGAGTGGCCCGCTGGTACCTGGCCGAACGGGACATGACCCGGGGTCTGACCCCTGAGTACCGACCCGTGAGTACCCGCCTGGATTCCCGGAATGCCTGCGCCGTGGCGCTACTGGGGAGTCAGGGGCTCCCAGCGCGGGAGCGTGAGCTTCATCGTCGTCGGGCCGCCGGGCGCGCTCTCGAGCTCGAAGGTGCCGCCGACCATTCGAACCCGCTCGCCGATCCCGACAAGGCCGAGCCTGCCGCGCTGCGCGGCCTGGGCGAGCGCTCGCTCCACTTCGAACCCCATTCCGTCGTCCGCGATCTGGAGCTCGATGGCGCTGCGGCGCGCCCGCACACGCACCGAGACGCTCGTCGCTCCCGCGTGCTCGCGGACATTCGCCAGCGCCTCCTGGATCGCCCTGAAGATCGTGATGCGCTGCGCGGACGACAGCGAGTCTGGGTCGCCTCGGATCTCGAGTTCCGCATGGATTCCCGAGCGCTCTGCGAACCCGTCGACTTCGCGATGGAGGATCTCGCCAAGCGGGCGGCTGATGACGCTCTTCGTCTCCAGCGAGTGCGCGATCTCCCTCAGCT
>JAIBJO010000174.1 GCA_020029615.1 Actinomycetota bacterium
GATCTTTCCCGACTTCACGATCGAGACGTTCCCCGAGCGCCATCACTTCGACCCTCCGCACCGGATAGAGCCTGAGAGACTCGCGAACTCACTGCTCGCACTGTGGCAGTGCGCTGAACCGTAGGCACGTGTCTCACGAATCGATCGTTGATCTCGCTCGTCCATAGCGGAGGCGGCGGCGGGGCGAATCGGCGCCCCGCCGCCTGCGATTCGTCCTCAGTTCTGCGGAAGAGGCACCGCCTCGCCGTCGAGCGAGTGCGTCGGTGCGATGCCGAGCAGCTCGAGGATCGTCGGAAGAATGTCGACGTTGCGGATCGGCGTCGACAGACGTGCTCCGGCTTGGAGCCCCGGCCACGAGAACATGATCGGGATGAGCTGGTTGTCCGCCTGGTGGCCGCCGTGGTCGCCCTGCACGCTGTAGGTGACGTCGTCGGCCAGGAGCGCGACGGCATCGGCGTTATTCGAAGCCGCCATCGTGTTGATCAGCTTCTGAGCGTTCCGGTTGAACCAGCTGCGCTCGGCGTCCGTCATCGACGACGAGACCCAGTCGCGAACGTACCCCGAGTCTCCGCCGTTCAGGCGGAAGGTCGCGATCGCGTCGGGCAGCTGCCTCATCGCCGCTGCCGCGGCCTCCCGCGAAGCCTTCGACCGGTCCTTCAGCCACACACCGACGTGCGTGTCCTGGTACGAGAACGCGAGGTTGCCCCCGATTCGGCCGGCGAGAGCCGCGATCGCAGGACTTGGGGTGAGGTATGACTCGTCCGCACGCGTCCCGGTCTCGGCGCCGTAGTACCAGTTGAAGTTGCCCCCGTCGATGGGTGGACCGGTATTCCCGTGGAAGCGCTCCGCATCGGTCATGCCGTGGTCTGCCGTGACGACGATCAAAGTCTCGTCGAGCAGGCCTTCGTCCTCGAGCTCGGCGACCAGGTCCCCGACCTGCTCGTCGGCGAGCTTCAGCTCGCCCGGGAGGTGGATCATGTTGTTCACGGAGCCCGGGGCGCCCGTGACGGCGTCGTTCGGGCCCCACATGTGCGCCATCTTGTCCGGGCCACCCAACCCGACGAACATCCCGCGCCAGTCGTCCGTGTCGGCGTCGGCGGCGTCGGCTTGCATCATCTCGATCGCGGCGTCGACCGACCAGACGTCGCCGCCGAGACGGGCCGAGTTGAACCCGGGAACGAACCGGTGCCCGTCGAGCGGATAGAGCAGCGCCGGCGACGTGGAGTTGGTCCCGTAGTCCTCTGAGCCGTCGACGTAGTACCGGCTGCACGGCGCGGCCATCGAAGCCGGGACGTTCACGCCTCTAGGGAAGCGATAGCGATGGTTCGTCAGAGAGCCGTCGCACTTGATCCCGGGGCTCGACAGCCGTGCCATCCCGAAGATGACGTCGTTTGCGTCGGCTGGATGACCGACGCCGCAGGCCGACCGGTCCTTCTGCGCGACCGAGATGAAGCGCGCGTCGCCGTCCGCCTCGAGCGCTCCCAGGTACTGCTCGAGCTTCGGGTAGCCGGCGGCACGCGTCAACAGGTCGAAGTCGCTGCATGACGCGCTCGACATGACGTAGAGCGATCCTGCACCGCCGCCGAGCACGTTGCCGTCGTCACGGTAGATCTCGTTCGCCCAGCCCTGGTTCCTCGGAAGCTGGCCGCTCGCGATCACGTTGTGGCTGATCACCGTGATCGACGACATGTAGCCGACCCGGCTGTTCGGGAAGCTCACGCCGCCGTCGCGGAGAGCCTCCAGATTCGGCAAGTCGAAGCGGTCGAGGTAGTCGGCGCGCATCCCGTCGAGGACGATCAGCAGGACCCTCGACGGCTTGCTCGGTGTCGAAGGTTGCGCGCCCAACGGAGCAATCAGGATGGCTGCAGCTGCCACGAGCACCAGCGGCAGGACGAGCAGAAGCCTTGTCTTCATCGTTCCCTCCATTCCCCGCGGCAGGGTTCCTGCCGACCGGCCGACCCTACACAACCCTCGGTTCGACTCCAAGAGGTCGTCGACACCGGTTGCAGGCGCCGAAAGCGCGCGCCGAAGGCCGCGCTCCGCGCTTCAGCCGCCGCCGGGACGCGCGCGGCGCCGGTTTCGACGCCGACCGCCTGTCGGCTCCGCGGCGGTCCGCTCCGGCGGCGGGGGCGGCGCCGGCAGGTCGGTAGGCGTCTCCATGCCCGAGCGGACGATCCGGAGCATCTCCGTGGCCACCGCGGGATCGTCGTCGAGCGGCTGATACGCAGCGAGCCGCCGGTCGACCTCCTCGCATGCCCGCTCGTACAGCTCCTTGGCACCTTTGCGCTCCCAGGTCTCCCGGTTGTCACGGTCGTACGTGGGGCCGGTGAGCCAGAGTTCCTCGGGCCAGTGACGCGTGGTGTGCTCGGCCATGATCAGGTGCGCCTCGTCCAGGAGGTGCGTCACGAGGTCGCCCGCCGGAAGGTCGTCCCGGGGCTCGATCGGCCGCACGAAGTGCAGCGCCTGTCCGCATAGCTCGTCGTCCAGGACGAGCTTCGCGAGCGAGAACACGAGCACGTAGTCGAGCATCCCCGGGCCCGACACCGAGTTGACGCCGGCCAGCGCCGCGAGCAGCGCGCCGCCGAAGGTCTCGGCGCCTGCCTGGGCGTCGACCAGCTTCCCGTCGGAGAGCCCCATGTACGCCTGCGTGGGCAAACCGAGTGCCTTTCCCACCTGGACGTACGCGACGTCGAGATGGAGCGCCTCGATCGCCGCCATCGGCGAGCTCGCGGCCTTCATGTGGAACGTCGCTGGCGCTCCGCCGAAGAGCATCGGCGCGCCGGCCCGGATCAGCTGGGCCATCGTGATGCCGGCAAGGACGTCGGCCGTGTGGAAGACGGTCGCGCCCACG
>JAIBJO010000099.1 GCA_020029615.1 Actinomycetota bacterium
CAACGCGCCGTTCCGGACGAGATCCTCGCTCGCGTGTTCGGGGTGATCCAGATGCTGTGGCTCGGCTCGGTCGGCCTCGGCGCCATCGTGGCCCCCGTGCTCATCGACTGGCTCGGTCTCGAAGGAGCGCTGATCGTGACCGGAGCGTCGCTGCCGGCGCTCGTCCTGCTTCTCTGGCGGAAGGTCGCGCGCATCGACGCTGCCGCAGCACCGCCCGACGTCGAGGAGCTGAGGATCCTGGGCGCGGTGCCGATCTTCGCTCCGCTGCCCGGCATGACGCTCGAGCACCTCGCGGGACGTCTCGTGCCACTCCGCCTCGAGCCGGGCACGATCGTCGTCCGAGAAGGCGATCCCGGCGACCGCTTCTACATCGTCGCCGACGGCACGGTCGAGGTCTCGGAGTACGGCAAGGCGATCGCCGAGCTCGGCGCGGGCGGCTACTTCGGCGAGATCGCCCTCATCCGGGACGTCGCGCGCACTGCCACCGTGACGACGAAGTCGCAGACCGTCCTCTACGCGCTGGACCGCGACGACTTCCTCGCCGCCGTCACGAGTCACGCGCCAAGCGCGGAGGCGGCAGAGGACGTCGTCAGCTCGCGGCTCGCCGGCATTCCCGTGGCGGGTGCGCGTATCCCGCTCGATTAGCGGGCGGCGAAGTGCGCCCGGCATGATTCGAACATGCGACCTCTGCCTCCGCAGGGCAGCGCTCTATCCCCTGAGCTACGGGCGCGGGGACGGCAAGTCTAGCTGCCTGGCGATGCGCTCCTCGATCCGGAGCTCGATGTCGTGCGGGACCTCGACTCGGACAAACGCCAGCCCGACGACTCCGTCCCCCTCGCGGGCGACGCTCGTCATCCTGCCCACGACCTTCCCGGCGTGCACGACCTCGGTGTCGTATGCCGGAAGCTCGGCACCGTCGATCGCGAGCACGCGAAGCGTGCGGTTCACCCGGCCGCGGTAGTGCTGGCGCGCGATCGGCTCCTGTCCGGGGTAGCAGCCCTTCTCGAAGTCGATCGCGCGTGAGTCGAGACCGGCTTCGGCCGGGAGCACGCGATCGTCGATCTCACGCCCGAAGCGCGGCGTCCCGGCGCGGATGCGCAGGAGCTCGAGCTCTCCGTCGTCGACCGTCGTCTCGAGTGCCGTGTCGAGCACCTCGACCGCCGGCACGCCGTAGTCCGCCGTCGGGATGCCGTCCATCCCTCCGAGTGCCACGACGGACGTGTGCTCCTCGACCTCGATCTCGCACTTCGCCGCGAAGCGAGAGCGGACGAGCGTCGCGCGCACGCGGCCGCCCAGACCCTCCTCCGTGAGCAGTAGGAAGTCCTCGACGCCGCGTCGCAGGACCACGAGTGGCGCGATGACGCGCGCCTTGGCCGTGAGCAGGAGGGCGTCGCAGGCGTCTCCGATCCCGATGGCCTCCACGTCGTTCGAAACCATCGCCTGCAAGTACGTCGCGGCGTCGGGCCCGCGCACGGCGACGAAGTCGCGCGGGCGACGTCCAACGCGTAACGCGGTAACGGCCATCGAGACTAGTGTTGCACCAGTGTTCCGCAGCAGAGCAGAGCGGAAGGTGATCGATGCCGGGTACGACGCCGCGCGGCTGCCGCCGGGGCAGTACTTGACCGAGAAGTGGCCCGTCCTCCACGCGGGCTCGATCCCCGACGCCGATCTCGCGACGTGGGACTTCTTCGTCTCGGGTGAGGTCGAGAGCCCGCTCCGTCTGTCGTGGGAAGAGCTCAACGCGCTCCCGCGCACGACTCATACACAGGACATCCACTGCGTCACGCGCTGGAGCCGATTCGACGTGACGTTCGAGGGGATCCACTGGAGCGCGCTCGAGCCACTCGTGAGGCCGCTGCCCTCGGCGCACTACGTCGTGGCGCACGCCGAGGAGGGCTACACGGCGAACGTGCCGATCGCGTTCCTGCGCGACCCGCTGTCACTCATCGCGACCCATGCGGACGGCGAGCCGCTCACGCCGGAGCACGGCGGCCCGCTTCGCCTCGTGATCCCCGGCAAGTACTTCTGGAAGAGCGCCAAGTGGCTGCGCGGGATCGAGCTCACTCCGAACGACCGCCCGGGCTTCTGGGAGCGCTACGGCTACCACAACGACGCCGACCCGTTCCGCGAGGAGCGATACGGCTTCTGAGCCGGGAGTCGGATGGCCTCGGGGTCTGGTTTAAGCCAGACCCCGGGAGCGGGGTTCGAAGTCCCCCCGAAAGGGGGACGAGGCGAAGCGCGGTTCCGACGAAAACCTGTGTACCCAATCCTCCCCAGTTCTTCCCCCTCTGAGCGGCCGTACCCAGCGGCCGCTCTCGTTTGTGGGAGCCGATGGCTCCCACAAACGAGAGAAGAGCAAAGAGAAAGGGCCGGCGCATGCCGGCCCTTTCTCTTCCTAACCGATCGCGCAGCGATCGGCTTAGAAGTCCATCCCGCCGCCGGGCATACCTGCCGGCATTGCGGGCTGCTTCTCGGGCATCTCCGCGACCACTGCCTCGGTCGTGAGGATGTTCTTCGCGATCGACGCCGCGTTCTGCAGAGCCGAGCGCGTGACCATGGTCGGATCGATGATCCCGGCCTTGACAAGATCCTCGATCTCGCCCGTCTCGACGTTCAGGCCCTGGCCCTTCTTGGCGCCGCGAACCTTGTCGATGACGACGGAGCCCTCGAGGCCCGCGTTGTACGCGAGCTGCCGAAGCGGCTCCTCGAGCGCGCGGATGATGATCTTCCCGCCCGTCTTCTCGTCGCCCTCAAGGGCTTCGAGCGTGGACTTGACCGCGTCACCGGCGTTGATGAGCGCGACGCCGCCGCCCGGGACGATGCCCTCCTCGAGGGCCGCCCGTGTGGCCTGCAGCGCGTCCTCGACCCGGTGCTTCTTCTCCTTCATCTCCGTCTCGGTGGCTGCGCCGACCTTGACGACCGCGACGCCGCCCGACAGCTTCGCGAGGCGCTCTTGGAGCTTCTCGCGATCGAAGTCGGAGTCGGTGTTCTCGATCTCGGACTTGAGCTGCTTGATGCGACCCTTGATCGCGTCCGAGCCGCCGGCACCGTCGATGATCGTCGTCGTGTCCTTGTCGATGACGATCTTACGAGCCTTGCCGAGCTGCGAGATCTTCGTGTTCTCGAGCTTGAGGCCCAGCTCCTCGGTGATGACCTCGCCGCCCGTCAGGATGGCGATGTCCTCCAGCATCCGCTTGCGGCGGTCGCCGAAGCCAGGTGCCTTCACGGCAACGGCCGAGAAGGTGCCGCGGAGCTTGTTGACGACGATTGTCGCGAGGGACTCGCCCTCGACGTCCTCCGCCACGATGAGCAGCGGCCGACCGGCCTGAATGACCTGCTCGAGCACCGGAAGGATGTCCTTGACCGCACCGATCTTCTGGTTCGCGATCAGGACGTACGGCTCCTCGAGGACCGCCTCCATGCGCTCGGCGTCCGTGATCATGTAGGGGCTGAGGTAGCCCTTGTCGAACTGCATGCCCTCGGTGAACTCGAGGTCGAGACCAAAGGTCTGGCCCTCTTCGACGTTGACGACACCGTCCTTGCCGACCTTCTCGATCGCGTCAGCGATGACGTCACCGATCTCGCGCTCGCGCGACGAGATGGTGGCAACGCGGGCGATGTCCTCCTTGCCGTTGACCTCGGTCGACTGCTTCTTGAGGTCCTCGACGACCGCGTCGACGGTCGTCTCGATGCCGCGCTTGAGCGCCATCGGGTTCGCGCCTGCGGCGACGTTCTTCAGGCCCTCGCGGACGATCGCCTGAGCGAGCACAGTCGCCGTCGTCGTGCCGTCGCCGGCAACGTCGTTCGTCGCCGTCGCGACCTCGCGTACGAGCTGGGCACCCTGATTCTCGAACGGGTCCTCGACCTCGATCTCGCGGGCGATCGTGACGCCGTCGTTCGTGATCGTCGGCGCGCCGAACTTCTTGTCCAGGACGACGTAGCGTCCCTTCGGGCCGAGCGTCACCTTGACCGCGTCGGCGAGGGTGTTCACGCCGCGCTCGAGCGAGCGGCGCGCATCCTCGTTGAACTTGAGCTCCTTGTGAGCCATCTATTTACTCCTCCTAATGCTCAGACAAAGGGCGAGGCAAGCCTCGGCCCTTACGCGGCGGCGCCGGCAAGCTTCCGCTTACCCTTGCTGCCTGTGGTTACGACCTTCGCGAGCACGTCCGACTCGCGCAGAATGAGGACGTCGTCGGCGCCGACCTTGATCTCCGTGCCGCCGTACTTGGAGAAGATGACCTCGTCGCCTACCTCGACGTCCATCTTGATGTACTCCCCATCCTCGTCGCGAGCGCCGGGACCGACGGAAAGGACCTTGCCGCGCTGCGGCTTCTCCTTCGCCGTGTCGGGCAACACGATGCCGCTGACCGTCACCTCGTCCTCATCGAGGACTTCGACGATCAGACGGTCGCCCAGGGGCTGCAAATCCATACGAGAGACCTCCCTAACCGAGTTTGTGACACTTCTGGCACTCGGACCGTCCGAGTGCCAGAGAGACAATAGCACTCTCGGTGCGTCTCGCCAAGCCGAATTGAGTCTATCGGGCTCAGATTTGGGGCGGGTCCTGCGGTCCGCTGTCACAAAGTCGTGACGCGGCGCGAGTTTTCGGCTGGCGTCGTCCTCGTCCGCCGGATGCGCGGGCGCTGGTGGTTCGCGGCCGTGCAGCCTCGAGGGAAGCGCGCAGGCACCTGGGTGCTGCCGAAGGGACTGGTCGACGCCGACGAGACGCCTGCCCAGGCCGCTCTCCGCGAGGGCTACGAGGAGACGGGCGTGAATGCGCGACTGGCCTCGAAGCTCGGAGACGTCAGGTACGTCTACACCTGGGACGGCGAGCGCATCTTCAAGATCGTGAGCTTCTATCTGGCCCTTGCGGCTGGAGGGCGGATCGGAGAGATACCGCCGGGGATGGAGGTCGAGGTGGCGGATGTTCGCTGGCTGCCGCTCGCCGGCGCGCCGCAGATCCTCGCGTACAACGGTGAGCGCGAGATGGCAGGGAAGGCACTGGAGACGCTCGCAGGCGAGCCTCTATAGTTGCCCGGCCGTCATGCCGACGTTCGCTCTCAACTTCTACAACCCCGCTGTCGCCGAGCAGCTCCGAACGAGCAGGAAGACCGCCACGATCCGCCTCGGCGACAAGTCGGCCAAGTACCGCAAGGGGATGATCGTCACAGTGCTCTGCGGGGCTCGGTACGGCCAGCGCGAGCGGATCTTCGACGCCGTGATCGACAAGGTCGAGGTGAAGTCGCTCGGTGAGCTGTCGCCGCGCGAGATCGAGCACGACAACCCTCAGATCCGGCGCGTCGACGAGATGGTGTGGTTCCTGAGCCAGCTCTACAACCGGGAGGTGTCCGAGGACGACATCGTCACCGTGATCCGCTTCTCGCAGATCGCGTAGCCGCACGCTCGGACGAGCCACGGCAGTAGGACGGCCGGGTGCCTGGTAGGGGACTGGCGAGGCGCCTCAGGTCTCGTCCGCCGTTACGCACGATCACAGGCGTCGCCCGGAGTTACCTGCCGGGGCGGCGGATCTGCACGCCGAAGAGCTGCGCCGACCGCACGGGCTCGCCGCACTCCTCGCAGTCCACGGCGAAGGCGGACGCGATCGGTGCGCTGCAGCTCGGACAGCGGTGCCGGAGCTCACCTGCACACTGCGGGCAACGCGCCGGCAACTCGGCCTCGCCCTCGAGGAAGTACCGCAGGATATGGCCACAGTCGAGACAGAACGCGACCCAGTCACCGAGGGTTTTCCGCCGCTCCTCCTGGATCCAGTTCCGTCTTGGCTTCGCCACGACGCCATCGTAGAGCCGGGGCCTGCCCGCCCTGCAGCGGCAGAGGTCGCACAGACCCAGTCGATAGAGTGGGGAACCGTCAACCGGACGACGGGAGCTCGTCGCATGGCCGTACGTGAAGCCGAGCCCGTGGGCTCGCTGCAGGAGGTGAAGGAGGCGGGGCTCGACCGCGAGGATCTCCTCGCGATCTACCGCAACCTCCTGATCACACGCGGGATCGAGGAGCGCGGCCACATCCTCTACAAGCAGGGGAAGATTCCGGGCTCCTTCTACACGGGTCGCGGCAACGAAGGCGCCGCGGTCGGCCTCGGCATGGCCATGGGGCCGAACGACGTCGGCACGCCGCTCCATCGCGACATGGGGGTTCACATCACACGCGGCGTCGAGCCCTGGCGCATCTTCGCGCAGTACATGGGCCGCGAAGGTGGGCCGACGCGAGGACGCGACGGAAACGTCCACATGGCCGTCGCGGAGCTCGGACTGCACACGATGGTGAGCCACCTCCCGGCGATGCTCCCCGTCGCGACCGGAATGGCGCTCGCGTTCAAGATCCGCGGGGACCGGCGGGTCGCGGTCGGCTGGTTCGGTGAGGGCGCGGCCGCCCGTGGAGACGCTCACGAGGCGATGAACATGGCGGGCGTCCGACAGCTTCCGGTCGTGTTCGTCTGCGACAACAACCAGTGGGCGTACTCGACGCCAACCTACCTCTCGTATCCCATCGAGCACATCGCCGATCGCGCCGCGGCATACGGGTTCGAAGGAGTCGTCGTCGACGGCACCGACGTGCTCGCCGTCTACCGCGAGGCACGGCGCGCGATCGAGAAGGCTCGCGACGGAGGCGGCCCGACGCTGATCGAGTGTCTGACGCTCCGCATGGAGGGGCACGCCGTCCACGACGACGCCTTCTATGTCCCGAAGGAGATGTTCGAGCAGTGGGCCGCACAGGACCCGATCGAGCGCTACCGCACCTGGCTCTACGCGCATGCGGGACTGACTGAGGACGAGGAGAGCGAGCTGACGGCGGCCGTCAAGCGCATCCTGAACGACGCGCTCGAGCGCGCCGACGAGTCACCCCTACCGGAGTCAGCGACGCTCGAGGCCAGTGTGTTCGCGTCGCCCGAAGACCTCGACACCCCCCACCACAAGTGATGGAAACCCATGGCTGAGATGACCTACATCCAGGCGATCTCGGACGCCCTGCGGGTCGAGATGAGGCGCGATCCTCGCGTGTTCCTGCTCGGCGAGGACGTGGGCGTCTACGGCGGCGCATTCAAGGTGTCGCTCGGCTTCCAGGAGGAGTTCGGCCCCTGGCGGGTGATCGACACGCCCCTCTCCGAGACCGCCATCGTCGGCGGAGCGACGGGCGCGGCGCTCATGGGGCTCCGACCCGTCGCCGAGATGCAGTTCGCGGACTTCATCTCGTGCGCGTGGGATCAGCTCGTCACCGTGGCCGCGAAGCAGTTCTTCCGGGGAGGCACGCCGATCCCGATCGTCGTCCGGCTTCCGTCGGGTGGGGGTTTCTCCGGCGGGCCCTTCCACTCCCAGAACCCGGAGAGCTCGTTCGCTCATATCCCCGGCCTCAAGGTCGTGTGCCCGGCGACACCGCACGACGCGAAGGGGCTGTTGGCGGCTTCCATCGAAGACCCCAACCCGGTCCTGTTCTTCGAGCACAAGCATCTCTACCGGCGGATCAAGGGCGAGGTGCCGGAGGACCGCTACACGGTGCCGTTCGGATACGCGAACGTCCACCGGCCGGGCGACGATGCGACGATCGTGACCTGGGGAGCGATGGTGCACACGGCGACCGAAGCAGCGGACGAGCTTGCGAAGGAGGGCTTCGAGGCTGAGGTGCTCGACCTGCGGACGCTGATTCCCTGGGACAAGGACCGCGTGCTCGAGGGGGTGCAGCGCTGCTCGAAAGTGCTCGTCCTGCACGAGGACACCCGAACGGGAGGGTTCGGAGCCGAGATCGCGGCGACGATCGCAGAGGAGGTGTTCGAGCACCTCGACGCGCCGGTCAAGCGGATCGCAGCGCCCGACACGCCGGTGCCCTTCTCACCTCCACTCGAGAAGGCGTTCATCCCGCAGGTCGACGATGTAGTGAAAGCGCTGAGAGAACTGGCGGAGTATTGACGTTGTAGGGGCGAGATATATCTCGCCCCTACAAAGGAGGAACGGTGTCGACAGGAACACAGACCGAGGTGGTGATGCCCCAGATGGGCGTCTCCGTCTCCGAGGGGACGGTCACCAAGTGGCTCAGGCAGGTCGGGGACCCGATCGACCGCGACGAGCCCCTGCTCGAGATCTCGACGGACAAGGTCGACACCGAGGTGCCGAGCCCGGCCGAAGGAGTCGTCGCACAGATTCTCGTCTCTGAGGGCGAGACGGTCGAGGTCGGGACCGTGATCGCGGTCATCGCACCAGCCGGTTCGACTTTCGTCGAACCGGCTAATGAAGTACAAGCTGAACCCACTCCTGCACCGCCAGCCGCCGCTGTAGAGCAACCTGCCGCGGTCGCACCCGAGCCCCCGGTCGCCTCTCCTGTGCCGGCGCCTCCAGCCGCTGCGCCTGCTCCCGTTGCAGCGCCGGTGGGCTCCGGGAACGGGAAGACGTTCGTCTCCCCCGTGGTCGCGCGGATCGCTGCAGAGCATGGGATCGACCCATCGGCCGTACCCGGGACGGGAACCGGAGGGCGCGTCACGAAGAAGGACATCCTTGCCTTCCTCGAGTCCGGGGCTACCGCCCCGGCTCCGACGACAGCTAGCCAGGGGGCCGGACCAGCCGTCGTCGCCACGCCGGCAGCGGCGCCCGAGCCAGCAGTCGCACCAGCACCACCGGAACCGGCGCCCGTCGCTGCTGCGACCCCGGCGCCGGCACCCCCCGCACCGGTCGCTCCAACGCCTCCTCCAGCCCCTCCGGCCGCAACGCCGCCGCCAGCCATGCCAGAGGCGCAGCCTCTGGCAGGTGAGGTCCTCGAGCCGGTGAGCGCGATGCGGCGAGGGATCGCCGAGCACATGCGGCGCTCGCTCGACACGTCAGCCCACGTCACGAGCGCGATCGAGGTCGACATGTCGCGCGTGGTCGCGCTGCGCAAGAAGCTCAAGCCCGAGTTCGAGGCGAATCACGGAGTGAACGTCACCTACCCTCGGCATCGCGAAAGGCGTAGCGGACATCGCCCAGCGCGCACGCGACAAGAAGCTCCTGCCGGACGAGGTGCAGGGCGGCACGTTCACGATCACCAATCCGGGTGGCTACGGCACGTTCCACGGGACTCCCGTCATCAGCCAGCCCCAGGCCGCGATCCTCGGCACCTATGCCGTCGTCAAGCGACCGTGGGTGGTACAGGACGAGATGGGCCAGGACGTCATCGCGATCCGCCCGATCATGAACCTGACACTGACCTACGACCATCGCCTGGTGGACGGTGCCCTCGCAGGACGCTTCCTGCGTGACCTGCGCCAACGCCTCGAGTCTTGGGACGAGGCGGCGTACTAACCATGCCGATGCAGGGAAGCTGCCTCTGCGGAGGCGTGCGCTTCGAGATCGCGGAGCCGTTCATCACCGTCTCGCACTGTCACTGCACGAATTGCAAGCGCATCTCGGGAGGCGTCGGCACGACGAGCGGGCGGACGCGGACGGAATCGATCAAGATCCTCGAAGGCGAGGACCTGCTTCGCCCGTACACGCCCGACGAGGGGTCCGCGAAGACCTTCTGTTCGGTCTGCGGATCCAACCTTTTCGGCGGCGGATGGCCCGAGACCGAGCTGTGCAGCGTGCGTCTCACCGCGATCGACTCGGGCTTCGACGGGAAACCGGAGGCGCACATCTTCGTCCGCTCGGTCGCCCCCTGGGAGACCCTTCCCGAGGACGGCCTCCCACGCTACGACGTTCGCGCGACCTAGGCGACCGGGATGCATGGCGCGTACCTGATGAGCTTGGGTCTCGTGCCGTACGGCGAGGCGCTCGAGCTCCAGCGCTCGCTCGCCGGCGCCGTCTCGCAAGGGGCGATTCCCGAGACCGTGGTCTTCCTGGAGCACCCCCCCGTCGTGACGATCGGAAGACGTACCGAGACCGACCTGGAGCTCCACGTCCCCGTAGGCGCCGAGGTCGAGATCGCCGAGACGGACCGGGGAGGAAAGTCGACCTTCCACGGGCCGGGACAGCTCGTCTGCTACCCGATCCTCGATCTCCGGAGCCACGGAAAGGACGTCAAGCGGTACGTGCACGACCTCGAGGAGGCGCTGATCCGGACATTGGCGGCGTTCGAGCTCGACGGCCAGCGGATCGACGGCCTCACCGGAGTCTGGATGCCGCCGGGACGCGGTCAGGGACCGCGAAAGATCGCGTCCATCGGCGTGCACGTCTCGCGCTGGGTGACGACGCACGGGTACGCGCTCAACGTCGACCTCGACCCGGCGCCGTTCACAGAGTGGATCACCGCGTGCGGGCTCGGCGACGCCCAGTTCACGACGATGGCGCGCGAGCTCGAACGCCCGACTACCGTCGAGGACGTTCGGTATGCAGCGATCGAGGCGATCGCCGCGATCTTCGAGCTGGACTTCGAAGAGCTGCCGGCCGAGGACGGAGCCGGTCTGTGGCCGCAGCGAATCCACGGCTCGCTTGCGACACGATGAGCCTCGAGCTCCTCCTGCTCCAGCGCGTCCGATGATCGCGCGGTTCGGCTGAATCAGCCCGGAAACTCGTCCGGGCAGGGGATGGGCTTCAGCTCGGGGAAGCGAGCGTACGCCTCCGCCGCATCACCCGTCTCCTGCGTGACACTGGCGCCGTGCTTCAGAGCAGTCTCGTTCACGGAGTACCGCAGGCCCCGCCCTTTGACGCGGTTGCCGACAGCGAGAAGCAGGCACGGGCCCTCACCGGCGCCCACGAAGACATGCTCGGTCCAGGGAGGGCTGTGGAAGAAATCCCACGTCTCGAGTCGCCGCTCCTGTCCCTCGACGATCAGGACGCATTCGCCGGCGAGGACGAGAAAGTCCTCCTGCGCCTCTTCGCCGTGGTACATGCAGCTCGGCTCGCCCGGCTGCAGGATGCTGAGGTTGAAGCCGAGCTCGCCGAACGGAGCGTTCGCGCCCTCGAACGGGGCGTAGCGCCCGAGGCCGTCGCTGTCGAACCACTGCGCGTCACGCGCGTTGACGACGAACCAGCCGTCGCCCACAGGGAGCACTCCGTGATCGCTCTGCTCGAGAGGGGCCTCGGGAACCACGAGCCCAAGGGTAACGCCGCAGCGTCGGCTCGAAGGAGTGATTCTTGTGTTGCATAATGAGTGCCATAATGGCACGCATGAGCCGCACCACGATCATGGCCGACGACGCGCTCCTTGACGAGTTACGCGCAATCGCGAAGGAGGAGGGCATATCGCTCGGCGCGGTCATTCGCCAAGGACTGGAGCTGCGTGCGCGATCGCGCCGCCGTCCGCCACGGTTCATCGGCGCAGTCGCGTCGGGCGCCGGCCCGCACGATACGGCTGCACGAGACGAGGAGATTCTCTACGGCTGGAAACGGTGACACTGGTCTGCGACACGAGTGTGCTGTACGCAGCGATCGACCGCTCTGACCGTGCGCACGAGGCCTGTGCATCGCTCCTCGCCAGTTCGGTCGCCGTCATCGTCCCTTCGCCGACCGTCGTCGAGATCGACCAGCTCGCGCATTCGCGTGACGTTCCCGAAGTGACCTCGATACTTCTCGACGCCCTCCTCGGTGGAGACTTCGCACTCGTATCGCCCGATCTCGAGGACCACGACCGCATCCTGAGCCTGGTCGAGCAATATCGCGACCTTCCATTGGGCTTTGTGGACGCCTCCGTCGTGACCGCCGCCGAGCGGCTCGGAGAGACGACGATCGCGACGCTCGACCACGGCCACTTCTCCGTCGTGAAGCCCCTCCACTGCGAGGGGTTCACACTCGTTCCGTAGGGGCGCGGCAAGCCGCGTCCCTACAATTGCCGCGATGCAGAAGTCGCTGCCCGTCGCCGAGCGCCCACGGCGTCCCGAGTGGATGAAGGTGCGCGGTCCTAGCGTCAACTCGCGCTACTTCGAGGTCAAAGGGCTCATGCGTGAAGGCGGGCTCGTCACCATTTGCGAGGAGGCGCGTTGCCCGAACATCGGCGAGTGCTGGGGACGAGGAACGGCGACGTTCCAGATCCTCGGCGACACGTGCACACGTGCCTGCCGGTACTGCTACGTGCACTCCGGCAAGCCGGACGGCCCTCCCGATCCGCTCGAGCCGCTGCGGCTCGCACAGGCTGCAGCGCAGATGAGGCTCTCTCACGTCGTCGTGACGTCGGTCGATCGCGACGACCTCCCGGACCGCGGTGCCGGGCACTACGCGGCGACGATCCGGGCGATCAAGCGCAAGCTCCCGACGGCGAAGGTCGAAGTCCTCACGCCCGACTTCCTCGGCGTCGAGGAAGACGCGCTCGCCACGGTGCTCTCGGCCCGGCCCGAGGTCTTCAACCACAACATCGAGACGGTCCGCCGACTCCATGCGCGCATGCGCGGTGCCAAGGCCAGCTACGACAAGGCGCTCTGGCTGCTCGAGCGTGCGAAGGAAGTCGCGGGCTACCCGGTGTTGACGAAGTCGGGGATCATCGTGGGCCTCGGCGAGACGAACGACGAGGTGGTCGACACGATGTGCGACCTCCGAGGGCACGGCGTCGACGTGGTCACGATCGGCCAGTACCTCCAGCCGTCCTCGAAGCATGCAGAGATCGACCGCTGGGTTCACCCGGACGAGTTCCGCTGGTTCCGCGAGCAGGGCGAAGAGCTCGGCTTCGGCTCGGTCTTCTCGGGCCCGCTCGTCCGCTCGTCCTACCGCGCGGACGAGCAGCGCCACGCTGCCGAGACGGGCCGCGGCGCCGTCGCCTACTGAGACGCGAAGGGCCGCCCGCAGGCGGCCCATCGCGGATCCTTGAGCTCGCGCCTACGGCGGCGTAATTCCGAACGTCGCAAGCCAATCCAGGTCATCGGCCTTGTCGACGCGATACACGCCTCCCGTGCCGGCACACGTCGGGTTCGCGCCGAACGACGTGACAGCGGCTACGACGTTCGTGTTCTCGACGAAGTTCGGGCCACCTGAGTCACCGAAGCAGGTGCCACCGGTGGTCGGGTTGTTCGTGAGCAGCATCGCGTAGTCGCGCACGGTTCCGCCGTTGATCTGGATGAGCTCCGGATGCGCGACCATGCGTGTCCGCTCGGCCTTGTCCTTCCACGCTGCCGCATCGGGGAAGGCCGCCTGAAGGCCGTAGCCGACCGCCGTGAACGTGACTCCGTGGCCGCGGCCCGACTTCAGGCTGTCGAACTGGTTCAACCGCGGAAGGGCACCGTACGTGCTCGTGTTCACCGACCGGTCGAGCTGCACGACGCCGAGGTCGAAGAGGAAGAACGCATTCGGGTCGAA
>JAIBJO010000100.1 GCA_020029615.1 Actinomycetota bacterium
CGGGGGTCTCGGGAAGCGGGCGGGTCTGCATGGGCACTCCTTCGCGGGCTCGTCCACAGCCTAGGCGGTCACCGCTGGCGACAACAGAAACGACCCGCCCCTCAGTAGTTGCGGATAGGCGGGGTCAGCGGCTGCCCTGATGCGCTGAGCTCGCCGGCGCACCGGCTTTCGGCCGACGTCCGCGGCCTCCTCGCGGCCGCGGAGGTTCCCGGGCCATACGTTCTCGCCGGTCACTAAGTCGGCGGCACGTACGCGCTCGCCTATGCGATGGACTATCCGAAGGATGTGGCTGGGATCGCGCTGATCGACTCGGCCACCCCGTATCAGTTCGATCTGCCGACGTATCCCACCTTCTACTGGGTGTGGTGTCGTACGTCGGCGCTACTTCCGACGCTCGCGCGGGCGGGTCGCACGTGTCTCCCACTCAACAAGTTCACCTCCTTGCCGCCGGGCGCCTGTCGTGCGGCGAGCGTGTGAGGCTCCTCGCCGCGTGAGTTGCGAGCCGATCGGAACGAGTTCGCCGAGTTGTGGGCCGTCTTTCGTCAGGCCCAGGCCCTGACGAGTCTCGGTGGAAAGCCGCTCTTCGTACTTTCGGGCGATGCTGGGAAGCTGTCAGGCTGGTCCGGAACTCAAGACAAGCTCGCAGGTCTCTCGACAAACAGCGTTCACCAGACCGCTCACGGCGCGACACACGCCGGTCTCCTCGAAGAGAGGAACTACGCAGCCTTCAGCAGCCGAGCGATCGACGCTGTCGTCCGCTCCGTTCGCACTGGTCGTCCCCTTAGTTGAGGCACCATCCGTTCTTGACGCGTGCGCCCCGGTACTGTTCTAGTACTTGTGACGATCTGAACAACACGGCACAGCGACGACCCGGCAGGAGGACAATGTGAGCGACTACGCGGTGACCAATCCGGCAACGGGCGAACTAGTCAAGGCGTACCCGACGATCGGTGCTGCGGAGCTCGCGGACGCGATCGCGACGGCCGATCGGGCGCACCGCGAGTGGTCGCGCACTGCGACGATCGAGGAGCGCGCCGCGCTGGTCCGACGCGTGGGCGAACTCCATCTGGAACGCCGCGGTGAGCTCGCAGAGATCATCGTCCGCGAGATGGGCAAGCCGGTCGACCAGGCCCTCGGCGAGGTCGACTTCTGTTCCGCGATCTACCAGTACTACGCCGACAACGCCCCAACCCTGTTGGCGGATGAGCCGATCAGCCTCTCTGGGGGAGACGGTTCGGCGTTCGTTCGTCGCAGCTCCGTCGGCGTGATCCTCGGGATCATGCCGTGGAACTACCCGTACTACCAGGTAGCGCGATTCGCCGGGCCGAACCTCGTCGTGGGGAACACGATCCTGCTGAAGCACGCGCCCCAGTGCCCAGAGTCGGCCGCCGCCATACAGACCGTGTACGACGACGCCGGCTTCCCCGTCGGCGCATACACAAACATCTACGCTACGAACGACCAGATCGCGGACGTCATCGCCGATCCGCGAGTGCAGGGTGTCTCGGTGACCGGCTCGGAGCGAGCGGGCGCGGCTGTCGCAGAGATCGCTGGACGCAACCTCAAGAAGGTCGTGCTCGAGCTCGGTGGTTCGGACCCGTTCGTCCTGCTGAGCACGCATGACCTCGACGGTGTGGTGGAGTCCGCGGTCACTGCGCGGCTCGAGGTCAACGGCCAGGCCTGTAACGCGGCCAAGCGCTTCGTCGTCGCGTCCGACCTCTACGAGCCGTTCGTGAGCAAGCTGACCGAGGCGCTGACGGCCATCGAGCCCGGCGACCCATCCTTGCCCGATTCGACGTTGGGGCCGCTTTCCTCGGCGACGGCCGCCGACCGGCTCGAAGACCAGCTGCGCCGGGCGGTGGCAGGGGGTGCCACTCTCGTCGGCGGGACACGCGATGGCAACTTCGTGGCGCCCGGCGTCCTCACGGGGGTCACCCCGGAGAACCGCGTACACCGTGAGGAGTTGTTCGGGCCGGTTGCGATCGTGTACCGCGTCGATTCTGAGGACGAGGCTGTCGCGGTCGCCAACGACACGCCGTACGGGCTCGGCTCGTTCGTCTTCACCACCGATCCCGATCAGGCATTGCGCGTCGCCGATCGAATTGAGGCTGGGATGGTCTTCGTGAACATCGTCGGAGCAGACGCGGCCGAACTCCCGTTCGGCGGCGTCAAGCGCTCTGGGTTCGGGCGCGAGCTCGGCCGCTACGCCACCGAGGAGTTCGTCAACCGAAAGATGATCCGTATCGGCGGATGAACCGGATCCCATTCGTCGAGACGTTCATCCGTCGCGAGGACGCCGGGCGGTTCTTCGAGGAAGTGCGCGGCGAGCCGAACGCAGTGTCGCCGCCATCCTCGACGCCGCCCTCGAAGCGCTGGCGAGCGATCCCGACAGCAGCGTGTCGGAGATCGCTCGCCGCGCCGGCGTCGTCCGCGCAACGATCTACGTCCACTTCCCGACACGTGAGTCGCTCCTCGACGCCGTGATGGAGCACGCAGTCGCTCGCCGAGGCGGCTGAGGCGACGAGAGGCGCAGAGCCCCAGCGCGGCGAGCCCGTGGAGGCGCTGGAGCGAGTGCTACGCGCCACCTGGCGGATGGGAAGCGATGCCGCGCGACTGCTGCGGCAACTCCGCGACCTGTTGGGGGTCTCTACCGATGTCCGTCGAGGCGCTGCGGAACAGGCTGCGCGTGAAAGGAGGAGAAGATGAGCACACACGCTTTCGAACACAGCTCGCATGTCGAGGCACGAGTGTGGCACGGCCTCTCCGTTCACTGGGCATGGCTCGCAGGTGGCTTCGTCCTCGCGTTCGCGGTGCCGTACCTCCTCGCAGATGCAATCGAGATCGACCGGGATCTCTTCTATGGGCTCTATGCCCTGTCAGTCGTGGGCCTGTTCGCCCTGTGGTCTCGATCGACTGGATACGACCTCGTCGCGGCCGTCAAGCGGCACTGGCTTGCGGCAGTCCTGCTCGGGCTCGCCGCGGCCGCCGTCCTGGCCGCCATCGTCGTGCGAACGGACGACGCCACATCTCGTCCCGAAGGAGTCGCACTCGTCGGTGCAGTTGCCTGGCGCGGGATACTGTACGGAGCCACGGACGGGTTGTTTCTGTCCGTCTTCCCGATCCTGGTCGTCTTCGCCGCGTTCGCGGGAACGCGGCTCGACCGCCGGTTCGCGGGCAAGGTCGTGATCGGCATGGCCGCCTTCGCTGCTTCACTGGCAATGACGGCCGTGTACCACGCCGGCTACAGCGATTTCCGCTCGGACAAGATCACGAAGCCGCTGGCGGGTGACGCGCTCTGGAGCGCTCCGACGCTCCTCACGCTCAACCCGATCGGAGCTCCGATCGCACACGCGGGCCTGCATACGTCGGCCGTGCTGCACAGCTACGAGACCGAGATCTTCCTGCCCCCGCACAGCTAGCTGATCGTCCAAGGCGCCTGCCCGGTCCGCCAGGGCAGGCCACCGAAATACGAGACGACTCAGTGAACGGCTAGCACGACTCCGTTGACGACCCTGTTATTGTCGCCGTCGGGAATCTCTGCGGCACGGGAGGGGTTTACTGAGAGGGCGTTCACTGGCGTTGACGGCAGGTCTTGCCGTCGCGGCCATCGGTTTCGCGGGGGCTGGGCCGCGCGCCTCGGCAGAGACCGTCGCGGCGGCCGCACCGACCCAGACGACCGTAAGCACGTTCTCCGCCGAGGCTGATTCCCGCGTGCACGAGGCCTCGCCGACGTCGAACTTCGGCTCGCGGGTCGTCCTGCGTGTCGACGGGGCGATCGACCCCGATATCGAGAGCTACCTTCGCTTCACGGTCACCGGCATCTCCGGCTCGGTGCAACGCGCGACCCTCCGACTGCACGCAGTCGACACCACGGTCGACGGGCCGAAGGTCTCCGGAACGAGCAACGGCTGGGTGGAGAGCGCGATCACCTGGAGCAACCGACCGCCTCCGACGACGGCCGCCGTGGACGACGAGGGCGCAATTCCCCTGGGCAGCTGGATGGAGCTCGACGTGACGTCGCTCGTGACCACGAACGGCACGTTCAGCGTCGTCCTGGCAGCCACGCACCAGGACGGCGTCGACTTCGACTCCCGAGAGGCGACCACCGCGAGCCTTCGACCCGAGCTCGTCGTCGAGTCGCTCACGAGCAACGCGCCAGTGTCCACGTCGCCGCCCACGATCACGGGGATCCCCCAGGACGGCCAGACGCTCACCGCGGCTCCCGGAACGTGGAACGGCACCCAGCCGATTACGTTTCAGTACCAATGGCAGCGCTGTGATGCGTCCGGTTCCGGCTGCGCCGACATCACGGACGCAAACGGGCAGAGCTTCTCACTGACTCCGGCGGACGTCGGCGCGACCTTCCGGGTCGTCGTCACCGCGACCAACGTCGACGGCTCGGCCAGCGCCACGTCGGCGCCGGTCGGCGCCGTCATCGGCGCCGGAGACGTAGTGGTGGCGGCGGCAGGAGACATCGCCTACTGCGGCTCGACCGGACACGGGGCCACGGCGGCTCTGCTCGACTCCATCGCACCGACGCGAGTGCTCGCGCTCGGCGACCTCGCGTACACGAACGGAACGGACGCCGAGTTCGCCGACTGCTACGACCCGTCCTGGGGGCGGTTCAAGGCAATCACGAACCCGAGCCCCGGAAATCACGAGTACAACACCCCGGGAGCGACCGGCTACTACAACTACTTCGGCGCTGCGGCCGGCGACCCCGCGAAGGGCTACTACGCGTTCGATCTCGGCGCGTGGCGCATCTACGCACTCAATTCGAATTGCTCGGTGGTTCCGTGCGGAGCCGGGTCTGAGCAGGAGCAGTGGCTGCGCGCCGACCTCGCCGCCCATCCGCAGAGCTGCCTCGCAGCGTTCATGCACTTTCCCCGATTCTCGTCGGGGGCTGTCCACGGAAGCATCCCCGTCGTCTCGAGCCTCTGGAACGCACTCTACGACTACCGGGCCGACCTCGTTCTCGCAGGGCACGACCACACCTACGAGCGCTTCACACGCCTCCATCCGACGGGGACGATCGACCTCGAGCGCGGCATCCGCAGCTTCGTCGTAGGCACTGGCGGAAGGGGTCTCTATGCGTTCGGAACACCGGTGACTGGCTCCGAGGCGCGCAGCATGACGCTCGGCGTCCTGAAGCTGATCCTGCGCGACGGAGGCTACGACTGGGAGTTCGTGCCGGTGGCAGGCTCGTCGTTCACGGACCGCGGCTCCGACACGTGCGCCGGCGCGCCCGCCGACACCGTCGCGCCCGGCCCGCCCGCAGACCTCGTCGCGACCACAGCTCAAGCGGGCAATGTCGGGCTTGGTTGGACCGGGGCGACCGACGACGTCGGCGTGGTCGCCTACGACGTCTACCGCGATGCGCAGCTGCTCGCGAGCACCACCACGACGACGTTCACGGACACCTCGGCCGCCGGCGGGTCCACCTACCAGTACTACGTGCGGGCCCGCGACTCTGCAGGCAACCCGTCCGGGCCGAGCAACTCGGTCACGGTCGCAGTCGGTGCGGCGAACCAGGCGCCCTCGATCACGTCCGACGGCGGCGGCGCCTCTGCCTCGCTCTCGGTGCCCGAGAACTCGACGGCGGTCACCGACGTCGACGCGACCGACGCCGATGTGGGCGACACGCTCACGTACGCGATCGGTGGCACGGACGCCGGGCGCTTCGCGATGGCGCCCTCGACGGGCGTCCTCACCTTCCAGACACCACCCGACTTCGAGGTGCCGGCCGACGCAGGCCCGAACAACGTCTACGACGTCATCGTGTCGGTCTCGGACGGCAACGGCGGCTCGGATTCGCAGGCGATCGCCGTCGCGGTGCAGAACGTCAACGAGTTCGACCCCGTGATCACCTCCAACGGTGGCGGCGCCTCGGCCTCGCTCTCGGCAGCCGAGAACCAGACCGCCGTCACCGACGTCGACGCAACGGACGGGGACGGAACCGCACCCGCATACGCCATCTCCGGGGGCGTCGACGGCGGCACCTTCACGATCGCCACGAGCACGGGCGTCCTGACGTTCACCGCACCCCCCGACTTCGAGGCGCGGGGCGATGCGAACCAAGACAACGTCTACGAGGTCACGATCGAGGCCTCCGACGGCACCCGCTCCGACACACAGGCCCTCTCGGTGACGGTCACCGACGTGCTCGAGGGCGGCAACTCTCCACCCACGATCACCTCGAACGGCGGAGGCGCGACCGCTGCGCTATCGGTCGCCGAGAACCAGACGGCGGTCACCGACGTCGACGCGACGGACCCCGACCCGGACACGCTCACCTACGCGCTCTCCGGCACCGACGTGCTCGCCTTCACGATCGTGCCGGCGACCGGCGTCCTCACCTTCGTCACAGCGCCCAACTTCGAGTTCCCGTCCGACGCCGGCCTGAACAACGTCTACGACATCGCCGTGACCGTCTCCGACGGCAACGGCGGCTCGGACTCGCAGGCGCTCGCCGTCACCGTCACCGACGTCGCCGAGGGCACAGTCTCACCGCTCTACTTCTCGCTCCTCACTCCGCAGACAGTCGGAGGGGTGAGCGTGGACGACGAGGACGTTGCCTTCTTCGACGGGACGAGCTTCTCGCTCGCCTTCGACGGCTCCGACGTCGGCCTCGCCGCCTTCCGCATCGACGCCTTCTCGTGGGTCACTGCGACGAGCCTGCTGCTCTCCTTCGACACCCCGGGAACGGTCGGGGGAGTCGCCTTCGACGACTCGGACATCGTCCTCTTCACCGCCAGCTCGCTCGGGCAGGCGACCGCCGGAACGCTCACGCTCTACTTCGACGGCTCCGACGTGGGGCTGACAACGAACGCGGAGGACGTGGACGCGGTCGAGCTGCTGCCGAACAACCACCTGCTCGTCTCGACCCTCAACACGGCTACGACGACGAGCGTCGGCGGCGAGGACGAGGACCTGCTCGAGTTCACGCCGACCTCGATTGGAACGAACACGGCGGGAGCGTTCGCGCTCTACTTCGACGGCTCCGACGTCGGCCTGACCGCCACCGGGGAGGACGTCGACGCCGCCGCCGTCGACGCCACCGGGAAGGTCTACCTCTCGACCCTCAGTAACTTCTCGGTCACCGGGATCAGCGGCGCCGACGAGGACGTGTTCGTCTTCACCCCCACCTCGACCGGCACGAACACCGCGGGCAACTACTCCTCGACCCTCTACTTCGACGGATCGACACACGGGCTCGGCGGGAACGACCTGTTTGCGATCGATCTGCCGTAGCTCCGCGCGTCAGTGCTTCCGCGCAACCACGTGGAAGAGATGCCAGTGCTTGGGGTCGCCGACAGCGGTCGTGCCGTCCTCCTCGATCTCCTCGAGTTGCTCGACGTCGAAGTCGCCCAGGAGCCGGTCGACGTCTGCGCGGGAGTGGAACGTCATGGCAGGAGGAGAGGACCAGTCTCCGGAGGCGGTCGGCGGTGACGACACCCACTCGTCTCGCTCACCGAAGAGCTGGCCGCAGAAGCGGCCGCCCAGACGTAGCGAGGACGTGAGCCGCTGCCAGACGGAGTCGAAGGTCTCGGGAGCCGTGAACGGAAGGGCGAAGCTCGCGTTCACGAGGTCCGCGTCGGGCCAGTTCGCAGTCTCGAAGCTGGCGGTGAGCGTCTCGAGGCGATCGCTCGCGCCGTCGAGATCGGCCTGGGCTCGAAGTCGCTCGATCGCCTCGGCCTGCGAGTCGATGGCGAGTACGCGCCACCCACGGCGGAGAAGCTCCAGCGTGTCGCGACCGGTGCCGCATCCGAGGTCGACAGCGAACCGCGCACCGGGCGACTCGCGGTCGAAGCGCTCGAGCGCCGCGAGAACGGTCGGCCGCGGATCGACGCCCGCGGCGTCGTAGTACCGCGTCCAGCCCTGGCTCACGCGCTGGACCAGAGCGCGTCGTTGCCGACCGGATGGCGCACTGCGCGCCCCCCGGCGACGAGTACGGCAAGAGCCGTCTCCGCGTCGGCGCGGTCCGGAATCGGGTCCGAGCCGTCGGCGAGCAGGAGCGCCACCTCGGCAGTGGTGAGTCCCCCGCGGAAGTACGCGAGAAGCGGCTCCGGTGAATCGGGGGGTGGGACTCGCTCGAGCGTGGGGTCCAGGTTCGCGAGGATCACGTCATACGCGAGCAGCGGCTGCCAGCCTCCGGCGACAAGCGTGCGGCCGCCGGCTTGGAAGACGAGGGACGGCGCGGTGAAGCGCACGGGGCCGTCCGAGGTCGACGTCTTACCCTGCGCCTCTGCGGCAGTGCCTGCCGCGGAACGCGCTTCCGCCTGCTGGCGCGCGTACTCCGCGACGACCGCGTCGTCGTCCACGAGCGCAGCGATGCGGTCGGCGTCGACTCCGACGACCCCGAGAAGCGCGTCGCGGATGCTGTCCGCGTCGTCGAGGTAGAGGCTCGACGTGAAGTTCGCAAGCTGGAGAGCGCGAAAGACCGTCCACTCGCTCCCCGGCGCGACGAGCCCCGCGGCGACGACGGCCCGGCAGCCACGGCCGGCCCCCGCCGGACGCGCCTTCGCGGTCGAGCTGAACGGCATCCCGTAGCGCTCCTCGTAGACGCGGTACCTCGCAAGAGCACGCTCGGGGTCATACGCGCGCACCGCTGCATCGCTCGCCTCCTCCCGAAGCCCGATCATCACGAGCCGCCACGAGAACTGGTCGCCGAAGCGCCATTCGAGCACGCGAAGCGCGGGGTTGGCCGAATACGCCCAGGGGCAGGACGCGTCGGTGTAGAGCGTCGCCTCGACCCGCGCCATCGCGTGATCGTAGTCCGCGCTAGAGGTGGTACCCTGCCGCTGCCCGGCCACGCTAGGTGGGGAGTCAGCGGTTCCCTGAACCCGAAATCCGCTCCATGCGGGGCCGAACGCCGTCCGAGGGACGGTTCGTCGGGACTGGGTCTGCGCAC
>JAIBJO010000101.1 GCA_020029615.1 Actinomycetota bacterium
CGGGAATGCTAGTGGTCTCTCCGGGAAATACGGTGCTGATTGGCCGCGCGAAAACCGAGCAGCGCTAGGACGCAGGGAGCTCCGATATCAGTAGATATCGGGGCGACTGAGGACGACGCGATGCGAAGCGTTTGCAGCCGGCCAAGCTGGGCCGTACTTCTCGGAGCGACCACTAGGGCAGGGGCAGCGGCAGGACGGGCTGGAGCGAGCCGTCGCCGTCGGGCTCCAGGCACACCTCGGAGAAGAAGCGCGTCATGAGAACGCCTTCCTCGAACTCACCGAGCCGCGGCTCGGGGCGCTCGCCCCGGGCGAGCGCCAGCGCGAGCTCCGGATAGCGGCTCCCCGACGCCAGCGGAAGCGGGAATCCGCCTCCGAACCTCGTGTTCACGTCGGTGATCGGAAGGCTCCCGTCAGGCTCGCGAAAGCACTGAATGTTGGCCGGCCCCTTGATCCCGACGGTCGCGGCCACGCGGGCCCCGTGCTCGATCAGCTCACGATCCTTGATCGACGCACCCTTGATCGACTCACCGCCCTTGGAGAGGAGCATGGTCCGCGGGATGGCGTTGAGGCAGCGGCCGTCCATGTCGGAGAAGACGTCGATGGAGAACTCTTCGCCCAGGCAGCGCTCCTGCACGAACGACGAGGCCGTCGTGTACCGCAAGAAGAACCCGAGCTGCGCAGCGTCGTCGGCACGGTAGATATGGCGCGACCCGAACCCCTCCCGCGCCTTGACGAGCACCGGGTACCTGGCATCTCGAGGCACGTCCTCGGGCAGCCAGCTGCGCGGCGACGGGATTCCGTTGTCGACGAAGAACGCGTGTGCCTCGAGCTTGTCGGACATGCGGGCGCACACATCCGCGTCGGGGAGCAACAGCAGGGCCGGAGCGAGCTCGGCCGCAGCGCGGGAGAGCACGGGATGGTCGAGGTCGTTCAGCGGGACGATCAGGCGAACGTCGTGCTCGCGGACGAGCGCGGCCAGAGCCGGCACGTAGCCGGCATGCGCAATGCGCGGCACGATGGCCTTCCGATCGGAGTGGTAGAGCGCGGGAGCGAGGGAGTCCGCATCGGCGCCGAGCGTGGTCGCCCCGGCCGCCCGGAATGCCCTCACGATGTCGACGCGCTGGCCCGCGCACGTGAACAGGACGACCACGAGCGTGGAGAGTACTCGTGGAAACACGGGCGCTGAACCAACACGCACTGCCCATGACGCGAAACGGTGTCCGACACCGACTAACGTGGCGGGTCGTGTCCGACGGGCCCGTCCGCATCCTGCGCGTCATCGCTCGCCTGAACATGGGCGGCCCGGCGATTCACGTCGCCAACCTGGCGGCCGGGCTCGAGACGCGCGGCTATCACACGACCCTCGTCGCCGGAAGCCTGGCCCGCGGCGAGGACTCGATGGACTTCCTCGCCGACCGTCTGGGGGTCGACGTCGTGAGCGTCCCGGAGCTCCAGCGGGAGGTCTCCCTCCTCCACGACGCGCTGTCGGTCCGGCACATGACGGCACTCATCAGGCGCGAGCGACCGCACATCTTGCACACGCACACGGCAAAGGCCGGGGCGATCGCGCGCGCCGCCGCCCTCCTCGCCGGTGACGCGCGGCCGCCGATCGTCGCCCACACGTTCCACGGGCACGTCCTGAAGGGGTACTTTGGCCCGGGCCGAACAGCGTTCTTCCGGCAGGTGGAACGGAGCCTCGCCCGCAGCTCGGACGTGCTCATCGCGGTGAGCCCCGAGGTACGGGACGAGCTCGTCGAGCAGGGTGTGGCGCCGCGGAAGAAGTTCGCCGTGATCCGCCTCGGCATCCCTCTCGACGACCGCCTCGGCGACGAGACCGCCGACCTCGACTACCGGCGCCTGTACGGGATCCCAGCCACTGCCTTCGTCGTCGGCTGGGTCGGGCGCATGACGGGCGTGAAGGACACGGATGCGGTCCTCGAGATCGTGAGAGCCACCCGAGAGCGAGGTGTGGACGCGGTGCTGTGCATGGTCGGCGACGGCCCCGACCGCGAGCGGCTCGAACAGCTCGCGCACGATGTGGGCATCGCTCGAGCGACGTATTTCGCCGGGTATCAGACGGATGTCGCGGGCTACTACCGTCTCTTCGACGCGTTCGTCCTTCCGTCCGTCAACGAAGGGACGCCTGTGAGCGCGATCGAGTCGCTCGCGTCCGGAACGCCCGTTGTCGCCAACCGGATCGGCGGCGTTCCCGACGTCGTGCGAGACGGCGTTGACGGCTTCCTCGTCGAGCCGGGGGACACCGAGGCGGCAGCGGACCGGCTCGCGCAGCTCGCAGCAGATCGCGAGCTCCGGGCCCGGCTCGGCGAGTCCGGGAGGGCGAGCGTGTTCGAGCGCTATTCGGTGCCTCGGCTCGTGGACGACGTCGACCGGCTCTACCGCTCGCTGATCTCCGCCAAGGGGCTCATTCGGTAGAGAGCTCGGTCACCACCTCGCTGACGAGGTGTCGCGCGACGGCTGCAAAGGCGGGGTTCGTTTCCAGGTAGTACGGGAGGGCGATGAGCCCGATCGACAACGCCCACCCGCGCCCCCTCTCCCACGTCGCGTCGTCGGCCCCGATCTCGGCGCGGAAGACATCCCTGGACGCTCCGGGCAGGAGACCCCAGGCCGGGATCAGATCGCACGCCGGGTCACCCATTCCGACGCAACCGAAGTCGATGACGCCCGTCAGGCGACCGCCCCGAAGGAGCAGGTTCCCGGGCAGGAGGTCTCCGTGGATCCAGACGGGCGAGCCCGACCACGCGGGTACGCGAAGCGCGCGCTCCCAAGCGGAGGTAGGGCCCTTGGTGTCGATCGTTCCCTGGAGCTCGGCGAGCGCGACCCGCGTCGGATCGTCGCGGGCGGCAAGAGGCACGCCACGGCCGGTCGCCGGCCCAGCGAGCTCGATCCGGCGGAAAGCGAGAACCAGCTCGGCCAGATCGCTCGCGAGGAGATCGTGATCGGCGATGTCTCCGGCGCCCGGATTGGCGCCCTCGAGCCACCGGTAGATCGCCCAGCTCCACGGGTATCCCTCGGCGGGCTTGCCGGTGCCGAGTAGGACGGGCGCTTCCACGGGAAGGAGCGGCGCCAGTCGCGGCAGCCACGTCTGCTCCCTGACCGCTCCGTCGACGGCCAAGTCGATCCTCGGAAGTCGAACGACCATGTCGTCGCCCAGCCGGTAGAGCGCGTTGTCGGTGCCACTGGAGGGAACGCGGTCGATGGGAAGCTCCGCCCAGATCGGGTACTGCGCGGCGAGCAGCCGCCGAACGAGGACGGCGTCGGTGGACACCTCGTCGGCATGCATCTTCAAGGCCGAACCGCGCTACAAGCCCTGGCGCCAGCCGCCGGTCGCACCTCGGTACGTCCCGCGGAAGAGTGCGAGCGGGGTTCGGAGCAAGATCTCGAGATCGATGCGCGGCGAGCGGTGGTCGACGTACCAGACGTCGAGCTCGATGCGGTCCGCCCAGGGCAGCGACGCACGACCCTGGACCTGCGCCCAACCGGTGAGGCCCGGCCTGACGTCGAGCCGGCGGCGCTGGTGGTCGTCGTACTGCTCGACCTGATAGCGCAGCGTCGGTCGCGGGCCGATGACGCTCATGTCACCGCGCACGACGTTCCAGAGCTGCGGGAGCTCGTCGATCGACGTCCTCCGGGTGATCCGGCCGACGCGCGTGATCCGCGCGTCGCCCTGGTCCACTGCATAGCCGGCGCCGAGACTCTCTGCGCCGACGACCATGGAGCGCAGCTTCAGGACCTCGAAGTCCGCGCCGTCCTTGCCAACCCGCGTCTGGCGATACAGGACCGGCCCACCGTCCTCGAGCTTCGTGGCGAGCGCTGCGAGCCCGAGGACGGGGCTCGCAACGACGAGCCCGACACCCGCGATGAGCAGATCCGTCACGCGGTTCATCGCGTGCCCTTCGCCTTGTCCCACATCTGCGGCGTGCCGGATCGCAGGTGCCCGTACTCGTCTTCGGGCTCGGCGGCCGGCTTCTCCGTAGCGACGGCGGCCGGCTCGTAGACAGCGCGGCGACCCATCTGCTCCATGAGGTACGGGAAACCGAAGTCGTGACCGAACTTGGGGTCGTCCTCGACGTAGGCCTCACGCTTCACGGCGTAGATCGCGCCGTTCCCGGCGGTGATCGAGCTGCACGCGGACTCCTGGGCCCGCACCCACATCTCGTAACGCCAGTAGACGCCCTCCAGGTTCGCCCCGTCTGGGCTCTCGAGTCGGAGCTGCCCGCAGACGTACCCGACCTCCTCGTCGGCGAGGTTGCGGACGAGCGCACGCAGCGCATCGGGCTTCCACTCGCTGTTCGCGTCGGTGAACGCGAGGACGTCACTCGACGTCTCGCGGACCGACCGGTGCTGGGCCGCGACCTTCCCTTCGCGCGGGCACTGGAGAAGCCGCACGCGCGGATGCTCCGCGGCGATCTCGCCCACGATCGCGTCGGTGAGGTCGGTCGACCCGTCGGACGCGACCACGATCTCGAGGCGGTCCTCCGGATAGTCGAGGGCGAGCGCGTTCTCGATCCGCCTTCGGATCACCGCCTCCTCGTTGTGCGCCGAGACGACCAGCGCGACCGAAGGCGTCTGCTCCGCCTTGCGAACCGGACGCGGGCGCAGCCGCGCGAGCACGCCCATGGCGGCCGGATACCCGGCGTGCGTCCATGCGAGGGCTCCGAGCGATCCCCAGAACGCCACTCTGCCGATCACGGGCGCGAGTGTAGACGGGGCACGACTCGTCTCACGTTGAACCGGCACTCGACCGATGAGCCGCCACTGCGCCGCATTGTCGTGGCGTCTGGCTGAAGCCAGACCCCGAGTCTCCCTTGGGGGTCTGGCTTCAGCCAGACCCCCAAGGGAACGCGCCGGCGTAGGCGTTCAGCGCCGGCTGCCCGCCGAGGTGCGCGTACAGCACGCGCGATCCGGCCTCGATCCGCCCGGACTGGACGAGATCGATCAAGGCCGCCATCGACTTGCCCTCGTACACCGGATCCGTGAGCACGCCCTCGAGGCGGGCACACAGTCGAATCGCGTCGATCGTCTTCGCATCGGGGATCCCGTAGGTACCGGCGTGCCACTCGTCGAGGAGGACGATCTCGTCATCACGGAGAGGGCGTCCGAGGCCGATCGCGTCACCGGTGTTGCGCGCAATCCTCGCGATCTGATTCCACGTCTGCTCCACCGTGGCCGAGCCGTCGATCCCGAGCACGTTGCGTGCAACGTTCTGCGAAGCGAACCCCGCGATCATGCCCGCCTGGGTCGAGCCCGTCACGGAGCACACGACGACCGTGTCGAAGAAGACGCCGAGGCTGCGCTCCTGCTCCGCCACCTCGTTCGCCCACCGCGCGAAGCCGAGGCCTCCCAGCGGATGATCGGACGCGCCGGCCGGGATCGCGTACGGCTTGCCCCCGCGCTCCGTCACCGAGGCGAGCGCCTCCTCCCAGCTCGGACGAATGCCGATGTCGAACCCGGCTGCATCGAGCCGCACGTCGGCGCCCATGATGCGCGAGAGGAGGATGTTCCCGACCGTCTCGTAGCCGGGATCGGACCACTCGACCCAGTGCTCCTGGACGAGCACACAGCCGAGCCCGAGCCGCGCGGCCACCGCCGCCACCTGGCGGGTGTGATTGGACTGGACGCCCCCGATCGAGACCAGGGTGTCACACCCCTTGGCGAGCGCATCGGCAACCAGGTACTCGAGCTTGCGGACCTTGTTGCCGCCGTACGCGAGCCCGGAGTTGCAGTCCTCGCGCTTGGCCCAGATGTCGACCTTGCCTCCGAGGTGCTCGCTCAGCCGTTCGAGCCTGTGCACGGGAGACGGCCCGAAGAGAAGCGGGACGCGCTCGTACCCGTCGAGGCTCGTCATGCCACGAGCTCCGTCCGCTTGGCCCGCGACGGAATCGCCAGCATCTCGCGGATTAGAGCACGGTAGCGCTCCATGGCAACCACGCGGTCTGCCTCGCTCTCGACGTACTGTCGGCCGCGACGACCCATCTCGTCGAGGTCGAACGCGCCGTCGGCCGCCTCGCGAATCGTCCGTGCGAGCAGGTCCGGTCGCGCGGGCGGAATGACGAGCCCACATCCGATTTCCCGTACGAGTCGGGTCGTCTCGCTCTCGTCGTCTGCCGCCACGATCACCGGGCGCCCGGCCGAGAGGATCCCGTACAGTCGGCTGGGAACGACATAGCCCGCGAGACCCTTCGCGAGGCCGACGACGTGGACGTCGGCACTCGAGAGCGACAGGGGGAGCCGGACGCGCTTCTGGTACGGGAGAAAGCGCACGGTCTCCTCGACCTCGAGCCGCACTGCCAGGTCGACCATCTGCGTGTGCCTCGCGCCGAAACCGGCAATCACGATCTGCACGTCGTCGCGGTCACGCAGGAAGGTCGCGGCCCGGACGAGGCTGTCGAGGTCCTGAGCATGCCCCACGTTGCCCGAGTGCATGACGACGAAGCGCGACACGAGGTCGTGCTGCGCCGCCCACGCGTTGTCGCGGGGCTGTGGGGTGATCGCACGGGTGTCGACCCAGTTCGGGATGACGCGCAGCCGCTCCGGCGGCGCTCCCTTGGCCTCGAGCCGACGCCGCATGGTCTCGCCGATCGCGACGATCCGATCGGCGCGGCGCAAGTACGCGGCCACGAGCGCCCTGAGCACTCCGACGACAGCCGGATTGCGAAGCCGGTGGAGCTCCGTCGCTATCTCGGGGAAGACGTCCTGGCTGATCACGAGAACCGGCGCGCCCACACGACGGCCGACGAGGACGCCGAGGTCGCCGATGATCGGAGGATCGGTCATGCAGAGGACCAGATCCGGCGCGGGTTGCTTCAACGCGTACGCCAGCGTCGAACCGAGATACGAGACATAGTTCACGGCCCGCCGGCCGAGACGTGAGCGGTCGTATGCCGTGGACGACACTCGGACGATCCGCACGGCGTTCCGCTCGCTCTCCCTCGGTTCCCCCTCGTGCCCGTGGAGCATGCCCGTGACGACCTCGACGTCGTTGTCCTCGGCAAGGGCCTCGCAGAGCTCGGTCAGGAGGTTGGCCGTCGCTTCGACTCCAGGCCAGTAGTACTGATTGAGAACGAGGATCCGAGGCTTCCGGGGTAGAGCCGGCACGGGCCAAGGCTATCCTCTCGATCGTGGCTGCCCATCGGCGCGTCGCCGTCGGTGCGACGCTTCACAACAAGGCGGAGTACCTCCCGGCCGCCATCGACTCGCTCCTCGCCCAGACGTATCGGGACTACACGCTCGTCCTCCTCGATGACGCCTCGACGGACGATACGCCTGCGATCGCGCGCCGCTACGCGGACGCCGACGATCGAGTGGTCTTCATCCGAAACGAGACGCGGGTCGGCATGATCGAGAACTGGCGCCGTGCGTACCACCACGCGAAGAACGTGACGCCGGACCTCGAGTACTTCGCATGGGGCAGCGATCACGACCTGTGGGAGCCGCACTTCCTCGAACGGCTCGTCGCGACGCTCGACGACGATCCCTCGGTCGTGCTCGCGTATCCGCGCAGCATTCGCGTCGACGAGGAAGGGGGAGTCATCCGCGAGCACGGGACGACTCTCGATACCTCGGGAATCCCATCGGGCGTTCGGCGCCTCTTCCTCGTGAGCGGCCAGATGGTCGCCGGGAACGTCGTCTACGGCCTGATCCGAGCGGACGCACTCGAGCGCGCTCAGGTGTTCCGCGACGTCATGTACCCGGACCGACTTCTCGTGTCCGAGCTCGCCCTGCACGGAGCCCATCGCCATGTCACCGAGCTCCTCTGGAGCCGCCGCTTCGAATGGCGCGACGACCGACCTGCTCGACAGCGAGCCGGACTCTGGCCGGCAGGCGCGCCCTGGCACGCGCATCTGCCCGCGTGGATCTCGCACGTCGCCGTCCTCGGTCGCGCGTACGGCCCGCGGGCAGCCGCGGCGTATGGTGCAGGCATCGCCGTTCGGATCGGTGCACTCTGGCGGAAGCGAGGCCGCAAGCGGCTCATCCGAAGGAAGCGACACCTGCGCGCGACCGCCGGGCGAGCGGCACGAGCGCTCGGTCTCCGCGGCCGGCGGACGACATGACGAGAACCGATGGCGCGCTTCGCGTCCTCTTCGCGTGCCCGGCGTACTGGCCTGCGCTCGCCTTCGGCGGCCCGATCTGGATGGCACGCGAGCTGACCGCCGGAATGGTCGCACGCGGGCACGTCGTCGACGTCGTCACGACGAGCCTGCTCGACGTCCAGAGACCTGGCAGTCGCCACACGTCCGTCCGCGAGGTGGACGGCGTGCACGTCCACTACCTGGCAACACCGTTGCGTTATCGCTGGATGGGCGTCACGACGAGTCTGCCGATGTTGCTTGCCCGCTTCCCCCGTCCCGATGTCGTCCACGTGTTCGGCTTCCGCGACGTCGTCACCACGGCTGTCGCCGCCTGGTGCCGCGTCCGCCGAATCCCCTACGTCTTCGAGCCGCTCGGAATGTTCAAGCCGAAGCTTCGCAAGGTGACGTTCAAGCAGGTGTTCGACGCGACGGTCGCACGTGGCGTGGCACGCGGAGCGCACTCGATCGTTGCGACGTCGGCGTTCGAGCGGGAGGAGATCGTCGAGGCGGGCGGCGATCCCGACCGTGTCGTGATTCGCGGGAACGGCTTTCCGGCTCCCGCTTCGATGCCGAGCTCGAGCGGCGCCCTCAGACGGCGACTCGGGTTGGCCGACGGGGAGCCCGTCATCCTCTACGTCGGACGCATCGCCGCCGGGAAGGGCATCGATCACCTGCTCGAGGCGACCCGAGCGCTCCCCGACGTTCACCTTGCCCTCGTCGGCCCTGACGACGCGCATGGCGTCATGGCGCACGTTCGTGAGGCCCAATCCGATCCAGCCACTTCAGGACGCGTTCACGTGCTCGAGTCGCAGGGCGTCGAGCGGCCGCTCGAGCTGTACGGCGATGCGAACGTATTCGTGCTCCCGTCTGCCGGAGAGTCGTTCGGGATGGTCGCCGCCGAGGCCGCCGCAGCCGGGACGCCCGTCGTCGTGACCGACCGCTGCGGTGTTGCCGACTTCCTCGGAACACGGGGCGCACTCGTGATCCCGTACGACGCCCGAGCAGTTCGCAGCGGGATCGAGCAGGTTCTCGGTGACCCCGAGCTAGCCTCGCGTCTCAGTGCCGGGGCACTCGCTGCCGCCGAGGAGCATTCGTGGGCCAAGATGGTCGAGATCCAGGAGCGCCTCTACCGCGAGGCCGTCGCCTCGCGTGCCTGAGCCGGACATCGCGCTGGTCGGGCAGGATCCGCGCTTCGGCGGCGGGGCTCGCGCTCAGCTCGAGGCGTTCTGGAACGGCTCCGTCGAACTGGGCCGCAGCCCTGAACTGCTCTACCTCGAGTACCGCGGCCTGCGCGGCGCGTCCATCGAGGGATCGCCGCTGTGCGGCGCGAGCGTACCTCCCACGGTGGCATGGCTCGACGGCGTGAATCAGGCGGTCGCAGGCCGCCGACTCGCCGGGCGAGTCCGGCACGCACGGTCCGCCTGGGTCGTCGCAACGGCCGCCTCGCACGGATATGCCGCGGCGAGATCGGAGCGGCCCTACGCCTGCTGGATCGGAACGAGCCTCGACGACGAGTGGGCCGGGCGTCGTAGCGGGCTCCAGCGCTCACGACGCCTCGCGCTCGCCACTTCCGCGCCCGTGTTGCGCCGACTCGAGCGGCGGGTCCTCGGAGGAGCCCGACGCGTGTACGCGACCTCAGAGCACAGCCAGGCCACACTGTCCGTGGCCGCAGGACTGGGCGACTCCGAGATCGGCATCCTCCCGATCCCGGTGGACATCGACCGGCTCACACCGCTCGGAGACGACGAGTGGTCGGCAAGCCTCGCCCGCCCCACGCTCGTGTTCGTCGGACGTGGAGACGATCCGCGAAAGAACGTGTCGCTCCTCGTCGACGCGTTCGCCCTCGTGAGGGCGCGTCTGCCCGACGCGCGACTTCGGCTCGTCGGCAAGCCACCTGCCACCCGCCTGCCGGACGGCGTCGATGCAGTCGGCCACATGCCCGCGCTCGCCGACGCCGTCCGTGACGCGGCGCTTCTGGTCGTCCCCTCCCGGCAGGAGGGATTCGGGATCGTCGCTGCAGAGGCCCTGGCCTGCGGAGTGCCTGTCGTCTCGACTCCGTGTGGAGGTCCCGAGGGGCTGATCCGCGACTCTGGAGGTGGCCGCGTGCTGGCGTCGTTCGACCCGGACGAGCTCGCAGAGGCGCTGGTCGACCTGCTCGAAGACGCTGGTACGCTCCTCGCGATGCGGAGGCGAGGCCGGGAGTTCGTCGTGCGCGAGCACTCCCCCGCGCGCTTTCGGACGCTGCTCGAGGCTGCCTTCGAGGACCTTGACGAGCTGGCGAGATGAGGTTCCTCTTCACGACGCTCCAGACCTACGAGAGCGCCTTCTACGGCACGGTCGGTGAGGAGCTCGTCCGGCGTGGCCACGAAGCGGCGCACGTCACGGTCTCGCGGGCGTCGGCGCATGAACTGCGCCGGCGTGGGATTCGGGCAACGTGCCTCATGGACGTCGTCGCCGGCTTACCGCCGCCGGACTCGCTCGCGCGCGAGGTCGCGAGAATCGAGGAGACGTACGGCGTCCCGACGATCCGCGACGTGTACAGAGCGGACCGGCCGTGCGAGGGGAAGCCCGAGAGCTGGTGCCTCGCGCGCACGGTGGACCACTTCAGGGCTCTCGAGCACGTATTCGACGAGGTCGATCCGGAGGTTCTCGTTCCCGAGGTGGGAAACGAGACGATTCGCGTCGCCTCCCATCTCATCGCACTCGAGCGCCGCGTGCCGGTCCTCTTCCTCTTCTACACGATCTTCCCGAACCCGCTTCGGCTGTACGTCGACACGCTGCACGCGCCGATCGTTCCGCCCGACGAGCTTCGGCCGCTGACCTCCGACGAACGTGACGAGGTCGCGGCGTTCATCCGCGCGTTCACCGACAGGGCCACGCCGATCCGTGACTACCGTCGCGTCCCGATCGAGTGGCGCCGGGTGAAGGTCTTCGCCGGCCATCTCGCGCGTAGACGAGGCGAGGACCGGGACAACGACTACCTCCGGCCGTGGCGCCTGCTGCGACTGAACGTCTCGGAGTGGACCCGCGCGCGCGCCGCACGACCCTTCTACGACACGATCGACACCGGGCGGCCGTTCGTCTACTTCCCACTCCACGTCACCGACGACTACAAGATCATGCGTGTCATCCCCCACTGCGTGGACCAGGCGTCGATCGTCGAACAGATCGCCGACGCACTTCCTCCCGGGTACGACCTCGTGCTCAAGGAGCATCCGATGTCTGTGGGCCGGAACTCGATCGCGCTCCTCCGACGCCTGCGGAAGCGTGCGAACGTCCGCCTCGTCCGCCCGCATACGAGCACCCACGATCTCGTCCGCCGCTCCGCGGCCGTGGCCGTCATCAGCTCGACCGTCGGACTGGAGGCTCTCCTCTACGAGAAGCCCGTGCTCACGCTCGGAGAGCCGTTCTACGGCGGCTACGGCATCACGCTCGACTGCGCGTCGTTCGCGGAGATACGGGAGAAAGTGCCGGCGCTCCTTCGCTTCCGGCCCGATCCCGAGCGCATCCGGAGCTTCCTCTACGCCGCGATGCAGCACTGCTACCCGGGTGCACCCGTGCTCGTCGACCGCTCGGACGAGAACGCCGCTCGCCTGGCTGACAGCATCGAGCGGGCAGCGCAGACGGCCGTCAGCGAGCGCCGCGGCCGGGCCGAGCCGGCATTCGCACGATGACGACGCCGGGTCCGTTCGACCACTTCGTCGAAACGGTCCGGCGGTTCGAAGACGCCGTCCTCGCCCAACAGCCCGTCTCGGCGGAGCACTATGACGACGCGTACTTCGCCGACGACTGGCGGGAGGGCGGTAACCGCTACGACCTCGACACACGCCGAGAGATCGAGGGCCGCAACCCCGCTCTGATCGAAGAGGTCTTCGCCCCCGACCGCGTGCTCGACCTCGGCTGTGGCCCCGGGTTCCTCATGGCGCTGCTCCTCGAGCGCAGGGTCGAGACCGACGGCGTCGATTTCAGCCGCTCGAGCCTGACGCTCGCGCCCGAGTCCGTTCGCGATCGGATCACGATCGGAGACGTGACCGAGCCTCTTGTCCCCGAGCGGGCGCACGACCTCGTCGTCTGCCGAGAGGTGCTCGAGCACCTGACGGTGCTCCAGATCCGGAAGACGATCGCGCAGATCTGCCGCGCGAGCTCGCGCTTCGCGTACGTGACCACTCGCTTCCATCCGTCGCCCTCCGACCTCCTCGACTTCACGACCGACTACGAGACGGATCCGACACACGTCACGCTGCTCGCAAAGGACTTCCTGCGAACCCTCTTCGTGCTCGAGGGCTTTCGCCGCCGATCCGACCTCGAGGCGCGGATGGACTGGGGCGAGAAGGGTCGCGTGCTCGTCTACGAGCGTGCCGACGGCTGAGCCCACGACCGGCGCTACGCTCCGCACCCGGATGAGACGCACGACCCATCCCGCCATCGCCACTCCGGCGTCGACCGCACCCGGCGACGAGTCGCTGCGGATCCTCTGGTTCCTGCTCCACGGCGGGTACATCCGCTTCTTCGCGTCCACCATCCGAGCGCTCGC
>JAIBJO010000102.1 GCA_020029615.1 Actinomycetota bacterium
CCGAAACCCCTGCACATCGGGAACGTCGACCTCTCAGCTAGGCGGAGGGGCAGGGATTTGAACCCTGGAGGCGCTTGCACGCCTAACGGTTTTCGAGACGATGCTCGGCGGTGCTGAGACAGCCGGTGTATGCAGCGGCTTACACGGTCAGGTGCTGTCGTTGTGACTGCGCGCGCGACTGAGGTTCGTCGGATTGGGAAACGCCGGCGTGATCGCGTACAAGCAGCGTAGAAGCCGCGCACCGAATCCGTACGCTTGCCCATGCACTTGGTTGTCTATTTAGACGACGGAGTGCCGCTGAATTGCGAGTTCCGGACGCGTCCACAGCCACAAGCGGGACGCCGAGAGGGCTAGAAGAAGCTTGGTGTCCCACTCCTCCCCGTTGGGCCGTCGATGTCCAAGTCCACGCCGTGCCGTCTGGCGATCTGGGATCGTGAATGATTCGATCTCAATTCGAGCCCGACGGCAGCGACGCGCTGGCTGCTCGTAGTGGCAAGTCAGCTGATATCGACCAGAACCTTGCCGACGACGCCGTGCTCAACGGCATCGTGCGCTTCCCCCGTGCGCTCGAGCGGAAAGCGGTGGAGTGGAAGCCCGACGTGCTCTCCTACTTCGAGCGCGCCGTCAGCGACCGCGACGGCGACGTCGGCGACAGCCTGATCTTTCTCCGCGCCCGGAACCGTGTAGACAAGGACGAACTGGTAGCGAAGGTTGCGGGACATCAGTTCACGCACGTTTAACTCGAGCTCGCTGCCGCCATCCGTCGCATAGACAGCTACCGTGCCGTTCGGGGCGAGCACGGCCCTATCGAGGACGGCGTTTCCGGCAGGCGCGACCTCGACGATCACGTCGATGCCTTTCGGTACGAGCGCCCGTATCTCGTCCGCGGCTTCGCCGGCACGGTAATTAATGGCGTGCTCCGCCCCTGCTGACAGGGCAAGCCCCGCCTTCTCGTCGCTGCTGACCGTGCAAATCACGCGGGCGCCGGCCCAGCACGCGAGTTGGATCGCCGCATGGCCCACCGCTCCCGCGCCTCCCGCAACCAACACGGTCTGAGCGTGGAGAGCTCTCGGTGCGAGCGTCCGCGGGCCGAGCTCCGAGACCGTGAGACAGCGGTGCGCTGTCAGAGCGGGGATGCCGAGACTCGCTCCAACGTCCATCGACGCTGCATCTGGCAGTCGCACTGCTTGACGGCTCGGGATGACGACGAACTCCTGTGCAGTGCCGTCTGCACGCTGCCACGCTGCTTCCCAGAGCCAGACGCGCTCACCGACTCGGCCTTCCGCGACACCATCGCCGACGGCATCGATCGTCCCTGCGCCGTCCTGGTTGGGGACGAGCTCGGGAAACGGAAGCTCGGCGCCGGCACGGCTTCCGCGGCGCGCCTTCCAGTCCGTGGGATTTACGCCCGAGACCTGCATCTTGACCCGCACCTCGCTAGGTCCCGGCTCACGCGCGGGTCGCTCGACGAGGCGGATAACCTCAGGCCCACCCGTATGGGAATACACAACCGCTCTCATTTGCTACCTCGCTTGCCGAACAGTCGACGTTATCGAGGATCGGGCGACCTGCAACCTCAGCCGACCACTATGGATGTTGGCGTCGTCGGTGTCGTCGGTGTGACTAGACGAACTCGGCGGCGGCTGCGGTGGAGCGACTCCCTCGCTCGTCTCAGCTATGTGTCACGAGGTGCGGCGTGCATCCTCTCGGTGACCGCCGTGCTACCGAGGAGAAGGATTAGCAAGTGCGCCTTGAGTGGCAGCTCCTGGTGACGGTGCGCTACAACTTCCGGCATCCTCGCGAGAACTTCGTCCGGTACGTCGAGCGCTTTCAATAGCTGCTCAGCGGCCGCCTCGGGCATACCGACCGCATTGAGCACCGCCACTGGGTCTACCTCCAGATTGGTGCGGAACGCATCGTCGTATGCGACTCGCTCGGCCAGCGCGACCAGCTCGCGTATCTCCTGCTTCAGTCCCACGGCGACGTCCCGCATCCCTGCTTTCTCGGCTGCAGCAACCGGGTCGGCATCGAAACGCCTCCGGAACATCGGGTCGGCCTCGAGCGTCCGTTGGAGCCTCGCCAGGTCGCCATTCGTCAACACCTTCCGTGCTGGCGCTGGTGTATCGCTGAGCCTGTGGTCTACGAAGATCCGCTTCGCCCTCATCACCCAAGCGTGTGGAGCGGGACGAAAGAGGCTGAGCAGGCGTGCGAGTCGTTCATCGCCATAGAGGGTCGCTCGCACATCAAACTAGACGCCAGCACAACGGCAATTCTTCCTCGGAACTGACCGCCGGCCTCCGGGTACGTGACGTCGTGTCTGGCTTCTTCGAAAACGGAACCGCGAGCTAGGGTGGCCGCGTGGAGGAGGAGAGCAAGCCCGATGTCGATGACGAGCGCCCGCCGATCTGCCCGGCCTGCGGCGTCACGATGGGGATCATCCTCGACGAGGACGGAGCGGCGCGCTATGCGTGCCTCGAGTGCGGATTCTCTGACAAGAGACCCTTCTCGGTATCTGACGGCCGACCGAGGGACATCGAGGGCTGATGGGCGCCGACGGGCATCGGAGAGTCGTGATCACCGGGTTGGGTGCCGTAACGCCGCTGGGTAACGACGTACGGTCGAGTTGGGAGCAGCTCGTCGCAGGTAGAGGCGCGGCCGGCTCGATCACGGCGTTTGACACCACCGGCTTTGCTGTCACGTTCGCCTGCGAGGCGAAGGACTTCGAGCCGACGCAGTGGATCGAGCGCAAGCAGGCGAGGCGTATGGACCGGTTCGCACAGATGATCGTGGTCGCGGCGCATCAGGCGCGGGCAGACGCCGGGCTGGAGGTCGAGCAAGAGTGCGACCGGGTCGGCGTCTCCGTCGCGACCGCGCTGGGCGGCCTCAAGTCATTCGAAGATGCCTGCGAAACGCTGCTCGAGCGGGGCCCCGATCGAGTCAACCCGTTCTCGATTCCCGCGATCATCCCGAACATGGGCGCGGCCCGGGTCTCGATCGAACTCGGAACGAAGGGCCCGCTCTCCTCCCAGTGCACCGCCTGCGCCGCCTCGACGATGGCGATCGGCGACGGCCTCGACGCGATCCGCGTCGGCCGCGCCGAGGTCATGCTTGCAGGTGGCAGCGAGGCGCCGATCACGCGGGTCGGGATCGCCGGCTTCAGTGCCATGCGCGCACTGTCGCAGCGAAACGACGACCCAGAGCGCGCGAGCCGGCCGTTCGAGGCCGATCGCGACGGCTTCGTGATGGGCGAGGCCGGCGCCGTTCTCGTGCTCGAGGAGCTCGGCCACGCGACCCGGCGCAGGGCGAGGATCTACGCCGAGCTCGTTGGCTACGGCGTCTCCTCCGACGCGCAGCACCTAACTGAGCCCGACCCGACGGGCCAGAGCCCCGCCCGTGCCATGCGCATGGCGCTCGCGGACGCCGGCGTCTCACCCGACCAGATCGATTACATCAACGCGCACGGCACCTCGACTCCACTTGGCGACAGGAGCGAGACCCGGGTGATCAAGCGCGCCCTCGGAGAGCACATCGCCCGGAAGATCCCGATCTCATCGACCAAGGGTGCGACCGGGCACTGCCTCGGTGCCGCGGGCGCGGTCGAGGCGATCTTCTGCACGCTCGCGATCCACGAAGGTGTGCTGCCGCCGACGATCAACTACGCGACGCCCGACCCCGAGTGCGACCTCGACTATGTCCCGAACGAGGCGCGCAGAGCCGACGTTGGTGTCGCCGTCTCGAACTCGTCCGGCTTCGGCGGGCACAACGCGTCGATCGTGCTGCGCCGCTTCGCGGGATAGGCGGCAGGGCTGCTGGACGTACAACCAAGCTGCGAACATGCAGGCTTCGCCCGCCAACGCAACCGGCACGCCGGCAACTAGGCCTCTACAGTCCCAACGCGCTCACGAAAACGCATTGAGGGAGCGAAACCGGCGACGCTGTGGGCCTAGGCGCGGCGCCGCGTCCGCCCACAAGACCATGCCGAAACTGGCGGCGAGACCGTTCCCAACCTTCGACCGCGCGGCCGTGTATCTCGAGCGTCTCTCCTCCGACACAGGAGACGCAGGTGACGCTCGTGATTCCGGTGGTGACCTGGCGGGACGCGCGTGAGGAGTGGGTGGTCGACATTTTACTCGCGCCTCTTGCAGGACCGGATCATCTTCCTGGGCACGCCGATCGACGAGCAGATCGCGAACCTCGTCGTCGCCGAGCTCCAGGTCTCCGGCGGGTTCGAGGCGGAGGTGAGCGACATCGAGATCCAGGCGCGTGAGGTGCTCGCGCTCGGGCGGCGGCTCGAGGAGATCATCGCTGAGCACACCGGCCGGCCGCTCGCGAAGGTCGCGAGTGACCTCGAGCGCGACTCCTACATGAGCTCCGAGGAGGCTTTGGCCTACGGGGTCATCGACCGCGTGATTTTCGCACCGCTGAAGCTGACGTTGCCCCGCTCCAGCAGCGCTGCCAGCAACCCTGGCTCAGCCTACGAAGCCACGTCCGGCACCGTCGCGCTGTGAATACCCACATTGATGTGAGCTCCGGCATCTTGACGACGATCCGAGCGACCCCACCAAGTAAGAGGCAGGAATGGCTACGTCGAGAGGCGGCCCTCAGGCCGCCTCTCGTAGGACGTGATGTCGGTGGAGGCTAGTCGATGGACCCGCTCTCGACGGTCGTCGTGACCGGGAGGCGGCGCGGCTTGGACTGTTCGCGCTTCTCGACGTGGACTTCGAGCACGCCGTTGGCGTAGTGCGCCCGGGCCTCAACGTCGTCAGTCCCCTCGGGCAGAGCAACAGAGCGTGTGAACTCTCCGAAGGGACGCTCGTAGCGGAAGAGACGCCCCTCTTCCATCTCGGTGCGCTCACGCGAGCCGCTGACCGTCAGCGTGCTGTCCTCCAGCTCCACGGCGATCATCTCCTCCGGTATGCCGGGGAGGTCGAACGCGTACACGACCTCGCCCTCGGTCTCCCAGATGTCAAGTGGAGGTGTCCACGCGTGGTTGGAGACAGCGGCGGCACGGGCGGGCGATTCGAAGATGGTCTTGATCAACCGCTCGAACTCGCCATTCATGGCGGCGTTCCGTAGTGGTTCGCGAAAGCGGACAAGAGTGGTCATAGAACTCAGCTCCTATCAGTTAGTGCTCCTTACTCTTCGGCTCGCAGCTACTTGGGCTGCGCGCCGATCTGCTTGAGGAGCGTCAGCGAGTCGAAGTAGTGGCGGCTTTCCTTGATCTTGTCGCCCTCGAAGGTGTAGAAGATCGCAGCGGGCGTCTCCTGGCGCTTGCCCGAGGCCGGGATCGTTCCTTCGGCCGTCGTGAGCGGGCCGGTGTGCGTGCCCTTCCAGGTCACTTCCAGCACTGCAATGTCACCGCTGGCTAAAGCGCTTGTCACCGTGCCGGCGGCGTCCGGGAACGCTTGCTTCCAACCCTTGAAGAGCTCCATGATCTTCTCGGGACCGTCGATCTTCCGCTCCGTTCCCAGCTCGTCGTAGCGGGCGTCGGACGCGAGCCCTGCTCGCACGCGCTCCCAGTCGCCGGTGTTGAAGGCATCCACCTGCTCGCGGGCGATCTTGACCATCTTGTCTGACGTCTGGACCTCGGTAAGAAGTGTGGTCATAGCTAGCTCCTCTCGTTGATCATGGGCACGCGCGGCAGCCTCAGGGAGACTTGCCTCCGAGGGGCTCTCGCCGCTCGGCTGAAACGGTGGTTGCAACGAGGAAGAAGAGCTGGCGACTCGACGGACACAGCTGGACCGTCAGCGCGACTGGCTCGGTGTTTCCAGCAAGCAGTCTATCTCATCCCCTCGGTTGGTGCTTCCAGGAGGTCGTAGCGGACGCAGTGGGCCGCGCACCAGTCAAGGATTTCGAGCTCTAAGACTCGGCTGCGCCGGGGTACCGAGCCCGGCGCCGCGCAGCACAACCGTCCTCTCCCGTCGCCTTACTTCCGCCACCACACCGAAAGGGAGGACACGCCGCCGCCTCGCGAGGAGACGGCGACTGCGGACGACGATCTCGTCAGGGTGGTCGACGTGCCGCTCGTAGCGGACGTGGTCCAGCCAGCCGACGTGCGTGCCGTCGCTCGCGAGTACGCGGTAGCCCCCGGCGTCGGTGAGGAGCCGGCCGAGTTCCGCGTGCGTCCTGTTGCTTTGCTCGTTCCCGCCACCCTCCTGCACGGAGGAGAAGAGTAGTGACGGTTCCGGCAGGCTCTCCTCTCAGGCAAGTGCATCACGGGCACTTCTTGTGAGGAGGCGAAGGCGATGTCAGCACGGCTCGTGGGGCGCTCTGCAAGCGCGGAACGGACTCTTCCCTCGAGGGCGGCGCAGTGCTGATCAAGCCGGAGCGATCCGCGCTAGCCTTCGATTGACGAGATTGAATCGCAGGAGGGCTGAACGATGGACGCAGACGTGAAAGACAGGATCGTCGTCGAATCAGAGCGGGCTGGTCAGTCAGGACGGGCAGGCGTAATCGAGGAGGTCTTGGCGCAGGATCCGCCGCGCTTCCGCGTCCGCTGGGACGACGGGCGCATGAGCATTTTCGCCCCCTCGGCAGGTGTCGCAAGGATCGAGCGGCGCAAGAGAGAGCGCGTGAAGGCCTGACCGACGGGGAGGCCGCGCGGCGCGACCACGAGTGCACCGGCAACGGCGCCCGCTCGTCGTCGGTCAGAGGCCCCCGCTGCGCTACTTCCCGCGCGACTTCTTCTTCTGCTTCTTGACCTTCAAGCTTTGCATCGGCACCTTTGCCGGGGTTCCCAGGGAAACAGGATTGGCCACACCATTGCTTCTTCGACTTCCCTGCATGCCGATCCTCCTCGATCGAGCGCGAGTGGCAACAGACGATCCCACGCTACAGGCCGCGGTCACGTCCCATAGCGTGGTGTAGGAGCGCACCGGACGGAGCCGGGTGAAAGTCCGGCCACCGCGGCGCTCAAACTCGTCGGTTCCTACCACGGATCGACGAAAGGAGCACCACGATGGCCGAGCTGACAAGGATGACGGCGACGAGGTCGTCAGCTACTTCCTCGAGGGCGAAGGAGTCGACGTCCTGCGCGAAAGCCTCCTCTGGGTCTGTGAGCAGCTGATGGAGGCGGAGGTGTCGGAGCTGTCGGCGCCTCCCGCGGCGAGCGCGCCCCCCGAGGAGCGACTCACCCACCGCAACGGCTATCGCCCGCGGGTGTGGGCAACTCGCGCCGGAGAGATCGTCTCGGGCGACGACGAGGAGGCGAAGCGAACCGTCGCGGAGCTGATCGACGAGATCGGCTTCGACCCGGTCGACGCCGGCGCGCTCGCCCGGGGCGGGCGCAAGCATCAAACCGGAGCGCCCGCGTACACCCAGGGCCTGCCGACCGCGGAGTTGCGCGCCCGCCTCTCCGCCTGAGCGGGAAGGGCGGCCGGCGAGAGACAAGTACAAGAGCCTTCGCTGGGCCCGCGGGGCTACTTGAGCTCCCGCGGCACGACAAACTCCGTCAGCTGAACCTTGCCGGGAGTAACGTCGGCCCAGCGTCCGACGTCCGCCTCGAGCTTCGCGAGCGCCCCTGTTGGGACATTCACGCTCGCGCGCTCTCGGAGTTCGCCCGGCGCAGCGAGCAGCAGCAACACCTCTATCAGGCCGGGGTTGTGTCCAATGAGCATCACCGCGTCAACCTCGTCAGGAAGGGCCTGGATGCGGGCGAGCAGCGTTTCGGCTCAGGCCGCGTAGAGGGTGACCTCGACCCACACGTCCGGCTCGCCGAGGGAGGGAAGCACTCGCTGCAGCGTCTGCTGCGCGCGGACCGCACTGGAACAGACGACCAGCTGCGGGTTGACGGCGTGCTTCTTAGCCCAGCGCGCCACCCGTTTTGCAGCCTTGCGCCCACGGGGTGCGAGCGGGCGGTCGCAGTCGCGGAGCGCTGGATCGTCCCAGGCTGACTTCGCATGGCGGAGCATGAAGAGGCGCTTCACGTACCCACGATACGAGAGCACGACACTCGTGCAGGCCGATCGGCACTCTCGCCCGTCTCCGTGTGATCGTCCTACACTCCGAGCAACCCTGGGCGCGGTCCCTTCCCGGCGGCTGGTGCCTCTTCTTCCCCTGGGGGCCAGACTTCTACTCTCTACCGCGCTCGGGGTGAACGCCTCTCAGGATGGAAGAGCCGGACGCGACAGTAGGAAGAGGGACGGTGTGTCGGCCCTGGGCTTGGCCGCAGCGTCACACCGCATAGAGAGATCCGCCGCGTCCGGCCGGGCGACCATAACGCCCTTGACTTCAACGAGTCGCACTAGCGTGCCGACTCGCCCGCGTTCCCGCTAGGCGAAGCGCAGCTCTCGTTTCCGTCGTGGTTCAACGGCGGCTGCACGGCGGGCGCGCTCCTCCGGGGTGGAACGAGCATCGGAGAGGGCGCGCTGCTTTGCCCATCTCCCCCGCTCCGCGTCTGTCATCTCACGAATCACCAGCTGCCCCGACGCGACCTGCTCGCGCACGTGCTCGAGCTTCGCCTGGCGCGCCTCGTGGTCTCGATCGCCGCCGGGGTCAACACGAAAGCCCTCAGCACGTAACATGGGCCATACCAGCATCACCACCACCATTGACCGATACGGCCACCTGTTGCCCGGAAATGAGGCCCAGGCCGCCGAGCTCCTTGGCCGCTGGCTTGCGGCTCCGTCACCGCAGCCGACATGACCCAATGAACCACGGCGCGAGGCGAAGAGTCCCGTGCGACTGTCCGTGCGACTGTTGATCCGCGGCATCAACGCGCGTCAAGACGAGTGCTCCCCGCTTGGTCGCAACGGGCGATCCAACAGAACAGAAGGGTCGAGAGGCCGAAACCCCTGCACATCGGGAACGTCGACCTCTCAGCTAGGCGGAGGGGCAGGGATTTGAACCCTGGAGGCGCTTGCACGCCTAACGGTTTT
>JAIBJO010000019.1 GCA_020029615.1 Actinomycetota bacterium
GCCTGGCTGGGCCCGCAGTTCGAGACGCCGGCCGAGATCCGGTACATGCGCGCGGTCGGCGGCGATCTCGCCGGGATGTCGACGGTGCAGGAGGTCATCGCGGCGAGGCACATGGGCATTCGCGTCCTCGGCATCTCCGTGGTCACGAACATGGCCGCTGGGGTCCTTCCGGAGAAAGTCGACCACGAGTCGGTGCTCGAGATCGGCGCACGCACCGCAGGCTCCCTGACGGCGCTCTTGCGAGAGCTCGTTCCTACACTCTCTGAATGAGACTACGAGACCTGCCCTCTGTGGACGAGCTGCTCCGTGACGAGCGGCTGGCGTCCGAGCCGCACGAGCTCGCACTCGCGGCGGCGCGCGCGGCTCTCGAGCACGCTCGCGACGAGATCAGGGCGGGGAACGACCCTGGCTCGCTCGTCGACGCCGTGATGTGTGAGCTCGAGCGCTCGAGCCGGCCGTCGCTCCGTCGCGTGCTGAATGCCACAGGGGTGCTCATCCACACGAACCTCGGGCGTGCGCCGCTCGCCGAGGCTGCGCTCGCCCGCGTCACGGAGGTCGGCAGCGGCTACTCGAACCTCGAGTACGACCTCGAGGCGGGCTTGCGGGGGTCGCGCCAGGATCACCTCGGGCCGCTCCTCGAGCGGCTCACAGGCGCAGAGGCCGCGCTCGTGGTCAACAACAACGCTGCTGCAGTACTCCTCGCGCTCGCGGCGCTGGCCGAAGGGCGCGAGGTCGTCGTCTCGCGCGGGGAGCTCATCGAGATCGGTGACGGCTTCCGTATCCCGGACGTACTCGCGCGCTCGGGTGCGCTGCTGGTCGAGGTCGGGACGACGAACCGCACTCGCGCGTCCGACTACGAGCGCGTGATCGGGCCCGACACGGCGGTTCTGCTCCGCGTCCATCAGTCGAACTTCCGCTTGGTCGGCTTCACGGAGCGACCGAAGCTCGAGCAATTAGGCCGAATCGCGCAGCGATTTGGCCTTCCCCTCGTGGACGACCTCGGGTCAGGTGCGGTTGGTCGGGTCGGGGACGAGCCGACCCCGGCCGAGAGCCTGCGTGCGGGCGCCGACCTCGTCTGCTTCTCCGGTGACAAGCTCCTCGGAGGGCCGCAGGCGGGCGTCGTCGTCGGTCGCGCCGGGCTCGTCGAGCGGTTGCGGCAGCACCCGCTGCAGCGCGCGCTGCGCGCGGACAAGCTCACGCTCGCCGCGCTCGAGGGAACGCTCGCGCTCGCCCTCGACCCGTCCGCGCGCGACGAGGTGCCGGTGCTGCGGATGCTCCACGAGCCGGTCGAGTCGGTGCGCGCACGGGCGGAGCGTCTCGCCGAGCTGGTCGGCGGCGAGGTCGAGGACACCGTCGCCCGGGTCGGGGGCGGCGCGCTCCCACTCGCCGAGCTGCCGAGCGCCGCGTGCGCGGTCGAAGAAGGTCTCGCAGAGCCGTTGCGGCTCGGCGAGCCACCGGTGATCGGCCTGATCCGCGACGGCCGAACGCTTCTCGACTGCCGCACGCTGACCGACGCCGAGATCGACGAGGTGGCGGCCGCGGTCTTCGCTGCTCGGGTCGATGCGTAGGGGTCGGGCATGCCCGACGCGGGCGAGGCATGCCTCGCCACTACGACCACTGGCTCGATGCCGCTGACCGTCGGAACCGCCGGGCATATCGACCACGGGAAGACGTGGCTCGTCCGGGCGTTGACCGGGAAGGACACCGACCGCCTCCCCGAGGAGCAGCGGCGCGGTATCTCGATCGACCTGGGCTACGCGCCGCTCGAGCTCCCCGATGGTCGCCGCCTCTCCGTGATCGACGTCCCCGGTCACGAGCGCTTCGTCCGCACGATGGTCGCCGGGGCGACGGGGATCGACCTCTTCCTGCTCGTCATCGACGCAGGCGAAGGCGCGCGGCCACAGACCCGTGAGCATCTCGCGATCCTTCGCCTCTTGGGAATCGAGCAGGGAGTCGTCGCGCTCACGAAGGTAGACGCGGTCGACGCAGACAGCGCGGACCTCGCCGAGGAAGAGGCACGCGAGCTCGTTCCCGGCGTCGAGGTCGTCCGGGTCAGTGCGCGGACAGGCGCCGGTCTCGACGAGCTTCGTGTCGCCCTCGCGCGGGTGGCTGGCTCGGTCGAGCAGCGGCGCACAGACGGGCCCTCGAGGCTCTATGTCGACCGCTCGTTCTCCGTCGTCGGCTTCGGCACGGTCGTGACCGGCACGCTCTGGTCAGGCTCGATCGGCGCGGGAGACCAGCTGCGCATCGAGCCTGCGGGACGCGACGTGAGAGTGCGCTCCGTGCAGGTGCACGACCGAGACGTCGATCGAGCAGGGCCCGGACAGCGAGTCGCGGTCAGCCTCCCGGGAATCGAGCGGCGTGCTGTCGCCCGCGGCGATGCGCTCGTCGCGCCTGGCGCGTATCCCACGTCGTACCGACTCGACGTCGTCCTCGAGGAGATCGAGCCGATCGGGCAGGACGCGCGTGTTCACGTACACGTCGGAACAGCGCACGTCCCTGCCCGGGTCGTCCGTCTCGGCGAACGCTTCGCACAGCTCCGACTCGCGGCGCCGATGGTGGCCGCGCGTTCCGATCGCGTGATCCTCCGCGACGAGACCACCCTCGGCGGAGGATGGGTCGTCGATCCCTCGCCTCCGCGCCACCGGGACGAGGTACGGCTCGAGCTACTCGAGCGGGGCGAGGTCGCCGCGACGATCGACGCACCCGCGCGGCTCGACTCGCTGCGGTTCCTGACAGGCGGGGCGATCGAGGGCGTCGAGCGCGCGGGGCCCTGGGTGTTCTCCGCATCGTGGCTCGCTGCGTACGAAGCCGGTCTGCGCGCACGAATCGTGGCCGCGGATCCGATCGACCCCGGAATTCCTGTGCCCGCCGACGACTGGGCACCCGACGTGCTCCTACGGCTGCCGTTCGAGCGGCGCGGATCCAAGCTCTATCTACCGGACGCCGTCGCGACGCTCGATGGACGGGAGGCCGAGGCGGCGGCGCTCGAGCAGGAGGTGACGAGTGCAGGAGTGCATGCGACGAAGGTCGCCGACGACGATCTCGCACGGTTCCTCGAGGTGCGCAGGCGCCTGGTGCGGCTGGGCGACGGCCACGCGATCGGGGTGGACGCGTTCGAGGTCGCGAAGGACGTTCTCCTCGCCGAGTGTCGTGCCGAAGGCCGGATCACGCTTGCGCGGTTCCGCGACCTGGTGGGCGCGGGGCGGCGCGACGCGCAGTTGCTGCTCGAGCGCTTCGACGCGGACGGTCTCACGCGGCGGGAGGGCGAGGCTCGGGTGCTGCGTAAGTCGGCTACGAGCACGCCGTCTGCGTGATGGACGCCTCGGGCCCGGCTTTGTACCAAGCGGATCCGTCGACGGTCGCGGCGACGCAGTAGCCTGCTGCGTCGGCGGAGATCACGGTAATGCCCTGGACGCCGGGGCTGGACTGGCTCTGCAGCGAGGCCAGCGTCATCCCGGCGTAGGTGCCCGCATCCGCGCGGTAGGACTCGATCGCAGGGACGGCCGTCCGGATGTTCGCGCGAGCGGTCGCGTCTCCGGCTCGCTCGCGCGCTGCTGTCGAGAAGCCGAACGCGACCGCGGTGAGGATCGCCATGACGACCAGCACCACGACGAGCTCGACGAGCGTGAAGCCATCCTCGTTTCGCGCCATCCCGCCGACGAGATCGGCAGCAGGCATCACTCGCTTGAGTGATGCGCGTGCCCGGTGACGTGAGGTCGGGCGAGGCAAGCCTCGCCCTACGGCACCTATGGGCGCCGCAGAGGGACGACGAGCGTGCGATTACCGCGTCTGCGGGAAGCCCAGGTCGACCTTGCTCGTGGCCGGGTCGGGCCAGCGGCTCGTGACCGCCTTCGTCCGCGTGTAGAAGTCGATCCCCTCCGGCCCGTAGATGTGACGATCGCCGAAGAGCGAGTTCTTCCAGCCGCCGAACGAGTAGTACGCGACCGGCACCGGGATCGGCACGTTGATGCCGACCATGCCCACGTTCACGTCGAACTGGAACTGGCGCGCGACGCCGCCGTCGCGCGTGAAGAGCGCGACGCCGTTCCCGTAGGGGTTCTCGTTCACGAGCCGGAGCGCCTCGTCATAGGTGTCGACTCGGACGACCGACAGAACGGGCCCGAAGATCTCGTCCCGGTAGGCGTCCATCTCGGGGGTCACGTTGTCGAGGAGCGAGACGCCGAGGAAGAAGCCGTCGCCGTCCGGAGACGTCTCGCGACCGTCGGCCACGATCGTGGCTCCTTGGGCCGGGCCTGAGTCCAGGTACGACGCGACCTTGTCACGATGCTGACGGGTCACGAGGGGCCCCATCTCGGACGTCGGGTCGAGACCGTCTCCGACCTTGACGTTCGGGAGCCGCTCCTTGATCGCGTCCACGAGCTCGTCACCTGCGTCGCCGACTGCGACGAGCACGGAGATCGCCATGCAGCGCTCGCCGGCCGAGCCGTAGCCCGCGCTCACAGCGGCGTCCGCGGCCATCTCGATATCCGCGTCCGGGAGGACGATCATGTGGTTCTTCGCGCCGCCGAGTGCTTGCACGCGCTTGCCGGCCTTCGTACCGGTCTCGTAGACGTAGCGTGCGATCGGGGTCGAGCCGACGAAGCTCACCGCCGCGATGTCCGGGTGCTCGAGGATCCGGTCGACCGCGACCTTGTCGCCGTTCACGACGTTGAACACGCCGTCGGGGACTCCGGCGTCCTTCAGCAGCTCGGCCGTGAGGAGCGACGCGGACGGATCCTTCTCGGACGGCTTCAGAACGAACGTGTTCCCGCATGCGAGGGCGGGCGCCCACATCCACATGGGCACCATCGCCGGGAAGTTGAAGGGTGTTATCCCGGCGACGACGCCGAGCGGCTGGCGGATCGAGTAGACGTCGATTCCGGTGGAGGCCTGCTCCGAGTACTCGCCCTTCAGAAGTGTGGGGATGCCGCACACGAACTCGATGACCTCGATCCCGCGCTGAACCTCGCCCAGCGCGTCGGAGAGCACCTTCCCGTGCTCGGCGGTCAGGAGCCGAGCGAGTTCCTCCCGGTGCTCGTCGATGAGCTGGTAGATGCGGAACATGAGGTCGGCGCGCTTCGAAAGCGACCACGTACGCCACGCGGGAGACGCCGCTTTGGCTGCGGCGACCGCGCGGTCGATCTCCTCGATGGAGGCGAAGTCGACCTCTCCCGACTGCTCTCCCGTCGCCGGGTTGTAGACCGGGCCCTTGCGTCCCGACTCGCCCTGCACCGACACTCCGCCGAACCAGTGGCCGATCAGCTTCAGCTCCGTCGTCACCGCTGCACTCATGGCTGCCTCCCGCGACCGCGTGCTCTTTCCGCGTAGCGTACCGCCGCAGCGTTCGCTGTCGGCAAGCGGCTCACCGTGCAGTAGAGGGGGAGCCGTCCGGTCCCCGCATCGGCGCTCGGTGTTGCTAGGTCTTCGCCTTGGCGTGGTGTGCCGGATGGCGAATGACCGCGTCTTCCGCCGGGAAGTAGATCGACTCGTGGCCGTCTTCCCAACGGACGCGAAACCGCTCGTGACCGGGATCGCCGAGGATCTCGAGAATCACCGCCGTTCGAGGTGCATCGCCAACCGAATGACCGGAGATGACGATCTCGTCATCCACCTCAGCGGGTCGACCTTGAACCTGCTTGACCATGGGAGCCTCCGCTCTTTCGTCGGGCATTTCTCTGCCATTGCGTGCAGGCGCCTCCTGCCGGCGGATCTCGAGACCTTCGAGGATCGCGGCGTACGGATCGACCCCGGCCAGCGCGTAGCGCAGGTCGAAGTCGACGGCACCGTTGAGCTCGAGGACCATCCAGCCCTGCTCCGTGGGGAGGAGATCGACGCCCGCGAAGTCGATCCCAACCGCGTCCATCGCTCGCACGGCGATCTCCGCGGCCCCTGGTGGGAGCTCCGCCTTCACGACCCTGCCGCCGAGCGTGACGTTCGTCCTCCACTCGCCCGGCGCGGCGATCCGTCGCGCGCCGGCCACGGGCCGGCTTCGTGCGACGATGACGCGGACGTCGAAAGGCGCCGGGCTGACGAACTCCTGGAGGATGGCGCCCTGGTACTTCCACCATGCGCGCTCCTCGATCAGCTCGAGGATACGGGCCAGGTCTGCGCTCGTGTTGCAGCGAAGCACGTCCTGACCCCAGCTCCCGAACCTCGGTTTCAGGACGCACGGGAACGAAACGGCTGGGAGTGGCTGCCCGGGCTCGGCGTGGTTCGTCGCGGGGTGGGGGATGCGGGCATCCTCGAGGCGCTCGGCCGTCACGAGCTTGTCGTGGGTGGCGAGGAGCGCATCGGGGCGGTTGAGGACGCGCACGCGGCGTTCGTCGAGCATGGGAGCGAGGTCGAGCCCCGGCTCGATCCCGTCAAGCGTGGGCAGGACGTCCAGGCGAAGGATTGCGGTGTCGCCTTCGCCAAGGGTTTCCGCCGCTTCCGCCGCCCACAGCACGCGTGCGTCGACTCCCATGCCGCGCCAGGCGTAGGCAATCTGGACGTTCGTCCGCGTGGGACTGCCGATGAGCGCAGTGATCACGACTCGATCTTGGCGTGCATGGGTTCGGCGGGCATCCGCGGTAACCCGGATCGAGTGTGCGGACTTCAGGCCGGGATGTTCGGGGCGTGCCATTGCGCGGCCCGCAAGTGAGGATGCATCCGACCGCGAGCCGGTCTACATTCCGTGGGTGCGGAAGATCGTCATCGCAATTGCGATAGCCGGCGCGATGGCTCTCGTCCTGCTCGCTGCAGGCACGGCGCAGAACCACGGCTGCCTTCCCTGGAAGACGGCAGTCACGACCGGTAGCGGCGTCTTCTCGGAGAACGACCGCGGTCGGACGATCTGTCGCTGACCTCGTGGCGACGAAGCCGATCGCGGCGTGTCGCTTCGGCTGCGTGCGACTGACTCCTGCCTCGTTATCGCGGCACTACCAGTTCTCCCACTCGATCTCCGTGAGCGAGCTGGTTCGGACCCGGACCCGAGCCGCCGGGCCGGGGCCTGCGTGCGCTGGCGCGCGTGACGATCACGGTTCTGCCCTACGTCCTCCTTGCGGGCGACCAGGCGAGCTCGAGCCCGGATGCATACAGCCGCGCTATCCGCCGTGAGCCACTGCCGTCGGCGTGGACGACGTGGATCGCGGCCGTACCGTCGTGGCCACTCGAAACCGCGATCATCCGCCCGTCCGGTGACCAGACCGACTGCCCGCCGTGCTGCGTCAGCCTCGACTTCCCGCTCCCGTCGGCGCCCATGACGTACGACAAGACCTTCGCCGGCCCGTATCTGCCGTGTCCGACGAAACGCGAGAAGAGGATCCTCTGCCCGTCGGGCGACCAGCTCGAGGGAGCATCCCCCCAAGTCGAAGCGTTGTGGCTCAGTCTCCGCTTCCCTGTGCCGTCGGCGTCGACGACGAAGACGCCGCCCGGGACGCCGCCATAGGCGATCTTGCGTCCGTCCGGCGACCAGAGAGGACCTGTGCCGCGCGCAAGCTTCCGCCGCCCACTGCCGTCGGCGTTGACGACGAAGACGCCGCCGGAATCGCCTGTGTACGCGACTTTGCGCCCGTCCGGCGACCAGAGTGGACCGCTGCCGCGCCCCAGCGTCAGCTGCCCACCGCCGTCGGCGTTCACAACGTGCACCCCGCCGTCGCCGCTCCCGTAGGCGATCTTCCGTCCGTCAGGCGACCAGACGGGGCCGGCACCCTGTGCAAGCATCCGCTTGCCGCTGCCGTCGGCATTCATGGTGAACACCGATGTGTCGGCCGGCAGTGCGTAGCTCGCTCGCGTGAATGCGATCTTCCGCCCGTCGGGAGACCAGACGGGGCCCTGGTCCGACGCCGGGTGATGGGTCAGGATCTGCTTCCCGCTCCCATCGGCGTTGATGACCGCGATCTCCTCGCTGAAGCCGGGAGCGCTCACGAAGACGATCCTCCGTCCATCGGGTGACCAGACGGGCTGGGCACCACCCATCGCCGCGAGTCGCGTGAGCGTCCGCTCCTCGCTCCCGTCGGGGTTGATGACACGGAGCTCGGCACAGCAGTCAGTCGCGCCGAGCGCCCACGTCGTCGAGCTGACGAAGGCGATCTGGGAGCTCGCCGCAGAACCGACAGCGCTCGGCGGAGCGGCGAGACCGAGCGCGGCCTGCTGCGGCGGTGCGGCGCCCTCGACGATTGTTGCGACCGCGAGGCCGACGAGTACCGAGAACGTCGCGACAGCGCCGTACATGCGCCGCCGACGCCGCGCGCGCTGCCGCGCCTCCTCGATGAGCGCCTCCGGCTCCGCGTGCTCGACGTGATCAGTCGGACGCGGCAAACGCGGTGGACGTCTGACGGAATCGTTCGGACGGGGTGGGCGAGGTGGAGCGGAAACGGTCACGGCTACCTCCCTGACTCAGTCGCGCTAGTCTTACTAGCATCATGTTGGATGTCAAGGTCGACAGGGCGGATCCCACCGACCTCTACGAGCAGGTCGCAGGCGAGATCCGACGGGCCATCGCCGAGGGCGAGGCGAAGCCGGGAGAGCGTCTTCCCCCTGCGAAAGATCTCGCTGCGGTGCTCGGCGTCAACACGAATACGGTGCTGCGCTCTCTACGACTACTGCGCGACGAGGGGCTGCTTGAGTTCCGGCGCGGGCGTGGCATCTCGGTTGCGGGGACGCCCGAGCGTGGTGCGGTCGTGCAGCGAGCGAGGGAGCTCGTCGACTTCGCTCGCAGTCAGGGGTACCGCGTGGACGAGCTGATCGAGATCATCGAGGACGTCGGCTGACAACGACCTCACGTTCCGGCTCGACTGTCGAGCGCCACTCCTGATTGCCCGCGCAGGCGGCCCTGAAGTGCCGAAAACGCCTGCTACAAGACGTTTCGGCTCAACGGAGCGGCGCCGGAGTCGAACCGACCGAGCCGTGGGCTACACGACCGCACGAGTTTTGAAGACCCGCTGGGCCACCGGGCCCATGCCGCTCCGCCGCGCAGGCTAGACCAGTTCGGCTGTGCCGTGCCGCTCACGCCGAGGCCGGAGGACGGGGCTGCGGCGCTACTCTCACCAGGCGTGTCGCGGCTTCTCGTTCTGGCCCTGGTCGTCGGCGTCACCGGTGTGGACGTCGCTCGGAGCGCGGGAGCCGAGACGTACACGTACGACCGACGGCTCGGCGTCGTCGCACGCGCGGCGCTCGCTCACGCCTCGCCGAAGACGCCGTTTCGCTTCGTCCTCCGCGCGTACGTCCGCTGCTACCGCGACAAGCGGTCGTTCGAGGAGGCTTACACGCGGAGGTCCGGGGAGTCGGCAGGACGCGTTGTCGCGTACTACGCGGGGGACGGCGACGTCCACCTCCGCAACGGAACGTGCCGGAATGTACGTGCGTTCCTCGCCGGCCGCCGCACGGTCTACACGGCCGGTGCGTTCTCGATCCTTCTGCACGAGGCGCTCCACCGGCAGGGTGTGCGCAACGAGCGCACGACGACGTGTCTCGCCAACGACGCCGTGCGGTGGGGAGCCGGCTGGCTCGCCTCGAGCGAAGCGCAGTCGCTTCGTGCGCGAAATCTCGCGTTCACGTACACGAGGCTCTTCGCGCCGCCGAGCTATCGGATGGGGAAGCCGGACTGTCTCGCGCTCGCTCGCCGGAAGGACTGGCCGGCGTTCGCTCGAGGCGGAGCCGCGGCTGAGCGATGAGGCCACCGCTTCGCGCGGACCGAGCCGCGATACGCTCGCCCGCGTGAAGCGAGCCGGGCTCATCGCGGCCGGTGTGCTCGGCGCACTCGTGATCACCGGCGTCGCAGGATGGCTCGTGCTGCTGCGCGACACGACCGACCCGGTGACGGTCGGCGATGCCGTGACGAGCTTCCGCACCGACACCGAGCCGGCGCCCACCCAGCCCTCGCCGATCCCGGAGGGCGTGTACGTGTACTCCACGGCCGGTTACGAGACGACGGATGCGCTCACGGGCGTGACACACCGCTATCCGAGGCGATCCACGATCACTGTGGCTTCGGCGGAGTGCGGTGTGAGCCTCACCTGGCGCGTGCTGAAAGGTCGGTCGACCGAGTGGACCTACTGCGTCGTTCCTCAAGGGTGGTTGCTCGCGCGGCAGGATGAGCGGCACACGTTCTTCGGCCGTACCGAGCGAACGACGTATGAGTGCGAGACGACGCCGATCAGGCCTGCCGAGCCGTCCGTCGGGATGCGCTGGCGCGTGCTCGACTGCGGAGCGGGCGACACGAAGGAGCGCGGTGGGGTTCGTATCGTCGCGCTGCCCCGAGTACAGGTGGGCGGGAGGTCGGTCGACACCGTCCACGTTCGAAAGACGACGACATTCGCCGGCCCGGTCCGTGGCTCTTCTCGCCACGACATCTGGTTCGACTCCGACTCGGGCGTGCCGGTGCGGATCGTCATGCGGAGTCGAACGACGAACGACTCGCCCATCGGGAATGTCCAATACGACGAGGACGTCGTGCTGCGGCTGGTCTCGCTCGAGCCGCGACGGTGAGCGTGCGACAACGACTCGCCGCGCTTCGCCTGGCGCCGGACGGGAAGCCGCGCCCCGCTGCGCCCTTCGGCCGGGGCCCGGCGGCAGCACGAGCGCTCCGCGCAGCGATCCTCGGTGCGAGTGCCGTTGCCGGCCGCCTGCCCGTCGGGGTGATCGAGCCGCTCACCACGGTCGGCTCGACGCTCGAGTGGGCGTGCCGTCCGGCGAAGCGTAGGCGGCTCGCCTCGAATCTCTGTCACACGCTCGGCTTGCCGGCGGATCATCCGGACGTCACGGCGCTCGTCCGGCGCGAGGTGCGAAACGAGGCCCGCCGCTCCGCCGACTTCCTGTGGGCGCTTGCTCGGCCCGAGGAGCTCGTTGCGGCGACTGACGTCGCCGGTCGTGAGCACATCGACGCCGCACTCGCACGCGGGCACGGCGTGCTGCTCGCGTCCACGCACGTCGGCGGCTGGGAGGTCGCTACCGCCTTGCCCAGGGCGGTCGTGCCGGTGCCGACAACGGCGATCGTGACGGACGACTGGCTGGCCTGGGCGGTCGAGGGCATTCGCGCGCGCGCGGGCCTCGGGATCATGTACGACTCCGAGCCGGCCTCGAAGGCGGCTCGTCTCCTTCGGGACGGCCAGGCGATCCTGGTCGTCGGCGACTACGCGAAGGAATGGATGCGGACGTATCCCGTCCGCTTCCTCGATGCGGTGGCAGAGCTTCCCGCCGGCATCGCCGCGCTCGCGCGATTGTGCGGGAGCCCGGTCGTGCCGTTCAGCGTCCTTCCGGTCGCGTTGCGTCGATGGCGCGTGGACATCGAGCCGGCGCTCGATCCACCGGTGCGCGACGGCGGCGTCGAGGCCGAGCGGGCCCTTCTCCAGCAGCTTGCGGATCGCTGGACGGCGACGGTGCGGGCGAATGCGGAACACTGGGCGGCCGTGTATCCGCTGACGTGGCACGAGGCCGAGTGAAGGCGTTCTCCGCCCGGCGCGAGGTGGCGCTCGCGCTCGTCGTCTACGGCCTGTATCTCGTCGTTCGCGCGGTCGTCCTATGCGGCGAGGGCCGGGCCCGAGCCCGTCGGAACGCCGAGCGGATCGTGGCTGCCGAGGAGCGGCTCGGCATCGACGTCGAGCCGTTGCTCCAGCGCGCCGTCCTCCGCTTTTCGCGCACCGTGCACGGGCTCAACGTCGGCTACGCCGCCTTCAACGTCACGCTGACGGTGGGCTGGCTCGCCTTCCTCTACCGCCGCCGAGATCCCGCATATCACGGGTTACGACGCTCGTGTCAGGGCGCCTATCTCGCCGCGCAGCCGATCTTCCTCCTGTTCCCCGCAGAGCCGCCCAGGGCTCTCGACGGCTTCGTCGACACGATGGCGGAGGTGAGCGGGCTCGACCTCGAGCACCGCCTTCTCGTTCGGCTGTACAACCCTGTCGCGGCGATGCCGAGCCTGCATGTCGCGTTTGCCGTGCTCACCGGCGCGGCCATCGCGGAGCGGGCCGAGTCGCGTGCGGTCAAGCGCGCTGCCTACGCCTATCCACCGCTCGTGTCGTTCATCGTGATCGCGACGGGGAACCACTACGTGCTCGACGCGCTCGCCGGGGCGGCGCTCGGCCTCGGTGCGCGGCGTGCGCTCGGCTCCCGAAGGCGCCTGACACCGAAAGGTGACGAATGAGCGCCGATCCCTCCACAGGGCGGCCCTTTCCTCCCGCATGGAAGGTGGCCCTCGCACTTGTCGTCGCCGCCCTCCTCGTGGTCGGGGTCGGGGCTCTCATCGCGCGGGCCGCCGGGTTCGCCGAGGTCAAGGACGCGATCGAGCATGCCGATTCCACGTGGTTCACCGTGTGCTTCGCCACCCAGGTCGCCGCGCTCGCCGGTTATGCGGCGGTCGTCCGTGAAGCGGTGCGCTGGGACGACGGCCCGGATCCAGGGATCGGCCTGAGCGCGCACGTGATGCTGGCGAGCATCGGAGCCACGCGCGTGTTCGCCGCAGGCGGAGCCGGCGCCCTTGCGGCCACGTACTGGTGCTTTCGTCGGGCACGTTTCGATCGGCGCGACGCGCTCGTTCGCGTGCTCGGCTTCAACACGCTCTTCTACGTCGCTTTCGGCCTGGGTGCATGGATCGCGGCGTTGCTCTCGGCTCTGGGCATCTGGGGCGATGCTCCGCTCGCGCTGACGGTGCCGTGGCTCGCGGCCATTCCCTTCAGCTTCGCGGCGGCGATCTTCGTGACACAGCCGGGGCGTGTCGAGGGCCTGACCGCTCCCGGCGGCGCGATCGTTCACCGCGCGCTCGCCTACGCGATCGCCGGCGCAGCGTGGGTACGGGAAGTGCTGCCGCATCCCACTGGCACGCGATCGCTGCTCTGGTCGCTTCTCTACTGGGGCGGGAACGTCACGTGCCTGTGGGCGGCACTCAGCTCCGTGGGCGAGTCCTTGCCGCTGCCGGAGCTGGTGCTCGCGTTCGCGACCGGGCACGCCGCGACGATTCTCCCGCTTCCGCTCGGTGGAGTGGGTGGAGTCGACGCCGCGATGACGTACGCGCTGACGGTCGTGGGGGTCCCGCTGGCGCCTGCGCTCGTCGCCGTCGCCGTGTACCGGGTCTTCGCGTTCTGGGCGCCGACGATCCCCGCGCTCGTGGCCCTTGCGACCCTGCCACGCGCCGGCCGAGGGCTCGACCGGGTGGCCGCAGTGCGAGTGTAGAGGGCTACGATTCGACCGATGCGATTCGTCGGCCCCGCGCTCGCCGCTGCGGTGCTCGCCTCGGCCGCCGTCGCCGCGAATCCGGTCCGGGCGACCTTGGTGACGAGCTCGGCCGCACCTGTCGTGGATCAGCCGTGGCGCTGGACTGTGACGGTGAAGAGCTCGGCACGTAGGCCCGTCCCGGCCAAGATGCGCCTTCAGATCCTCCTCGGCCCAACTGTCGTCGGCTGCTGGAAGGGCACCGCGATGACGCAGTGCTCGGGCGTCGACGCCGGCACGTGGATCAGGTTCAGGGGCAGGCGAACGGGCGTGCTCACGTGGCCGGCGCTGTCGCTGGGAGTGAGGCTCACGTTCCAGGCGGTGGTCGTCGCGGAGAAGCGAACGCTGCGCCTACGGGCGCCCGTGACCGTCCAGCCCAAGCCCTGAGAGCGCGTCAGCGTCTCCAGCTCGTGAGGTCGTAGCGCTCCTCCAGGTGCTCGAGCACCTTCTTCGCGATGAGGTCGCCGGCAGGACGCTCGAAGTGGACGCCGTCGTCGGCGCGCATCTTCACGAGCTGCCCGGCGTCGTCGGCGATGTACTGCGAGTAGCCGCCGTCGTCGCCGGCGAAGAAGAAGTACGTGTCGAGGTAGGCGGCCCTCCCGGGACGCTTGGCTGCTTCCTTCTGAACGATCGCGTTGATCGTGTCGAAACGCTGGGTCTGTGCGGGGTCGCGCGTGATCGGCAAGCCAATCCAGACCAGGAATGCACCATTGCGCGTGACCGTGTCGATGATCCCTGCGACGCGGCGGCGGTACTCCGCCTGCCAGCTCGGGCTACCGAACGATCCGATTCGAGCGCCCTCCGGCAGCCCGGTCATGAAGCCGTGGTCGTCGTTCCCCCCGAACATGAGCACGACCGCTCCCGGCTGACCTGCGTGCATCTCGTCGCGAACGCGCCTGAACCAGTTGAACACGTCGGGACGCTCGAGCCCGCTCGCGATTCGCCCCTCGATCCTGCCGGCCGCCATGGCCCGGTTTCCCGCCACGGCCCGGAGGAGTGACTCACCCGGGACGACCACGAGCGAGTCACCCGCGATCCAGATCCGGAGCGCGCGCTTCGGCGAGAACTTCTCGCGCTTCGGGGGCGGAGTGGGTGTTTGACCGACGCCGGGCTCCTCCGGCGCGGGCGCGATGACGACTGCAGTGTCGATCCGGTCGTCGTCCGAGCGGCCGAGTACCGCCTTGAGCGCGCGGCGCGGTCGGTCGAGGAGAAGTGCGCCGCTGACGCTTTCCAGTGGCCCCGTCACGGCGAGCGCGGTGTCGCGCTTCCAGCCCTCCGGCTGGACCGTGGCCGACTTGTGCAGGCCCGGCGCGTTCAGGAGGAGCGCGATGAGGAGCCCCCCGAGCGAGACGACGATGGCGGCTCCTGCCGAGTGCAGGCGCCGCCCGCCTTCACCCGTCCGTCGGCGCGGCCTCCGTCTCTGCGTCTCGTTGTCGGACATCTCTCAGAACTGGAAGTAGATGAACGGCGCCACGCCTTCGGGCCCCATCGCGTGCGTCACCAAGAGTGCCAGCGACAGGACCGCGGCCTGCGCCGGGACCGGGAGCCGGGAGAAGCGAGCCATGATCACGAGCGGGAGGCGGTGCGGAAGGTACTGCGATCCGACGCCGACGGCGATTGCGGTGAGTACGCCGCCCGTGACCAGCGGTGACGGCTCGCCCCATGCGGTGAAGAGACGCTCTATGAGATCCCATGCGTCGGCGAACGAGTCCGAGCGGAAGAAGATCCACGCGAAGCAGACGACCTGGAAGGTGCAGAAGCGGTGCCAGGCGCGGCGGCCACGCGTCCACGGCCGCTCGACGAACCCGGGCCGCTCCCGCCACCAGCGCTCGGCGCAGAGCGCGCTGCCGTGGATGGCTCCCCAGGCGACGAACGTCCAGCCTGCTCCGTGCCAGAGCCCGCCGATGAGCATGGTCAACATGAGGTTCCGGTACGTGAGGAGCTTGCCGCCCCGATTCCCTCCGAGCGGGATGTACAGGTAGTCGCGCAACCAGCGCGACAGGGTCATGTGCCAGCGGCGCCAGAAGTCCGTGATCGACGTCGCCGAGTAGGGGGCATCGAAGTTCTGAGGGAACCTGAAGCCGAGCAGGAGCGCGATCCCGATCGCCATGTTCGTGTAGCCGAAGAAGTCGGCGTAGATCTGGACCGAATAGGCGTAGATCCCGACGAGCACCTCGAGCGACGAGTGCTGGTCGGGCGCGCCGAAGACCTCGTCGACGATGTTCGCCGCGAGGTAGTTGGCGATCACGACCTTCATGAAGAGCCCGGTCCCTATCAGGAAGAAGGCCCGCGACGTGTCGACGTAGCGCGGGTCGCGGGGCGACTCGAGCTGCGGGATCAGCTCCCCCGGGCGAACGATCGGCCCCGCGACGAGGTGAGGGAAGAACGAGAGGTACGCGGCGAACTTCCCGAAGCCCACCGGCTCGAAGTCGTGCCGGTACACGTCGACGACGTAGGCGATGCCCATGAACGTGAAGAACGAGATGCCGACGGGAAGGACGATCGAGCGCGTTTCGATGGGGACGTCGACTCCGACGAACGCAAAGAGGTTGTTCGTCGAGGCGACGAAGAAGTCGTAGTACTTGAAATAGGCGAGAACGCCGAGGTTCCCGGTCAGCGCCGATGCCAGCAGCCACTTCCGAGCCCGTTCGTCCCGACGGTTGTGCAGCGCGATCGCGAAGACCTGGTTCCACGCGATCGAGAACGCGAGCAAGAAGCAGAAGCGCCAGTCCCAACCTGCGTAGAAGACGAAGCTCGCAAGGATGATGAAGGGCCGCCAACGTTCTCCTCGCGGCATGAGGAGCCACGAGAGCGGCAGCACGAGCATGAAGAAGATCGCGAAGGTGGCGGTCGGGAAGAGCACCAGCCCTGCTCAGGCGCTCGAACGAGCCGTCGTCGCGACGGCCGAGAGCCCGCCAGGTGGTCGCCCGGGCATGGGCTAGGACGACGGCGGAGGCAGTCGCGTAGCCGTTGTCTCGCCCACGTCCCCGATCCCGCGCGGGGTGCGCTCCACCGGTGGCCCGAACCACGACGGGTCCCGAGCGAGCGTCGGAGCGCCGGGCGCGAACCGGCCGTACTCGAGCATGCGGTCTCGGCTGGCGGCCCGCTCGGACATCCACTCGGCGAGCGCGACGAGGAGCCAGGCGGCGACCATGACCGCGACGACTGCGGGGGCGTCGAGCCTGGCTACGACGGCGAGGACGGCGACAGCGACGAGGAAGGCGATCTCGATCAGGAGCCACGGGATGGCAGGGCGTCGTAACATCGGCGTGTCGAGCGACCGCACCCAGGCGGCGCTCTCGCGTTGCGCAGGCATCCGATCGTCCCAGCCAGGTCGCTCGTCGTCGGGTACGGGAAGTGTGCGCGGTTGCGCGCGCATTGCCTCGAGCTCTTCTTGTAACCCGCCCACCTGCGTGGCGAGTGCGCGCACCGCGGCGAGGAGCTCCTCGCGTTCCTGCTCGGCGGGCTCTCGGGAGACTTGCGTCGTCTCGGACGGGTCCGCCATGGGGGTCCGGTCAGCTCTCGTCTGAGGGCTTCATCTCGTCGAGCGCCGCCCGGCCCTGCTCATGCACGTCCTCGCGCCGCTCCTCGACGGTCGCCTCCGGCGTCTCCGGAGCCTCGCCCTCTTCGTTCGCCTCTCGCGACTCGGCGAGCTTTCGTCGCAACTCGTCCGCCGGGTCGCCTGCCGCGGGGTACGAAGCCGTGCTGACGTCGGGCTCGGCACCACGCCGCTTGAACCAGCGCACGAGGGCCGCGATGCCGATCGTCACGACGATCCACTTCAGAAGCTTTCGCACGGGCCCGATGGTACAGCCCTCGGAGGCGTGTTTCAGGGACGGCGGATCCGGGCGACCAGATGACGGCGAGGCAAGCCTCGCCCCTACTGGTACCCTTCCGCGGCTTCCTGCCTCGCACTGGGCCCGACCGTTCCCGGCGGCGTCCTCACCGGTGAGGCCGATTCAGACCGAGGGAAGGAGTTGAACGGGAACCGTGAACGAGTATGAGATTCTGCTGCTGCTCGACGTCGAGCTGGGCGACGAGCGCCAGGCCGAGATCGTGACGCGCGTCCGCGAGCTCGTCGAGAAGGGCGGCGGCTCGTGGGACCTGCACGACGTCTGGGGCCGGCGCAAGCTCGCGTACGAGATCGACCACAAGGGCGAGGGCAGCTACCACCTGTTGCAGTTCACCTGTGACACAACGACGCTCGACGAGGCGTCCCGCGTGCTCCGGATCGACGACGGCGTCATGCGGCATATGGCGACACGTCGGATTCAGGGGAGTCCCGCGCGGCCCGTAGCGGTGGCCGTGCCGGCGCGCGAGGATGCAGAGACCGCATCCGACGTCGACGAACAGGAGGAGTAGAGATGGCTGGTGATATCAACCGTGTGACGCTCGTAGGACGCCTGACCCGCGACCCCGAGCTCCGTCACCTCCCGTCCGGGACCCCGGTGTTGGAGATGGGCGTCGCCGTCAACGGACGTCAGCAGGACGAGGCCGGCAACTGGGTCGACAAGCCGAACTTCTTCGACGTGAAGGTGTTCGGCAACCAGGCCGAGATGCTCTCGCAACATCTGTCGAAGGGGCGCCGCATCGGTATCGACGGCCGGCTCGACTGGCGCTCGTGGGAGGCTCAGGACGGCACGAAGCGGTCCAAGGTCGACGTCGTCGCGCAGAGCGTGCAATTCCTGGACAGTCGTCAGGACTCCGAGGGTGCCGCCTACGTTCCTGCAGGCGCCGCCACGAGCGGTGCGGACTTCCCGTCCTCGCCCGCCGACGACGACATTCCCTTCTAGGAGACGCGACACATGGCATCGAAGAAACAGCAGCCACGGAGGCGCACCGGCCCGAGCACGGCGCCCGGCAGACGGAAGAGCTGCCACTTCTGCCGGGACAAGGTCGCCGAGATCGACTACAAGAACATCGCCCAGCTCAGGCGCTACATCTCGGAGAAGGGCAAGATTCGCTCGCGTCGCATCACGGGCGCGTGCCGGCGGCATCAGATACAGGTCGCCGCCGCCGTCAAGCGTGCCAGGGAGATGGCTCTTCTCCCATACGTAGGCTAGGAGCCGGCGATGCAGGTCATTCTGTTGACTGACGTCGAGAAGCTGGGCCTGCGCGGCGACGTCGTCGACGTCGCTCGCGGATACGCGCGCAACTACCTGTTGCCGCGGCGCATGGCCGAGTCCGCGACCCCCGCCCGGGTCGCCGAGCTTCGCCGCGTCGACGAGCAGCGTGCGAAGCACGAGGCGCGCACGGCCGAGCAGGCGCACGAGATCGCCGAGGTGCTCGGCAAGACGGTGCTTCGCTTCGAGGTCAAGGCGGGACCGACCGGGTCGCTCTTCGGCTCGGTCACGCCGTCCGACGTGGCCGACGAGATTTGGCGCGCGCGCAAGATCCGCGTCGACCGGCGGAAGATCTCGATCGATCCGATCAAGCGCATCGGGCGCTACTCGATCCCGATCGAGGTGTTCCAGGAGGTCGACGTCGAGGTCAAGACCCTCGTCGTCCCCGAGGGCGGGGAGCTCCCGCCCGAGGAAGAGCTCGCCGCGCTCGAGGCGGCCGAAGCCGAAGCAGCTGCCGCAGCGGCGGCCCAGGTGGAGCACGCCGATCTCGACACCGTGATCGCCGAGGTGCTCTCCGAGGAGGACTCGTCAGCGAAGCTCGAGGCTGATGACGAGATCCTTCCGCAGGAGGCGTCGGTCGACGAGCCGTCGCCCGAGGACGAGGCCTAGCGGCCTCCTCGGCGAACAGGATCTCGTGCGCGCCATGGCTCTTGCCACCGTCGTGTGCGCGGCACTCGCCGCAGGCGATGCCGCGTCCGCCACGCCGGTGGCGAAGCCTCGCGTCACGCTCATCGGCGACTCCATCGTACAGTCGTTTGACTACGTTCCTTCGGCTCGGCGGTACCTCGGCAGAGGTCTCGACCTCCGTTCGGACACGGCCGTCTGTCGACGCCTCGTTGCCGCGAGCTGCGCGTTCCAGGGCGCGAAGCCTGCGACGGCGCTCGAGATCATCCGCACGCAGGGGAGCTCGCTCGGCCCAGTCGTCGTGATCGACGTCGGCTACAACGACTGGGCGGCGGTGTACGACGTCGACCGAGTCATGCGAGCGCTCGCAGCGGAGCACATCCGAGCCGTCATCTGGGTCACGCTTCGCGAGACGACGTCGAACTACGCGCAGAACAACGCGCGAATCCGGCCGGCGACCCGTCGTTGGCCGAACCTCGAGGTCGCGGACTGGGACGCATACAGCCGCGGGAAGCCGTGGTTCCGCTCGGACGGGCTGCACCTGACCACTGCGGGCGCAGCGGGGCTCTCGCGGCTGTTGCGTCCGCTCGTGCTCGCGGGCGCCAAGAGCTCGTAGCGGACGCGACCCGAGCGCGTCTCCGCCGGACGCCGGCGTCGCGGCTCTCGTACACAGGCCGCGTCGCGTCGTCAACATGCCTGTTGAGAAGCCGACGAAATTCCCGCTCGGAGCGACTGTTTTCGTCTGGACAACTTGGGCTGCGCTGTCGACAGGACATCCGGAGGCGGGGATAACATGGGAACGTATGTTCCTCTCTCCCTGCACGGAGGCGGTTTCTGTCCCTACTGGACGCAACGCGGCTCGACGGCTTGACTCCCGCTCCGTGACAAGGACGCCGAGCAGAGGTCGACCCATGAGCCGCACGTCGCCGACCTCGGCGATCGCATGAGCTCGGCCGGAGCGCTCGACCGCGTCGGCGAGCGCCTGAGTGCGATCGTCCCGCCCCAGAACCTCGAGGCCGAAGAGTCCGTGCTCGGCGCCATGCTGCTGTCGACGACGGCGGTGGGGACCGTGAGCGAGATTCTCGGGGCGGCTGACTTCTATCGCGAGAGCCACGCCAAGGCCTACCGAGCCGCGCTTGCGCTTTGGGCCAAGGGCGAGCCGGTTGACGCCATCACCCTCGCCGACGAGCTCGACGAGCGTGGCGAACTCGAGGCGGTCGGCGGGCAGGCGCGCGTGGCCGAGCTCGCGGCCCTCGTCCCGTCGACGTCGAACGTCGAGCACTACGCGCGCATCGTCAAGGAGATGTCCACGCTCCGCGGGCTCGTGCGCGCCGGCCAGGAGATCACGCGACTCGGCCAGGAGCGTCCGGGTGAGGTGCCGGACCTCGTCGATCGCGCCGAGCAGATCGTGTTCGAGCTCGGGCAACAGCGGGTCACGAGTGACTTCGCGCACATCGAGGCGCTCCTCAAGGAGAGCTTCGAGCGCATCACGCAGCTCTACGAGTCGGGTGCCGAGATCACGGGAATCCCGGCCGGGTTTCGCGAGCTCGACCTGCTTACATCGGGTTTTCAACCGGGCAACCTCATCATCCTCGCCGCCAGGCCGTCGATGGGGAAGTCCGCGCTCGGGTTCTGCATCGCGGCCAACCTCGGTGTCCGGCACAGCACGCCGGTCGCGCTCTTCACGCTCGAGATGTCGAAGTCCGAGGTGACGCAGCGGATGATGTGCAGCGAGGCGAAGGTCGAGTCCCAGCGCCTCCGCACGGGTCAGCTGGCACCGGACGACTGGCCGCGGCTCACGACGGCGTGCGACCGGCTGATGAAAGCGCCGATCTGGGTGGACGACTCGGGCTCGACCACGATCATGGAGCTCCGCTCGAAGGCTCGGCGACTCAAGTCGCGGGAGCCGAGCCTTGGCCTCGTCGTGGTCGACTACCTCCAGCTGATGACCTCTGGCGCGAGCGCAGAGAACCGTGTTCAGGAGGTCTCGCAGATCTCGCGCGCGCTCAAGGTCCTGGCGCGGGAGCTCGAGGTCCCGATCCTCGCCCTGTCGCAGCTCTCGCGGGCAGTCGAGCAGCGTCACGACAAGCGCCCACTTCTCTCCGACCTGCGTGAGTCGGGATCGCTCGAACAGGACTCGGACCTCGTCTTCTTCGTCTATCGCGACGAGTACTACCTCGGCGAGGAGTCCGACCAGCAGGGGATTGCCGAGGTGATCCTCGCGAAGCACCGCAACGGCCCGACGGGGACGGTCAAGCTTTCCTTTCTTCGACGCTACGCGAAGTTCGCCGACCTGGCAGCGGCCTAGCCGATCGCTGCCACGATCGCGCGCGTCCGGGTGCGGGCCGCGCGATCTGATTCGCCCGGACCGCTTCCGGCCCGGCGCCCGTTGGGGTCTGGCTGAAGCCAGACCCCAGACCGCGGGCGGCGCCAGGCGTAACCCTGGGTCTGGCTTCAGCCAGACCCCCAGACGTTGCGGGCGGCGCCAGGCGTAACCCTGGGGTCTGGCTTCAGCCAGACCCCAGAGCGGCAACGGGCGTCGCTTCGCACGGGAGCGCACCGAGGCAGTCGGCGTTCGACATCCACTCGATCGCGCCGGCTGCCACGGCTCGCGGAAGTCGTCGCCGCGTAGAGCCCCGATTCCGTCCGGGCCGAGCTAGAGACTCGGCCCGTGCTGCTCGCGATCGAGTTCCCCCCGGCGTCCGCCGAATGGACCTTCTTCGTCTCGTTCGCGGTGATCCTGCTCGGGCCTCTCCTCGTCGAGCGGTTCGGCCTGCCGGGCATCGTCGGAGTCATCATCGGCGGTCTTCTCGTCGGTCCGTTCGTGCTCGGCTGGGTCGAGCGTCAGGGTGTCGTCGAGTCGCTGGGCGACCTCGGGATCCTCGTTCTGATGTTCCTGGCAGGGCTCGAGCTCGACCTCGACGAGTTCCAGGCCAACCGGCGCGCGGCGCTCACGTTCGGCGCCTTCACGTTCACGCTGCCGTTCGTGCTCGGCATTGCACTCGTGCTGCCGTTCGGCTACGGCGCGGCGACGGCGATGCTGTTCGGGTCGCTCTGGGCGTCGCACACCCTTGTCGCCTACCCGATCGTGCAGGAGCGGGGGTTGTTACGCGATCGAGCCGTCGGCATTGCGGGGGGCGGCACGGTGATGACGGACACGCTCGCCCTCTCCGTGCTGGCCATCGTCGCCGGGTCGGTGGCGAGCGATTCGAGGCCGTCCGTTCTCCTGCTCGAGGTCGTGATGGGCCTCGTTGTACTGGCTGCTTTCTGCGCTTTCGTGCTCCCCCGCGCCACGCGCTGGGTGTTCGCCGGAGTGGGGCAGCACCGGGGTGCCCGGTTCCTCTTCATCCTCGTAGCGCTCACGGCGGCTGCGCTGGTAGCTGATCGTGCGGGTATCGAGGGAATCGTGGGCGCATTCTTCGCCGGGTTGGCGTTGAACCGCCTCGTGCCTCACGGCAGCAAGCTGATGGGGCAGGTCGAGTTCGTCGGTGGCGTCCTGCTCATCCCGTTCTTCCTTCTCTCGACGGGCATGCTGATCGATCCAGAGGCGTTCACGCAGACTCGAGTCCTCGCCATCGCCGCGCTGTCGCTCGCCGTGGTCTTCGTGGGAAAAGCCGCTGCCGCCTATGTCTCGGGCCGGCTGCTCGGGCTCTCGCGTCCCCAGGTGCGACTTCTGTTCGGCCTCTCCCTCGCCCAAGCCGCGGCCACGCTCGCTGCGGTGACGATTGGCGTCGAGATCGGGCTCTTCGACACCGATCTCCTCAACGCAACCCTCGTCGTCGTGCTGATCACAGTGCTCGTGTCGAGCATCGTCACGCGAAGCGCTGCTCGCGGGATCGATCCGCCCCCCGTACAAGGCGAGCGCCTGGCCGAGACGATCTTCGTTCCCAGCGATGTCGTCGATGATCCAGCCGTCATCCGGCTCGCCGCTCGCCTTGCGATGGCGAAGGGCGGGAATGTTCTCGTCGGCGCCGTTGCGGCAACTCGTGGGCCCGAGCTTGCGGCAGCCCGGTTGCGTGCTCAGAGAGCAGAAGGAGCCGCTGTCGCTGTCGGTGCTGAGACCCACGTTGCCGTGCGGCTCGACTCCTCGACCGCGGACGGTCTGGCTGCGATCGTCGCCGAACACGAAGCCTCGCTCGTCGTCATCGGTTGGCGGCGCGCAGCGCTGGCCGCCGACATCGTTCTCGGAGGGCAGAACGCGGATCTGATGGCGCTGGCCGATGCTCCCGTTCTCGCGGTCGCCGCCGGAGCGAACGACTTTCGCCGCGTGGTTCTCGCGCTCGATCGGGACGACCTCGGGCAGCGGAGGGCTGTCGAGAGGAATATTGCGACGGCGGTCGCGGCAATTGCTGCCGGCGCCGTTCGCGGCCGGCTACTCGTACTGGCGCCCGAGCCAGCTGCGGGGCAGGAGCTGGCGCGGCTCGTCGATGACGACGCGGAGGTCGTGATCGACGAGCGCTCGCGTCCGGACGCCGTGGCGGCGATCGTCACGGCCGACGACTTCGTGCTCATGCCCGCGCGCGGCGGCGCGTCGCCGTTCCATCGCGACGCAGCTGCGGTTGCATCGCTTCCGGTCGGCTGCTCGGTCGGCGTACCCGTGCGACCGCGATCGACTGCCGGATTCGTGCACGCCACGGCGACGATGGTCGCCGGCCGCGCAGGCTGAGCCCAAGCCCGTACGCTGGGGACGATGGCCGAGGTCGCCGTCGCTGCCGTGCACCCGCCCGAGAGCCGCCGGGTACTCACGGGCTACTACACACTGGCCGGTCTCTACACGCTGTCGGCGGCACTGATCTGGGGGGTGAACACCCTCTTCCTGCTCGACGCCGGCCTCAGCTTCTTCGAGGTGTTCGTCGCGAACGCGGCGTTTTCCGTGGGATTGGTCGTGTTCGAGATCCCGACCGGAGTGGTCGCTGACACGCTCGGGCGCCGAATGTCGTTCCTCTTCTCCGTCTCGGTGCTCGGAGGGACGACGCTTCTCTACGTCGGGCTCGCGCAGATCGGGGCCGGTGTCGTTGCTTTCGCGATCGTCTCCGTGTTCATGGGTCTCGGCTTCACGTTCTATTCGGGCGCCATGGAGGCCTGGCTCGTGGACGCGCTCGGGGTCACCGGGTTCAGGGGGATCCTCGACCCCGTCTTCGCCCGCGGACAGCAGATCACCGGTGTGGCCATGCTCGTGGGCACGATCGGCGGCGGGCTTCTCGGCCAGGTCGACCTGGCGTTTCCCTACCTCGTGCGTTCGGCTCTCCTTGCTGCGGTGTTCGTCGTGGCGTACATCGTGATGCACGACCTCGGATTCACGCCCAGGCGCGTGACTGCGCGCGAGCTCCCCGGCGAGGTGGCGCGGAACGGGAAGGCCGGTGTCGAGTTCGGTTGGGGTCAGCGGCGACTTCGCCTACTGATGCTCGCCGCGTGCGTCCAAGGAGGCTTCTTCACCTGGGCGTTCTACGCGTCCCAGCCGTATCTGCTCGAGCTTCTCGACAGCGATGCGATTTGGGTCTCCGGCTTCGTCGCCGCAGGCGTCGCACTTTCGATGATTGCCGGCAACCAAGTCGTGAACGTCGCGTCCCGCTACTGCGGCCGGCGGACGACACTCCTGCTTGCCGCCGCGGCGCTCCAGACGTTCGCTGCGGTCGTCATGGGCCTCTCGGGCTCGTTCTGGGTTGCGCTCGGGGCCTTCTTGCTCGTGACGGCGTCGATGGGCGTGACGAGCCCAGTGCGCTCCGCGTATCTCCACCAGATCGTCCCGACGGAGCAGCGTGCAACCGTCGTCTCGTTCGACTCGATGGTCTCGAGTGCCGGCGGCATCGGCGGTCAGGTCGGGCTCGGTGCGCTCGGCGAGGCGCGAGCGGTCGGATCGGCGTTCGTCGTCGGCGGTGTTGCGACGGCGGCTTCAATTCCGCTCTTGGCCAAGCTGAGGCGGCTAGGCAGCTCCGCCGATCACATCGTCGGCGAGCGAGCCGGCGTGGAGAGCTTGTGCGCCGCTTCGGGTCTCCCGGCGGTGTCGGCAGTCGAGCCGACGGCGCTCGACGAGCACGGGCTCGCCGTTGCGGCGCCGCACGCCGGCTAGACGCTCCGCGTCTCGTGCAAGACTGGCGCGCGTGCCCGCCACCGTCATCGTCGGTGCGCAGTGGGGCGACGAGGGCAAGGGGAAGATCGTCGACCTGCTCGCCCAGGATTCCGATCTCGTCTGCCGCTATCAGGGAGGCCCGAACGCGGGCCACACCATTGTCGTCGAGGGCGAGACGTACAAGATCAGGCAGATCCCGACGGGAATCATCGCCGCCAAGCGGAGCGCTATCGGGGCGAGCTGTGTCGTCGATCCGGGCGTTCTCATAGCCGAGCTCGACGAGCTCG
>JAIBJO010000175.1 GCA_020029615.1 Actinomycetota bacterium
CTCGTCACGCACGAAGCCGCGGACCATCGTCCGTCGAACGCGCCGGGCCGGCCGAGCCAGACCCACGTGAGCAGCTACTCGCTGAGGATGGCGACGATGGTGGCTTCGCGCTCCAGGACCCAGTCCACGAACGCGTCGCCGTATACTTTGCGCGCGGTGTCCAGCTTCTCGTCGTTGCGGCCCGGTACGTAGATATACCTGTTAGCGGCGGTGAGAAATTGCGGAAATCTGACGGGTCTCCCGGCGTTGTTCAGATGAGGTCAGAGGCGCTGCGAGGAGGCGCTCCTTCTCGGCGACGTGAGGCCGCAGCTTTTCGGCGAGGTAGTCGACGTAGGCGGGGTCGGGGGTTAGTTCGAGGACTTCCTCGATGGCGGGAAGGAAGTAGTGCAGGGTCCGGACTGGCGGTAATGGGGGACCTGAGCGGAGTGTCCGGCGAGCTGCGGCCAAGAGCAGGGCCGTGAGTACGGTTCTGAGGGGCAGGGCGCGGCGGCAGAGATCGCGAGCGAGGTGGCGGTCTTGTCGGCTCGGCCGCGCGGGCGTTCCCGGCAGGGAGCTGTAGGTCACGAGCACGGCCTCGATGTAGAGGCGTTCCTGGTGGGCTGGTCTTTTCACTTCTTCTTTCTCCTGGCCGCGGCTTCCTTTTGACTCTCGTGCTTGCGGTAGCTGTCGCCATCGATCAGGGTGACGTCGGCGTGGTGGGTGAGCTTGTCGAGGAGGGTTGCGATCGAGGTGGCGTTGGGGAATACGGTGTTCCAGTCTCGAAACGCGAGGTTCGTGGTGATGAGCAGAGAGCGGCCGGGGACGTCTTTGTCTTCCGGCCGTTCGTAACGTCGATCGACGATCTTGTAGAGCAGGTCAGCGGCGTGGGAGTCGTAGGAGAGATAGCCGACCTCATCGACGACGAGGAGCTGGGGGCGGGCGTAGCGTGCGACGCGGCGGCGCAGCGTTTCCGGGGAGCAGGCGCGCAGGTCCTCGATCAGCTCGGCAGCGGTTGTACAAACGACCGAGAAGCCGGCGAGGGCGGCCTGGTGGGCGATGTTTCTGGCGATCATGGTCTTGCCCAGGCCGTTTGTACCGATGAGCGCCAGGTTCCTGCCTTCGCGGATGAAGTCGAGGGTGAAGGCGCGTTCGATAAGGTCGCGCTCGATCTTCTTGGGCCAGTTCCAATCGAAGTCGGCCATCGGCTTGAAGCGTCCGATGCGGGCCCTTCTGAGCCGGCTTTCCAGGCTGCGCCGGCTCTGGTCGATCTCCTCCAAGCGCACGATCTCCTCGAGCATCTGCACGGGAGACATCCGGCTCTTGGTCACCCGAGCCAGGAAGTCCTCGAGGATGCGCGCGATGGCCTCGAGCCCGATCTTGAGCAGGCGGTCCTTGAGGCTAGTCGGAGTCGTCGTCGCTGTCATCGTCGTCGCGGCGAGTGAGCTCATCGTAGGTCTCCGGGGAATGGGGTTTGACGTAGAGGTCCTTGAGGTCGGGCCGGCGAGAGAGATCGACCGTGGGAGTGAGCCGTCGCTGTCCGACTCTCCGGCGCCTGGCGAGGAGGAAGACGATCGAGCCGACGTGGGGAGTTCCTCGGGCGAGGGCCTCGTCCACGGCGACACGCAGCTCAAAGGCCCCGTAGTCGTCGAGCAGGAGCAGGAGCTTCTGGGTGACGGCGGAGACACTCTCGCCCCGCTTGAAGCAGGCCTCGAGCAGCGTCTCCGTCTTGGGGACGGCGCCGATCAGTCGGGAATTGGGCGTGGACCCGTGCGCTCGTTGCTTTTCGGCGAGAAGCGCCTGGATGTGGGCCGGGTCATCGACCTTGTGGTGGCGGTCGTAGCAGCGGGCGTGGCGGGCGACCTCGGCCGTCCCGTCGAGGATGCGCACGCGATGCTCGGAAGCGACGAGAGTCAGCGGCCGGCCGACGGCCTCGGGTGGGATCGAGTAGTCGTTGAGGTCGAAGCGGACGTAGATCGTCTTGTCGGAGCGGATTGGCGTGACCAGGTCCGTCTCGAAGGGATGCTCGGGTAGCGGGAGCAGGTGGACGGCCTCTTCGCGGAAGGCATCGGCGACGGTCTTGCGGTCGTCGCCGATCCAGCGCCGCGCGCTGGCGATCTCGTCACGCCACGAGAGCGCCTGGCGATTCAGATCGTCGATCGTCGTGAACGAGCGTGCCGCGAAGAAGCTGTCGCGGATGTACCGCACGCTCCGCTCCACGGCTCCCTTCTCGCTGCCCCTCGCCGGCGCGCACGCCCGGGGCGCGAAGTGATAGTGGGACGCGAGCTCGAGCAGACGCGTGTTGAAGCGCACGGCGCTGCCGTGACGCTGGGCGACGGCCGCGCGCAAATTGTCGTACAGCAGATGCCTCGGCGAGCCCTGAAGGTCCGCGAATGCGTACACGTGCCCGCGCAGGAAATTCTCGAGAGACTGGTCCAGGAAGAAGCGCAGGAAGATCCAGCGCGAGAAAGTCAGGGTCAAGACGAATGCCGAGAGCGCACGCCGGGCCGCGCCGATCGTGACCGACCCAAAGCTGGCCCAGTCCAGAGCGTAAGTGAAACAAGAGCGGTTCGCCAGTTGACCCGCATCGTCGCGGGCGGCCAACCCCTACCTTCGGGCGCCCCCGCTCGCACCCCGATCCCGTCCGTTCACCCCCGCCCGGGGGTGCTCGGTCGCGCCGACCCCGCGCAGCGCGCAGATTCCACCGCCCCGTGGTCGCCGTCGAGCGACGCACACAGCGGCTTGTCGTAGGCCAGGGCCTGCGGCTCGAGAGGTGCGAGGCGGCTCACCCGCTGGGGCCCGGCTGGCGGC
>JAIBJO010000103.1 GCA_020029615.1 Actinomycetota bacterium
CTTCTCGAAGCTACCGCTTCGAGAACTGCGGCGCCTTGCGCGCCTTGTGCAAGCCGGCCTTCTTGCGCTCCACGATGCGAGCGTCGCGCGTGAGAAAGCCCTGGCGCTTGAGCGGAATGCGTATCTCTGGATCCGCCTCGACGAGCGCTCTGGCGATGCCGTGCCTGACCGCGCCTGCCTGCCCGGAGATGCCGCCGCCGTGCACGCGCACCCGCAGGTCGTACGCCGTCGCTGCCTCGGCGACCTCCAGCGGCGCCATGACCATCTTCCGGTGAACCGCGCGCGGGAAGTACTCCTCGATCGTCCGGCCGTTGATCCAGGTCTTGCCGTCGCCCGGCCGCAGGATCACGCGGGCGATCGACGTCTTCCGTTTGCCGGTGCCCAGGTACTGCGCGATCTCGGTCATGCGAGCTCCAGCGGCTTCGGCGCCTGGGCGGCGTGCGGATGATCCGGGCCTGCGTAGATCTTCAACTTGCCGATCTGCGCGGCGGCGAGCTTGTTCTTCGGGAGCATTCCCTTCACTGCCTTCCTGAGCACCTCGGTCGGGCGCCGCTCGAGCTGCTCGCGGAGGGTGCGTTGCTTGATCCCGCCAGGGTAGCCGGAGTGGCGGTAGTAGATCTTCGTGTCCAGCTTCGAGCCGGTCACGGCGATCTTCTCGGCGTTGACGACGACGACGAAGTCACCCGTGTCGACGTGCGGCGTGTAGGCCGGCTTGCCCTTGCCGCGAAGCGTGTCCGCGATACGGGTCGCCAGGCGCCCGAGCGTCTTGCCCTCGGCGTCCACGAGGAACCATTCGCGCTCGATCTCACCCGGCTTGGCGGTATACGTCTTCATCTCAGAGAAAAGGGCGGACGCACGCCCGCCGGCGCAGGATTCTAGCAGTATCGGCCTGGACCAACGGGGGGCGTAAGACGCGACCCCGCGATCGTTGACTTTGTGCGGAAATCCGCATATAGATGGGGTGCACGCGGCATGGGGATGCCGCCTGCGGCAAAGGGGAGGCGATCTGTGGCAGCACCCGACCAGGGCGAGAGCCGCACCTGGCGCTTCAAGCTCGACGACACGAGAGTGCTCGAGGTGTCGGCGCCGATGCCTGCGCCGAAGCCTCCGTCCGGGCCCCGACCGAAGCAGGCGTCGACGTCGCGGGTCGGGCTCCTGGGCACACTCGTCGTCACGCTGACGCTGCTCGCCGTCGTCTTCACGTCCGGAGCGTCTGCGGAGGGGACACCGGCGATCGCGAGCGACAAGTCCGACTACCTGCCCGGCGAGGCTGTCGCGTTGTCCGGAACGGGCTGGACTCCAGGCGAGACGGTGCACGTCGCCGTCGACGACGACCAGAGCGACGCCTGGACGTACGAAGCCGATCTCACCGCGGCCGACGACGGCACCGTGTCGGACGCGCTGACGCTTCCCGACGTCGCCGGGGCCTACTCGGTCACGGCCACCGCGCCATCGGGCACCGCAACGACCGCCTTCACGGCAACAGCACCTGCGCCGCCTCCGCCGCCGCCTCCGCCACCCACGCCGCCCGATGAAGCCTCGATCGCGAGCGACAAGAGCGAGTACGCGTCCGGCGACACGGTCGCACTAACCGGTTCCGGCTGGGCGTCTACCGAGGCCGTCCACATCGTGGTCGACGACGACCAGAACGACGCTTGGACGCACGAGGCCGACGTCACCGCTGCGACCGACGGCACGGTCTCCGACTCCTTCGACCTCCCCGAGCTGACCGCAACCTTCACCGTCTCGGCCACGGCGCCCTCGGGAACTGCGAGCGCGAGCTTCACCGTCTCCGCGCAGCCTCCAGTTCCCCCGCCTGCTCCGACAGCGGATCCGACTCTCTCGAGCGACAAGGACGCATATTCACCCGGCGCGACGGTGGCGCTCAGTGGAAACGGCTGGACAGCCGGCGGCTCGGTCCATGTCGCTGTGGACGACGACAAGGGCGACGCGTGGGAGCACACCACCAATGTCACCGTGGCGGCCGACGGATCGATCGCCGACTCTGTCGATCTCCCGAGTGGGCTCGCGGCGACGTTCACGGCAACTGCGACAGAGTCCGCGAGCCGAAGCGCCGAGACCACCTTCACCGCCTCGTTCGCGTCGGCGTCCGTCCCCTATCTCGTGCGCTTCGCGTCCGGAACGTCCACCGACACCCAAGCGCAGATCCTCGCCTCCGCCGGCGCCGAGAGCCAGTCCTACATCGGGGCTCTCCGTATCCACGGCGTGCTCCTCCCGGGCGGCGACAGCCTCCAGGCCTCGCTCGACAAGCTGAGGTCGTACAACGCGGTCATCAGCCTCGAGCCCGATCGTGAGCGGGAGGCGGGCGGCACGCCGAACGACTCCAACTACGGAGATCAGTGGTCACTGCCGCAGATCGGCTGGGAAAACGTCTTCGGAACGGTGTCGCCCGGCGGATCGGCGCGGGTCGCGATCCTCGACACCGGCATCGACGGCTCTCACCCGGACCTGGACGGCAATGTCGTCTCGGGCACGTCCATCCTCGACGGCTCGAACGGCCTGACCGATCCGAACGGCCACGGCACGGCCATGGCCGGGATCGTCGCCGCCGAGACCGACAACGGCCAAGGCGTGGCGGGTGTGGCGTATGCCGGCGTCACCGTGCTGCCGGTGACTGTGCTCGGCTCCGATGGCACCGGCCAGGACTCGGACATCATCGAGGGCGTCGTCTACGCGGCCGAGCACAACGCGAGCGTCATCCTCATGGCCTTCTCGAACCCTGGCTACTCGGAGATGCTCCAGGCCGCGATCGACTACGCGTGGGAGAACGGCGCCGTGCTCGTGGCGGCAACCGGGAACGACGGGAGCTCCTCCGTAACGTTCCCGGCCGGCGACCGCGGCGTGATCGGCGTCTCGAACACCGACCAGTCGGACGCGCTGAACTCGTCGAGCAACTACGGACAGGCGGTGTTCCTGGGCGCGCCCGGCACCGGGATCGCGACGACGTCCGCAGGCGGCGGCTACACGTCGATCACGGGCACCTCGGCGGCGGCGGCCGAGGTCGCGGGCGCGGCAGCGCTGATCAAAGCTTCGTCGGGCGCATCGAACGGCGTCGTCGTCTCGCGCCTGGCGAAGAACGCCGAGCCGGCGGGGACGGTCGAACAGACCGGCAACGGGCGGCTGAACGTCGACCGCGCGCTAGCGGACGAGTCGACCGACACGACCCAGCCGTCCGGCGCCGACCCCGTCGGCTCCGGCGGCCCGTTCCTCGGGCCTTATGTGGCAGATGCACTTCAGCTGAAGCTGTATAGCGACACCGCTCGAACGATCGAGAGAGTCGTCTTCGAACGAGGCGACGCCGTTTATGCGAAAGCGACCGGGCTAAGTACGAGCACTAGCCCACCCGCGCAGGTCAAGTCCTACAAGTTCGAGGCCTTCGACAAGAGCGGAACATCGAAGGGTCTTGGCTCGTGCATCACCGGCTCAAGCTCAGGCGGCACTGCGAATGACATGTACGCGATCCAAGTGAGCGATCCAGTCTCAGACGCCACCGAATGGCGCTATGTCCTGCACGAATACGCCGGATCGACCTGCGGCGGAGCTGCGAGTGACACAACAGCCTTCTTCGATGTCGCTGATGTCGAGTCATTCGCGGACAGCGCAAGGACCACGCCGAAGACGGTATTCGCTCCCGGAGATACGGTCTACCTCCGCGTACTGGGCTATGTCGATTCAGCGAACAACATCAGCACGACGTGGATCAAGCCGAGCACCGCCGTAGCGTGCTCCAACACCAGCGGCGGCGATCGGGCCGACGCGAGCACCAGCGGAACAGTGCTGCTTGAGTATCCGGAGTCCAGCGCGGACGGTTCCGGATGCGCAGCGATTGCTGCAGCGGACGCAGGACTATGGCAACTACGGCTCGAGTCGAACCAGGCTGCCGAAACGGTTGACCTCGATGCGTTCACGGTCGTTTCGGACACGACCGCGCCGACCGTCACGGTCGACTCGCTGCAGGGAAGCGCCGGGACTGACTCGAGCTCGCCCTTCGCTGCTCTGACGAACGCCGGTGCCACCATCAACTGGCACGCCAACGAGAACGGCTCCTTCGAAGTGCGCCGCGGCGGAACGAACTGCACGAGCGGAACCGTGGTCGCAAGCGGGACCTACTCGACGCAGCCAGCGAGTGTCGCGACGGCTGTCTCGGCCGGCAATCTGAGCGAGGGAGCGAACACCCTGCGCGTGTGCGTCATCGATACTGCGACAAACACGGGAGCGAGCGCGGACAGCACCCTTACGAAGGACACCACCAAGCCGACCATCTCGATCACCCATACCGCCAATGCCAACGGCTGGAACAACACGGACCCGGTCAGCGAGTCGATCACCGCCAGCGACTCGGGCGGAAGCGGCGTCGACAGCGTCGACTGCACGGACAGCGCGAGCGGGCTTGGGGCGGTGACGGGCTCGGAGCCCAACTACAGCGCGGACGTCTCGGACGAGGGGATCCACAACCTGAGCTGCACCGCGACCGACGCCGCCGGCAACACGAGCGACGCCGACACCGACACGGTCAAGATCGACCTCACTGATCCGACGACGTCGATCCCCGTCAAGCCACCGAGCGTGACCAACAGCACGAGCGCACACTTCGAGTTCAATGGCACCGACCCGGTCTCCGGCGGCACTACGTCCGGCGTGCACCACCTCGAGTGCCAGCTCGACGGTGGTGGTTTCACGACTTGCACGAGCCCTCAAGACTTCGCGGGCCTCACCATCGGGGTAGACCACACGTTCGACGTGCGGGCCATCGACTACGCCGACAACACCGGAACCGCGACAAGTTATACGTGGCATGTCAATGCGGCCCCTGACGTCTTGATCAGCGCCGGCGCCAGTCAATCCGTCCAGTACAGCGATGCGCTCGGAACGGCTGTAACGATCTCGGCATCGGACGTCGATTCGAACGGGTCGGCACTGACGGCGACTGCGACGGGCCTCCCGACCGGTCTGTCTCTTGCGATAGTGACCGGGAGCACATCGACCGACGGGACATACCCAGGAACGCGCAGCTGGACAGTCACCGGGACTGTAACTGCGTCCGCTGGCAGCTATCCCGTGACCGTCAGAGTGAAGGATGATTACAACGCGACGGGAAACGTGAGCTTCACGATCACCGTTACGAAGGAGGACGCGTCTATCGAGTACTCCGGCGACGGGATTGGTCTGGCCAACGCCAACCTGACGCTCCAGGCGACCGTACGGGACAGCGGCGCAGCGAGCTACACGGGCACCGGAGACGAGCCGGATACATCGCATGTTGGTGACATCAGCAAGATGTGGGTTGCATTCGATATCTACTCAGGCTCTTCATGCGCGGGTAGTCCAGCGACCACGAAATACGCCCAGGTTGTCGACAGCGGCACTGCCGGAGACGGATTGGGTACGGCCACGACTACATACATCGGATCCGAAGGCGCCTACTGCGTCGCAATGAGGATCGTCGCGGGAAGCAGTGGATCCGCGAATCTCTACTATGCGGCTCCCGTGTCGCCGATGACGGGCGCATTTGCCTTGTACGAAAACATCGGCCAGTTCGTGACCGGCGGCGGCTGGATCCCCGATGGCTCCAGCGGGAACGAGAAGGGCAACTTTGGCTTCAACGCACGATTCAACAAGAACAGCAAGCCGCAAGGCCAGATGGTCTATGTCTACCGAGGCACCTACAACGGCAACCCGGCCGATTACATCTTCAAGAGCAACTCACTCGATACGCTCGGGTTCAGCAAGCTCTCTCCGCCCTATCCAATCAGCGCGACACTGCAAGGGAACTGCAACCTCCAGGTCGTGCAAGACAGCGTGCAGATACCAGGTGCTGGCCAAGGGAACCTCCGCTTCGTTGCGACAGTTACCGACGGTGGCTTGCCGTCGAGCAACAACGGTGACTACTTCTCGTTGACCGTCACGAACTCAACCGGAGGCACGGTGATCAAGAGTCTCGGAGCGACCCAGTTGGGCGGTGGTAACGTCGTCGTTCATCCCAAGTAGCCTCGGGGAACGAGGTCAGGTCTTCCGCTAGGGACGGGGTAAGGGAAACGGGGTCAGGTCTTCCACGTTCCGCCCTACGCTGGCCGCGCAGAACCGTCTCCTTGAGCACCGCCCTAGCTCAGGCAGGTGTGTCAGTTCTGTGCCATCGCTCCCTGGTCGGATTTCCGGCTGCCCAATACGGCTAGCGTCGGCGATCGCGGCAGCGTCCGCGGCGCTCAGGACTAGCTCGTCGAGTGGCTGCAGCAACGGCGCCGCGAGCGCAACGTGGCTGAACCCCTGGGTGGAACGTGGAAGACTTGACCCGTTCCTCGGCGCGAGGACCACGACCGAGTGAGCCGCTAGAAGAATTGAGTCCCGGTGTCAGACGTGCGCTCAAACCGGATGGCAGCGCCGTGGTGGGCGGCGGCTCTCGGAGTCGTTCTCGCAATCGGGATGACGTGGCCTCTCGTGTTGCACCTCGGGAGCACGATTGCCCAGGACACCGGCGACCCGCTGCTGAACACCTGGCACGTGGCCTGGATCGGCCACGCGATCCTGAGTGAGCCGCTTCAACTTTTTCAGTCCAACAGATTCTGGCCAGACCGCGACAGTCTTGCCTTCACTGATCTGTTGCTCGGCTATGCACCCGCGGGCCTCGCGTCCGCGCACAGTCCGCACGCGGCGCTCGTCGTACAGAACGTCCTCTTCGTCTTCGCGTATGCGCTTGCCTTCGTCGGGGCGTATCTGCTTGCGTTCGAGCTTGGAGCCGGTAGGCATGGAGCCATCGTCGGCGGCATCGCATTCGCCTACGCGCCGTGGCGGCTGGCCCAAAACGGGCATCTCCCGGTCATCTCCAGCGGTGGCATCCCCCTTGCCCTGTTCCTCCTCGTGCGCGGGTATCGCTTGCGAAGCGGTCGTCTCGTTCTCGCGGGGTGGCTGATTGCGACGTGGCAGATTGCCCTCGGTTTCACTCTCGGTCTCCAGTTCGCATACCTTCTCGTCGTACTCTCGGCGATCGCGATCTGGCTGTGGTGGCGCCAAGGCAAGCCCGCCCTGCCACGAACAGTCGTCAGGGGAACGGTCGCCGGCGTCGCAGTGCTCCTCGTCGTCGTCGCGTTCCAGGCACGACCTTTCCTCCGCGTGCTTCACGACCATCCTGAGGCACGACGCACACCGGCTATTGTCGCCCTCTTCTCGCCGCCGCCGAAGGCGTTCCTGGCCGCGCCGTCCGAGAGCTTCGTCTGGGCCGGACCGACGGCGCGCGTGCGCGACTCGCTGCGCGTACCCGTCGAGCAGAGTCTGTTCCCAGGTATCGCGGTCGTCGTCCTCGCGCTTCTCGGCCTGGCAGGCTCCGTCTATCCGATCCTCCTGCGCCTCTGGTTGGGCGCCGGAACGTTGATCTGCGCAGTCCTATCCCTCGGACTGCCCGACTACGACAACCCGGACCGAGGGTTCACGCCATACCGTCTTCTCTTCGACTACGCACCCGGCTGGGACGGAATCCGGACACCGGGCCGCCTGAACACCCTGACGTCACTGGGGCTAGCTCTTCTCGCTGCGGCGGGCGCGGCCTTGATCGTTCGTTGGATCGTGGGCCGCCCACTGTTCAACAGTGGCTCGAGCCGACGGGCAGCCGCGTTGGTCGCGACCGGAGCTCTCGCCGGCACCGTACTCGTCGAGGGCTTCGGCCCCATTCCACAGCCTCAGGTCCCTCCGGTTCCACCTGGCCAGATCAGTGCCTCCGCACCGCAGCTGCATCTTCCGATAGACGACCTCATCGATCCTCGCTACGCGTACTGGTCGATCGACGGATTCCCGAAGATGGTCAATGGATACGGTGCCTTCGAACCGGTGCGGCTCCAGCAAGTCAGACAGGACACCGCAACGTTTCCCGACGCAAGATCGGTGGCGCAGCTTCGTGAGCTTGGAGTACGAACGGTGATACTCCACCCGGATCTCGTAACCGGGACTCCATGGGAGAACGCAGCCGAGCGACCCACGGATGGGCTACCGCTCGTCCGCGAGGACAAGGACGGCGTGGTGCTCTACCACCTCCAGCGCTGACCTCTACGTCGCACGCTTACGATGCGGGCTCGGGCACCGGTGCGGGCGGGCGCCGTGGGCGCCGCTCTCGCTCACCGGTTGGATCGCGCTAGCCGAACCGGCGCAGCCAGAGCCCGAGGAAGATGTCGGCGAGTCGATAGCCGCCGCGCTCGGTCGTCTCGACGAGGTCGAGCTTCTCGAGCGCACGGCGCGCCGTCTGCACGGTCGAAGCGGCGCCGAGTTTGTGCCTCCGCCGGTACGGCTCTGCTCGACGGGGCCTGTGGCGACTCGTGCGGGAAGCTCGAGCGACCCCGTCGATCAGCCGTTCCGGAACAAATTCGCCCGCTCGGTCACCTCCGGATCATGTTGATCGGCGTTACGTCCGATGACATAAAGAGCCCGGCTCGCGAGCCGGCTCGGCCGCTTCAGGCGGCCGGCTCGGGCGCGACGGCGGGAGGCCGTGGGGAAGAGACATAACGCCTTTCGGGACGCACTCGCGGCGTCCCTGGCAATGCGAGCCCGCTCGTCTGGGACTGTCTCGTTCAGCCGGCGGGCTCGGGCACCGGCGCGGCTGGGCGGCGGCCGACGGAGATCGCGAGCGCCGGAATGACCACCGCGATCGTCGCGCCCACCGCGAGCGCGACGACCCCCCACTCCGAGTACGCGAGCCCG
>JAIBJO010000104.1 GCA_020029615.1 Actinomycetota bacterium
CTCTCCTGCGAACCGCTCGGCGAGATCGTCCGTGCGACCCATCGTCTTGCCGAGGAGGATCCCCGAGACGGAGAGCGACTCCTGCACGATCGAGGAGACGTCCGCGAGGGAGGCCTGGCGCTCCGCGGTCACCTTCTTGCGCTGAGCGCCGACGCGCTTCGTGAGCCAGACGAAGAGCGGCAGCAGAGCGAGCGCGAACACCGCCAGGCGCCAGTCGAGGAGGAGCATCGCGACGACGGTCGCCAGTACCGTCGTGACGTTCGAGAGGACCGACGTGGCTGTCGAGGTGACGACGGTCTCGATCCCCCCGATGTCGTTCGCAATCCGGCTCTGCACCTCGCCCGTCCGCGTCCGCGTGAAGAACGCGAGCGAGAGGCGCTGGAGATGGCGGTACACCTGCGTGCGCAGGTCGTGCATGACGCTCTGACCGACCTGGTTACTGAGGAGCGTCTGCCAGACGCCGATGATCCCCGTCACGATCGGGATCGCCACCATCCCGGCGACGAGCGCCGTGAGCAGGCGCATGTTCTCCTCCGGGATCGCGACGTCGAGCACCTCCCGAAGAAGGAACGGCGAGACTACACCGATCGCGGCCGAGAAGACGATCAGCGCGCAGACGGCAGCGAGCCGAGCCTTGTACGGCCGGAAGAGCGGGAAGATCCGCCGCAGGTTCGCCTTCCGCACCGCAGGGTCGGACGGTCGGACGACCGGCTCCTGCGAACCGGAGGACTCGAAGCGGTGCCCTGGCATAGCCTAAGCCTGCCTGCGGCGACTCGGTCCAGGCCGAGCGTCGCCTTCGGCTTCGAGTGACGCGCCGATCCGAAACGTGTTCGAGCCGGAGGCGTGCCGCGCTGCAGGCCGAATAGAGGCTCATGACGACCGGCGCCGCGATCGACCGGTTCCTCCAGCACGGCGGCCTCGCCGACGCCACACAACGCGCGTACGGCTCGGATCTCCGTGCCTTCGCATACTGGCTCGAGCAGCGCGGCGCGACCCTGGAGGACGTCGACGTGCGCGTTCTTTCGGACTGGGTCGCCGAGCTGGGCAGCGGCCGCAACCGGCTCGCACCGGCTTCGATCGCACGGCGCCTGGCCGCCGTCCGCTCGTGCCTCCGATACACGTTCGGCCCGGCGTTCGTTCCCGTTGCGGCGCTGTCACCCAGTCGATCGCGGCGGCTTCCCGACGTCCCGAAGCCGGCCGAGGTCGAGGAGCTGCTCGAGGGAGTCGAGGGAGGGTCTCCCCTCGCGCTGCGCAACCGCGCGCTCCTCGAGCTCCTCTACTCGGCCGGGCTGCGCAGCGCCGAGGCCGTGATGCTCGACCTCGGCGACGTCGACTTCGAGCGCGAGATCGTGCACGTTCACGGCAAGGGCGGCAAGGACCGCGTTCTCCCTCTCGGCGAGGAGGCCGCATACCATCTGGCTCGCTACCTGCGGGAGGGCAGACCCAGTCTGGTCCGCGGCGCAGCCGAAGCGGTGTTCCTGTCCATCCGCGGACGGCGACTCGAGACGAGCACCGTGCGTCGGCTCCTGCGCCATCCGCACCGGCTGCGGCACGCGTTCGCGACCCACCTCCTCGAAGGTGGCGCCGATCTTCGCGTCATCCAGGAGCTCCTCGGCCACGCGTCGCTCTCGACGACACAGATCTACAGCCACGTCGACGCTCGCCGCCTTCGCCGAGTCTACGACCGGGCGCATCCCCGCTCCTGACCGGGCGGGCTCGCGGCTAGCCTACGAGCTTCAGCGCCGCGAGCCTCGCAGTCTCGATGCGCCGAGGAGTCGACGCATCTCGCGACCAGAGCGGCCACGCGTACTTCGTGGCGGACTCGAGCTCACAGCCGAGGTGACACCCGAGTCGAACTCCCGTCCGCGACGCGCTGAAGAGCCCGGCGTTCCCGAGGATCGCACGAACGTCGTCCGCGCCGCGCTGCTTCCTCACGATGTTGAAGACCGCCCAGTCCTCGATCCCGTCGCGTATCTGCTCCAGCCGCGCACTCGGCATCGGGCCCGACTGGCCCGGATAGACGAGCACGTGGTCGCCGGACCCGATCTCCTCGAGAGGGTTCGCCTTCGAGTAGCTCGTCACGCCCTGTCCGTACAGGACGCCCGCGATCCCCTCGAGCGCAGTCCAGAGCACCAGCAGCCGAGGGTTCGTCAGCGGCTCGGTGGCAGCGAAACCGGGCGTTCCGGGAGTTCCGGTGTAGGTGTAGGACCAGATCATCTTTCCCCTGGCGCGTACCTTCTCGATCATTCGTAGGCTGTCGCGTGAGCGGCTCTTCCCGGCCCGCTCGTCCGCCGGCCCCGTCCACCTTCCGTAGAAGCGTCGAGAGAGCACGGTCCAGATGTCGAGATCGTCGCTCCTCTTCCCGTCCCAGAGGAACGCATTTGCTCGCGACGGATTGCCCGTCATCAGGAGCCTGCCGTCGGGAAAGCACTGATGAAGCGCGCCCGCCTGGCGCGCGACGAGCCGCTGTCCGGCCGGTCCGGGCTCGTCGTAGCCGAAGAGGTACGCGACCGAGTCGGGGCCGAGCGCCTGATTCTCGGCCCAGAAGGCACGCACCTGACGGAGGTAGTCACACCATGTCTCGGGCTCGAACGGACTGAGCTGGGCGATGTAGTGGCGCTCGGACGTGCGGTTGCTCGAGATCGGGATGCGCAGCGCCGAGAACCCCGGCGACGACCTGAGCTGCCCGAGGAAGTTCCCGGCCGAGTCCAACCACCACTTCGAGCTCGTTTCGTACCCGCGCGGGCCGCGCGGCTCGCCGAAACCCCATGACCCGGGCGATATCCGATACGAGCCCAGAAGGCCGAAGAGCGCGCGGTTCGCGGCGATCCTCTGCTCGTGGGTCGTGAAGCCGTACAGCTGGGATGCCTTGGCGACGTACGACTCCGGGCTCAGATGGAATGACGTCAGCAGGTTCCCCAGGCGTGTTCCCGGACGAGGGAGCGTCACGCCGAAGACTCTGAGTCGTACGGGAATCATCGTGCGTCGTCCGTCGGCGGTGACCGTGATCGCGCCCGAGTACCGTCCGGGCCTCGTTCCGTACGGGACCTCGAGCTGCACGAGAACCGGCTGGTTCAGCCTCTCCGTCGACCGCTCCACCCCGTCCCAGGGCTCCAGCGCATCGGGAACCGAACGTCCCGCGACCGAGACGAAGTGCCCGAAGAAGAGGCGGGTCACGACGCCGCCGGCAAGGGGTGTCGTCACCTCGACCGCGATCTTCGTCGCAGCCCTCACGACGACCACCGCGCCTTCCCGGTCGCCGATTGCCGCGTTGTACGCGAGGTCTCTCTGTCCGCCCTGAGGAAGCGCCCCTGTCGCGGCGATCGACTGCGAGGACGGGTACGTCACGACGGTCGCGGCGCCTGCCGTCGCGGACGGAACTACCGCGAGACCAAGGGCTCCGAGGCATGCGGCCCACCGGACAGAGACGGGGAGTGCCACGACTGCAGCGATGGACCTGCCGAGGGCCGCAGCGTCGCGAGCCGATACACGCGCGACGGCAGCGCCCGAGAGGAGCCGACGTCCCCTCGGCGAATCCGGTCGGGCGCCGTGACTCAACCCGACCCCGACGTCCAGCGGTACCTCCTGACCCTCCAGGCTCGCCGTTCGCCTCGCACCGTCGACGCGTATCGCCGCGACCTCGCCGCGCTGGCGAACTTCCGCGGGGGGCCGGTGGCCGACGCCACGGTGGAGGAGCTCGAGCGCTGGCTCGCGTCGATGCGAGCCAACGGTCTCGCCGCGTCGACCATCGCTCGCCGTGTCTCTGCTGTTCGGTCCTATTTCTGCCACCTCGTCCTTATCGGCACCAGAGCCGAGAATCCCGCAGCCTCACTTCAGCTACCACGGCGTGCGCGCACGCTCCCACGCGCACTCTCGCCGGTCGAAACCGAGCGTCTCATCGACGCTGCCACGGGCACGGGCCCGCGATCGCTTCGCGACCATGCGCTCGTGGAGCTTCTCTACGGCGCCGGGCTGCGCGTCTCCGAGGCGGTCGGGCTCGAGAAGGGTAGCGTGGCCGTCGAGGAGCGGGTCGTTCGCGTGCTCGGAAAAGGTGGCAAGGAGCGGCTCGTCCCGCTCGGTCGGCCGGCGGCCGAGGCCGTGCGCCGGTACCTCGCCCTCGGCCGTCCGCACCTCGATCGCCGCTACCGACCCGAGCTGTTCCTCAACGCGCGCGGCGGGCCGCTGACTCGCGCTGGGGCGTTCCTGATCCTGCGCAAGCTCGCCGAACGAGCCGGGCTCGAGCCGACCCGCGTGCATCCCCACCTCCTCCGCCACTCCTTCGCCACCCATCTACTCGAGGGTGGCGCCGACCTGCGCTCAGTCCAGGAGATGCTCGGGCATGCGGATCTCGGGACGACCGAGCGCTACACGCACGTCTCCGACCGCAGGCGACGCGAAGTGTATTTCGAGGCTCATCCGCACGCGAGGCGGAAGTCCCCACACCCGGACGCCTCGGCGTAAACAATTCCGTACCGGGCGCGGGGATCGTTCGACCTGACACCTATACTCGCCCGCCTGACGAACCTGAGCGACTCCCTCTCCGAGCTCTTCGGCTTCGACTCGTTTCGACCCGGCCAGGAGCAGGTCGTCCGCGCGGCCATCGCGGGTCGCGACACCTTGGCGCTCATGCCGACAGGCTCCGGCAAGTCGCTGACGTATCAGCTCGCCGCGATGCTCCGGCCCGAGCCGACCCTCGTCCTCTCACCGCTGATCGCGCTCATGAAGGACCAGGTCGACAAGCTCCCGCCTCGGATCGCTCCAACGGCCACGTTCGTCAACTCGTCACTTCCGGCCGACGAAGTCGCGTCACGGCTCGCGTCCGTCGCAGCCGGCGAGAAGCGCCTCGTCTACGCGGCGCCGGAGCGCCTCCGACAGGCGGGCTTCCTCGACACCGCCCGCTCGATCGGGATCGGGCTCGTCGTCGTCGACGAGGTGCACTGCGTGAGCATGTGGGGCCACGATTTTCGGCCCGACTACCTGTTCATCCGCCGCGCGCTCGCGGAGCTCGGGGAGCCGACGCTGCTCGGGATGACGGCGACGGCGACGCCCGAGACCGCGCGGGACGTCTCGGAAGCGCTCGGGCGCCGGCCCCAGATCGTGCATACAACCGTCGTTCGGCCGAATCTGCGCTACAACGTCCTCCCCGTCTCGAACGCCGACGATCGCATGCGTGCGCTCATCGAGCGGATCGACAACCTCGACGGCGGATCGGCGATCGTGTACGCGCGCTCGCGGCGCTCGACCGAGCAGCTCGCTCGACTGCTCGTCGGCCACGGCTTCCACGCGGCGCACTACCACGCGGGGCTCGCGCCGGATGAGCGAACGAACGTGCAGGACGCGTTCCTGTCGGACCGGACGCAGGTCGTCGTCGCGACCACGGCGTTCGGCATGGGCATCGACAAGCCAGATGTACGCCTCGTGTGCCTCGTGAACCATCCCTCGTCGCTCGAGGAGTACGTGCAGATGGTCGGTCGTGCCGGTCGTGACGGAGAACCGAGTGACACACTGCTCCTCGCGAGCAACGCCGACGGCGCGTCGCTTCGGCGCTTCGCTCTGGGCGACGTCCCTGCTGCTTCGGAGCTCCGCGCCGTCTACCGCGCACTACGCGACGCACGGGGCGCAGTGGACCCGGACGGGCTCGCAGACGTCGCCCCAGAGCGGGATCCGCGCGTCCTCGTCGGCATGCTCGAGCAGGCCGGGCTGGTGCAGCGTGGGCTCGACGAGGGAAGACGTATGCGCGTGGAGGTTCTGGCACCGCCGGACGATGCCGCACTCCGCGTCGAGGCGCTCCTCGACCGGGCGCGACTCGTCGCCGAACGACGGGCTGACCTCATGATCTCGTTCGCCGCGAGCTCGCGCTGCCGGCACGCGCAGGTGGCAGCGCACTTCGGCGAGACGCTCGAGCCTCCGTGCGGCGCCTGCGACGTCTGCGTGCCGCGCTCGCAGTCGTTCAGCATTCCGGCCGACATCGTCGCGCCGCTTCCCGACGACATCGGCGAGACGATCAGCCACGCGGTGTCGAGGCTCCGCTGGCCGCTCGGCCGACGGAGCCTCGTCTCGATGCTGCGCGGTTCGGTGACCGCCCCGCCGTCGGCTCGCAACTCACCGTCGTTCGGTGTCCTTGCCGCGGCGAGCGACGCGGACGTTCGGCGCTGGATCCTGCTCCTCGAGCACGCAGGCGCGCTCGTGGAGAAGACGACGCCGGACGGCTATCGCGTGCTCGAGGCGAACCGCAAAGCGACGGCGCCGAGGATCAGCGTCGGCGGCCGCGCGGATGTCGACGAGGGGCTGTTCGAGCGCCTCCGCAGCTGGCGGATCGAACGCGCTCGCGCCGACAGCGTTCCCGCGTACGTCGTCTTTCCTGACGCGACACTACGCGATCTCGCCGCCGTACAGCCGCGCTCGCTCGACGAGCTCGCGAGCGTGAAGGGCATCGGTGCGACGAAGCTTGAGCGCTACGGAGACGAGCTACTCGCGGTTCTCGCCTCATAGGGCGAGATATCTCGCCCCTACAGGCTCGGGTCGCCGACGTCGAGAACGGCCTGCGACTGCTCCTTGCGATAGCGGCGAAGGCGGCTCAGAAGCTCTTCGTCCGAGCGTGCCAGGATCGCCGCCGCAAGAAGCGCGGCGTTGACCGCTCCGGCGCGACCGATCGCGAGCGTCGCCACCGGTATCCCCGCCGGCATCTGCACCGTCGAGAGGAGCGAGTCGAGCCCGCCCAGCTGCGTTCCCATGGGAACGCCGAGCACGGGCAGGAGCGTCTTCGAGGCCACGACGCCTGCGAGGTGCGCGGCGCCTCCGGCCGCGGCGATGAAGACCTGTGTTCCACGGTCCTCGGCGTCGGCGACGAACTCCTCGAGCGCTTCCGGCGTACGGTGCGCCGACAGCACACGCACCTCGAACGGGATCTCCAGCTTCGTCAGCGTTGCGACGGCGTGCTCCATCGTCTCCCAGTCGGAGCGCGAGCCCATCACGACACCGACGACCGGCGTCACTTCGCGATCGCCTTCTTCTTGAGCGCCGACTGCACGACCCGGGCAGTCTTGCGCAGCTCGGGATCCGCCTCCTCCGACTCCGCGATCCCCTCGAGAAGCTGAATCGTGTCGCGCTGTGGTGTCCCGTTCTTCAGGCACACGACCGCGAGCCTCCTGACGGCAACGTTCGGGTCCCGCGCCGCGAGCTCGTGCAGCAGCGGGCGGAACGCGTTCACGTCCCCGGGGTGCGTCCGTGAGAGCCCCTCGAGCGCGATCAGCGCCGAACCGCGCGCGGCCGGGCTCTCGTCCTCCAGCCCTCGGCGCAGCAGCTCGAGTTTCTGGCGGAACCGAAACTGTGCGATGGCCCGGTACGCCTGGGCGCGAACGCGGTAGTCGGGGTTGCGTGCGTCAGACTCGATCTCCTCGTCCCACTGGGCCCGCAACACGGCCAGCTCGCGCTCGTCGCCCGCCTGCGCGAGCGCATCGGCCCGGGCAGCAGCTTCCGACAGCGTCAACGAACCGAGCTGAGCGGCCGCGGTCCCGGGCCGGTGTAGCGCGCCGACGGTCGGATGAGCCTCTCGACGCGCTTCTGCTCGAGGATGTGCGCCGACCAGCCGGCGACGCGCGCGCAGGCGAACATCGCCGGCGTGATCTTGGCCGGGATGTCCGCGACGTCGAGCACCACAGCGGCCCAGTACTCGACGTTGGTCGCGAGCACTCGTTCGGGATGACGCGCCTGGAGCGCCGCGAGCGCCGCTTCCTCGAGCGCCTTGGCGGTCTCGACCCGCGGCGATCCGAGCTCCTCCGCCGTCCGGCGAAGCAGTCGCGCGCGCGGATCCTCGGCGCGGTACACACGATGCCCGAAGCCCATGAGTCGATCGCCGCGTCCGAGCAGCTCCTCGACGTAGCGCTCGGCGTCGCCCATCTCCGCGACCTCGTCGATCATCGGGATGACGTGCGCCGGGGCCCCGCCGTGCAACGGCCCCGAGAGCGTGCCGATCGCGGCCGACAGACATGCACCGGGGTCCGCGCCCGTCGACGCGGCCACTCGAGCCGTGAACGTCGATGCGTTCAGCCCGTGCTCGGCGGTACAGATCCAGTAGGTGTCGATCGCCTTCACGTGCCGCGGATCGGCCGCGCGGCGCCAGCGCAGCAGGAACCGCTCCGCCGCGGTCGTTGCGGTTGCGACGACGTCGTCGGGCACCGTGTCCGAGTGGCCGTCGGCGACACGGGCGGAGCGCGCGACGATGGCCATGACCTGCGCGGACAGACGCCCGAGGTCGTCTCGTGCCTCCTCGTCCGAGATCTCCGTCAGCTTTCCGAGCCCCCAAACGCCGGAAAGCCGCGCGATCTCGGACTGCGCGTCGGCCGGCGCATTCCCCGTGAGCACCGACGGCTCGTACGGGTCCGGCTCGGGCATGCCCGGCTCGAGGCTCTCGTCCACAAGGAGACCCCAGACCTTCCCATAGGTGACGCGACCCACGAGCTCCTCGATGTCGACGCCGCGGTAACGCAGAGCGCCACCCTCACGATCGGGCTCCGCGATCTCCGTCTCGACCGCGACGACACCCTCGAGCCCCGGCTTGAAATCCGCAACCTCGCTCATCCGCTTGGACGCTACCTGACCGGGATTCGCACCGGGCGCAGGTACGATCGGCCGCGCAGATGGGCCATCGCGTCACCCTCATCCCCGGCGACGGGACAGGCCCAGAGCTCGCCGAAGC
>JAIBJO010000105.1 GCA_020029615.1 Actinomycetota bacterium
CATGCAGGGCGACGGATCGTGTCGATTGAGTACTCGATCAGCGCAGCACAGGCTGTTGTCGACTACGTGCGCTCACAGGGCGTGAAGGACAAGGAGATCGTCAGGCTGGGAACCGACTCGGTCTCGTGGCGGGGTGCTCGGTTTCGCGCCGTGCTCGTTCCTACGGAGCCGCGACCCGGCGTCTGACCCCCGCCAGCAAGGTTCGCGAGCTCCCTGCGGATCGAGGGAGCGCGAGTTGGAGGCGGGGCGGCCCACTGAGAGAGGGGGCCGAGCGGAACCTCGGCCCCCAAACTGTGCCGGTTACGACAGGAGACGGATCACGTCCGCAGACACACTCACGAAGTTTCCGTCCGCATCCCGTGCGTCCCGAATGTTCCTCGATGTGAAGGTTCCGCGCGCGCCTGCATAGACGCCCGTGCCTCCCGTCACCGCCACCTTGACCTTGTTCGACAATGGGGTGTAGCTCTGTCCCTCGATCGTCCCACCGGGGAGGAAGAAGGTCCCTTGACAGAACGCGCCGTGCCCGCTCGCGAACGTGCACATGACATTGGCGTGCCCGATGCGCTCGCCGCGTCCTCCTCCCCTTGCCCATGCGTAGAGCACAGGCCTAGCGATGAATGAGTCTCCTGCGGATGGGCGGTTGTTGTGATCGGCGTCGATGAACACGTCGGTGCCCTCGTTGTCGACTTCGATAAAGCGGATCACACGACTGCCACCGGCAGCGGGTGCTGCCGTTGAGATGAGAAGTGCTGCTACGGCCAGAGCCGCCAGCACCACGAAGTACTTACGCATTTCCTGCACCTTCCGGTTCGTGGGCGACGCCTGCCGCGGCGGGCATCGTACAGGCGTCCCGTCAGTGGTCAATACGTGCGCTACGTGGAGCTTCGTGCCGGGACGATCCGAGTCTCCCCAACCTGCCCTCGAGGATGCTCCCCAGCTCGTCCATCTCCACGCCGAGCGCGGATCTACGAAATACGAGAAGGCCGCGCGGCCCTGGCTCGGGCGGTACCTGACGAAAAGCTCGCCTGTCCGTACTGGCCCGGTCTAGAGCCAGGCGCGTGCCCGCACGTCCATCCGGACTACGCTCGACGCGAATGCTGGGCACCGATCGTCATCTCCTGCGTTCCGCGGCGGCGTGGCTTTGCGGCGTGACCGCTTCGGTCGTCGTCGCGTTTGCCGACGGTGGGTACTTCTCGGAGACCTGGGGGTGGACAACCGCGGCTTTTGCTCTGCTGGCCGCCATCACGCTGCTCGTGCGCGACCGAATCGAGCTCGGCCGGCTTGACGTCTGGGTGGTCGGGGCGCTGACGGCGTTCGTGACGTGGGTCGCACTGTCGGCGGCCTGGTCATCCGTGCCTGATGCCTCGATCGCGGAGGCCCGCCGTGGTCTCGTCTACCTTGCAGCGCTGCTTGCGCTCGTACTTCTCGTTGACCGCAGGCGGGTCGCCCCTATCCTCGCAGGCATCGCCACAGGCGTGACTGTGGTGGCCGGTTACAGCCTCGGGGCACGCCTCCTCGCGAGCGAGCCGATCGAAAGGGATCCCTTGGAAGCGGCGCTCCTGATCGATCCGCTCGGATACGCGAACGCACTGGGCATTCTTGTTGCGATCGGCATCGTGCTCTCGAGCGGTTTCGCGGTACACGGCCGCACTCGCCCTGCCCGCGCCCTAGGGGCGGCCGCTCCGATGGTGCTGCTGCCTGCCCTCGTACTGACGGGAAGCAGAGGAGCATGGCTCGCCCTCGTGGTCGGGTGCTGCGTATGGACACTTCGCGAGAGTCGGCGCGTGCGGCTGTTGGCGACGGCGCTTATGCTCGCTCCGCCTGCGCTCGTAGTCGTCTGGATCACGGCACGCACGTCGGTGCTCACGGATGGAGGCGCCAAGCTCGACACGGTCTCGAATGCGGGCTCTCGCTATGCACTCGCCGTGGTCTGTCTCGCAGTCGCGTCAGCGCTCGCGACTCTGGGGGCTCGGCGGGCCGAGGCGGTGCTGAGCCGGCGGCGACTGCCCTCAGGTGCTCCGGCGATTCTCGTGCTGGCGGTCCTCGGCGTCGTCCTTCTGGTGCTTGTGAGCCAGACTTCGCTGGGAACCAGAGGGCAGTACTGGCGCGTCGCATTGAACGAGTACCGCGAAAACCCCGTGCTCGGATCGGGCGCGGGAACCTTCGCGCAGTACTCGGAGCGAGCAGCCCTGTCCGACCAGCCTCTGGATGCGCACAGCATCTACATCGAGGTGCTCGCAGAGCTCGGGCCAATCGGCCTCGCTCTTCTGTTGCCGGTACTCGGGCTCCCGTTGATCGCTGCCGCGAGGGCACGCGGCCCCTCGCTTGTCGGCGCTGCGACCGGCGCGTACGTTGCGTACCTCGTCCACGCCGGTCTGGACTGGGACTGGGAGATGCCGGCGGTCACCCTCGCGGCGCTCTACTGTGCCTCGGCCCTGCTTGCGTCTGGCAGGCCTCGGGATGATCCCACTGCAATCGGTCCCTTCGCCCGCATCGGCCTCCTGCTCGCGTCCGTCGCGATCGCCGCTACGGCACTGACCGGACAGCTCGCCGCGAACTAACGAGCTTGGATCACTCAAAATGGCGTCGCGGGCTCCCATTCGGCTGCCGAGGACTATGATGCGAATCGGGAGCGGAAGGGAGTGGGATGAAGGCAAGACGGATACGAGTAGCAGCCGCGGCCGGACTGGCTGTGGGAATGACGGCCTCGTTGTCGGTTGTTGGGTCTACCGCCTTCGGCGGGACCAACACGCCCTCGGCCGCGCAGTACCAGTACAAGGTCACGCTGTGCCACCGCACGAAGTCTGTGAACAACCCGTCCGTGACGATCAAGGTCAGTTCGCGTGCCGTGAAGGCGCACCTGCGCCACGGTGACACGGTCGGTCCGTGTGCCTCGAGTCAGGCGTCGTCTCAAACCTCGTCGTCATCGAAGGGCAACGGCAACGGCCAAGGTCACGGCAACGGCCAAGGCAACGGCAACGGCAACGGCAACGGGAAGGGTAAGGGCAAGTAGCGGTCTCAACGGATCGCTGGACGACTGAGCGAACTCCCAGCGACGCCACGGCACATGCCGAGGTTTCGCGCGTAGTGAACGCCCGTTCGACCCTGCAGCGCCCAGCCTGACCCGGTGCAACTTGGCGGCGATCGTTGCCAAGCTGGTCGTGCGTGCCGTACCCGAGTTCAAGCAGTACTGATGCGACTATGCCTCTACGTAGGCTGTGATTGGTTGGACGACCCCGTGCGCCTCCATCGCTGCCAGGACCTCGGGAGGCGGCGACGCCAACATTCCCTGCAGCGCCGACAGATCGGAAACGTCGGCTGTGACCGCGATGTTGTTGCTGCCGTCGTGTGCGACGTAGTCGGTCACGTTGCTGCCGGTACCCGATTCGATGGCGGCTGCGCGTTGCGCCTTACCCTGCAGCCAGCGGTCGATGTCTTCCACGGCGTGGGTGATGACGACTCTGGGCATTTCGGCTCCTTCGTGTTGCAGGTCGAGGTCTGGGTACGGCCGACCCTACCTGCCCACAGCCGACGAGCCTCTCGAGGAGCGTTCGGATCTACGACGAGCGGATCGCCGATGGTCCGTCGTATCGGGGATCTCCCGGATGCACGAGGAGCCAGTGCGTGTCACCGTCGACTGAAGGAAGGAGGTGTGACATGTCGACTCTTTCGCAGCCGCCCGCTGGCGCTGTCCAGGAACGAGGCTGGCCGTCGCAGCTTCTCGTGCGGGAGATGTGGGCGTCACTGGCGATGGTCGCGATGTGGATCGCCGTGGCCGTCAGCGCGGTGTGGGGACCGGACTTCGTCTCCAGCAGTGGCGGAGGGACGAACAGCACGACCATTCCGTCCGCGATTGCCGTAGCTCTCTTCGCGTCCATCGGCACATGGGCGGTCGCAAAGTACGGCTTCGGTCATCAACACGAAGCGGACTGACGGGAGGCACGGCGGGCGCATGCGCTCGCGCTTCGATACGGGGTCGTGCGACTCGTGATCGCTCGAGGCTCGCCTCGCGCGGATCACGCTAGCCTGCGACGGCGAGCTCGCGGGAATGCCGAGACAGGGTCTCGATGCCGTCATCGGTCATCAGCAGCGTCTCCATGTAGCTCGCCGTTGCGCCGCTCTCGCGGTCGAAGACGATGTTCTCGTAGTTCGTCACGTAGCCCGGCTCCCACGTGAACGCCTCGAAGGCGTCGTTCGACAGATACGTGTGACCGACCCAGCTCGGAGGCACCGCGATGCCGAGCGCGTAGCCACCCACCCACCAGACCTGATCGCGCGGAATCTCGGAGAAGACGAAGTCCTCGGCAATACGCTGGGCTACGTCCAGCGGATCTCCGGGCCGCACGGTGCGCTGCACCTCCTCGACGCTGCGGGCGGTGTGCTCTAGGATCCGCCGCACTTCGGGCTGGTCACGCCCGATCGCAACGGTTCGACAGAGGTCGGCGTGATACCGCTTGAACACCCCGCACGCGTCGACGTACATGACGTCGCCCACCTCGAGCGGGCGCCGCGACGGCGGCGAGTGCGTCCGGCACCAGACGTCGGGCCCCGCCGAGATCATCGTCCGAATCGCTGCCGACTCGCCACCCTGATCCGCCATCACCGAATCCAGGCGGGCGGCGACCTGAAGCTCTGTCTGCCCCGGCCGAACGTGGGCGAGGAGGTCGGCGAATGCAGTGTCGACGATCTCCGCTGCGCGGCGCACGCACTCGATCTCTGCCTGGGACTTCACGGCGCGCACACGGTCGACGATCCAATCGCCGGCCACGATCTGCGCTCCGAGCGCGGCCAGCCGATCGGCCGTCTCGCGTACGAGCGGCGCACCGGGTGTCTGTGTCCACCACTCGATCCCGACCGTGCCCTCGGCCCACCGACGTTCTCGAAACGCGGCAGCGATCGTGTCGAGGGCGTCCTCGTAGCGGTAGAAGACGGCGTCGTCGAACAACGCCGTGCTCCGGACCAGAGTCTCGTGTCGCTCGTAGTCGAGGAACACGAGGTCCTCGTCGGTGCGCGAGACGACCACGCCGAGCGGCGCCCGAGGCGGGTACCAGATCGACTCGAACCCCGTCAGGTAGCAGAGGTTCGCGGGGCTCATCACGAACAACACGTCCACGTCGCGACGGCTCATCTCCTTACGCACCCCGCGGGCACGATCGCGGTACTCGGCCTCCGCGAATGGCAGCTCCGCGCTCATCGGAGACCCCAGCGAGCGTGCTCCGGGCACACGGAGTCGATGTCGGCGTCGGCATGAGTCGGATCGTCCGGCATGTACGCGATTGGATCCGCCAGTAGACGGCCCGAACCGAGCACTCCCTCGAGGGTCGCGTGTAAGCAGTACGCGGCGTACGTGCGGGCGTAACCGCCCTCCTGGACCAGCAGGAGTCGCGCACCGCTCCGGTCTGCGCTCTCCCGCACGCTCCGTCCGATCGCATGAAACCCGTCCATGCTCACGTTCATCCTGCCGTTGGCATCGAAGCCGCTCGCATCCTGGCCGCTCGCGCAGATGAGTGCATCGGGCCGATACCGCTCGAGCACCGGCTCGACGACACGCCGGAACGCCGCGGAGTAGGCGCCGTCGCCGCTGCCCGGCCTCAGCTCGACGTTGACGTTGTGCCCGGCGCCCTTCCCCGATCCCGACTCCGCGGGGCTGCCTGTCTCGGGGTGCGACTGCCCCCAGCTGCCGTGCCTCATGTGCAGCGAGATCGTCAGGACGTCGTCTCGTTCGTAGAAGCAGGCCTGCGTGCCGTTTCCGTGGTGCACGTCCCAGTCGACGATCGCGACCCGCTCGGCGCCCGCGGCCCGAAATCGCTCGGCTGCCAGCGCGACGTTGTTGAAGAAGCAATAGCCGTCGGCTACTGCCCGGCCGGCATGATGGCCGGGAGGCCGCACGAGCGCGTAGCCGACATCCACGTCTTCCCCGAGCACCGCGTCCGCCGCTGCCAGGGTCGTCCCGGCGGCTGCGAGCAGCGGACGCCACGACGTCGCCGAGAGCACGGTCGTCGAGCCGAAGCGCCGACCGCCAGTCTTGCATGCCTCGTGGATGCGCCGGACGTACTCCGGGTCGTGAACCGATTCCAGCTCGTGGAGCTCGGCGAGCCGTCCTTCACTCCAGCCCAGCCGCTCGGCAATCGGTCCCCGCAGGAGCACCGAGCGCATGTTCCGAATGCGCTCGGCGTTCTCGGGATGGAGCTCCTGCACGTCCAGGATGTCCGACGGTGGCGCCTCCCAGAGGCCGGATCCCGTGTCGTGCTCGAGGGCCGCCGGATGCCAGAAGACTTCGAGCTCTCCGGTCACGGAACGCCCATCCTCGAGTGCGACGCCTCCCTACGTGGCGGCGTCGGCGCCCCGCGCACGCACGAACAGGAAGATCCCGCCGGCCGCAACGAGCGAGACGACGAGCGACAAGATGGCCTGCGCGCCGACCGCGAGAGCGCCGAGCCACATCCAGAGGAAGAACACGATCGTCCACGTGTAGGCGGACCCGAGGACCGCGCGAGTTGCGGCCTCACCACCGAGGCGGAGGCCGGAGATCGGCTTCGACGCCTGCTCGACTGCAGCCTGGGCCTCTTCCTCCGAGCCGACGAGCTGCTTCTGGAGGCAGTCCGCGAACTTGCCCACCATCTGGCCCGCGACGTCCTGCACGATGCCGCGGCCGTACTGAGCGACGGACCCGGAGAGCGACAGGTCCGTCACTACGTCGACCCGGGTGTGAGCCGGGCCGAGGTCCGTCAGCTTCGACTCGATCGCCGCCTGGGCGCCACCGCGCCCGCGGACCTCGCGCGCGGTCGTCGTCAGCACGACCCGGTTGGCCGCCGTGTCGACCTCGGTCCGGGCGACGTCCGCCGCGAACTGGAGCGCGATCGGGCCCAGCTTGACCGAGACCTTCGCCTTCCAGTTCGAGTTGTCCACTGTCTCCGTGAGCTGCGCGCCGGGCATGCACGGGACGACGCGCGGGACGTCCATGAGGAGATTCCACGCCGTTTCGCGCGACGCCGCGACCTCGAACGAGTGCTCGAGCTGCATTCGTTACGCGCTTGCCAGGAAGGCCGCGGGATCCTTCGCGAACCGACTGCGGCACCCGGGGCAACAGAACCAGTACGTCGTGCCCTCGTGTTCCGCCGTTGGCATGTCGGGGCCGACGGCGACGGTCATGCCGCAGACGGGATCGACTGCCTCGAGGAGCTCCGCCGGTGATCGTTCCCGCGCATGGCGCCACGCGACGAGCTCCGCGAGCACCGCGACCGCGATCTCAGGCTGGGGGAGCGGTCCCAGGTCCAGGCCAGCCGGGCTGCGAACCCGTGCCAGCGCCTCTTCGTCAACGCCTCGCTCACGCAGACGTTCGAGCACGACACTCGCACGCCGCGCGCTGGCCACGAGCCCGATGTAACCGGCGGAAGAGGCCAGAGCAGCCTCGAGCCCGTCTTCGTCGCCGCGGCCCATGGTCGCCAGGACGACCGCATCCGCGCCGTCCTCGAGCTCCGAGGTGGCGCGCCACCGGATTCCGGTGACGAGGTTGCGCAGCGCTGCCGCCGCGGGGCTGTCGCCGATCACCGCGACGAGGGGAACGGGAAGCTGCGGTTCGATGAGAACCTCCACCGTCCCCTCGGACGCGCACGAGCTCTCCGCGATCACGATGTCCTCACCTCCGTGTGCGGCCCCGGGAGGGCAGATTCGCAGGAGCCGGGTCTCGCCGTCGGCGAGCGCACGCAACGCTTCACGGATCACCGCCGGCTCGGAGCAGGCGCCACCGACCCAGCCGACGAGCTTCCCGTCGGAGCGTATGAGCGCGCGGTCGCCTCGTTTGGCCGAGGCCGGCCGGCGCACCGCGACGACGGTGGCGAGCACGTACTGCTCGCCCGCCTCAGAGAGCCGACCAGCCTCGATCAGGATGTCGCTCGGGTTCACTCTGCGAGACCCGCCTCCGCGAGTGCCTGCCACACCTTGTCCGAGGTAAGGGGCATGTCGATGTTCCGCACACCTGCATGCCAGAGCGCGTCGATCACCGCGTTGACGTATGCGGCCGGCGATCCCACGGTGGCCGACTCACCCACTCCCTTCGCTCCGATCGGGTGGTGGGGCGACGGAGTGACGAGCTCGCCGAGGTCGAACTCCGGCGTCTCCCAGGCGGTCGGGATGAGGTAGTCCATCATGTTCGCGCCGATGCAGTTGCCGTCGTCGTCGAAGGTGATCAGCTCCATCGCCGCGATCGCGTAGCCCTCGGTCAGCCCGCCCATGATCTGACCCTCGACGATCATCGGGTTGATCCGGACGCCGCAGTCGTCGACGGCGACCACCTTCTCGACCTTCCACTGGCCCGTTCCGCGATCGATCTCGACGACCACCGCATACGTGCCGAACGGGAACGTCATGTTCGGCGGGTCGTAGTAGTGCACTCCCTCGAGCCCCGCCTCCATCCCGTCGGGGATGTTGGAGTACGCCGCGAACGCGACATCCTGGATCGTCTTCGCGCGGTCGGGCGATCCCTTCACGTAGAAGCTGCCGGCCTCGAACTCGATGTCCTCCGCGGATGCCTCGAGCAGGTGTGCGGCGATCTCCTTGCCCTTGTCGCGGAGCTTGCGGGAGATGACCGCCGTGGCCGCTCCCGCGACCGGCGTCGAGCGGCTCGCGTACGTGCCGAGCCCGTACGGGGTGTTGTCCGTGTCGCCCTCCTGCACCTCTATGTCCTCG
>JAIBJO010000106.1 GCA_020029615.1 Actinomycetota bacterium
AGACCGACTGCGTCTCGAAGAACGACCGCGCCTTCCGTGCGGCGTTCCCCTATCTCGCGACGCCTCACTAGCAGGCTCGCTGATCGACGCGGGTCGCTGTAGGTGGGGGTCTGGCTTTAGCCAGACCCCCAGGTCGCATGGCACGTCGCAAGGCACGGAGCAGACGGGGTCTGGCTTCCAGCCAGACCCCGAACCGCTCCCGGCCTCCCGAACGAACAACCTCCGTGAGGCGCCGCATCGCAATCGGTCTGGCCGCGATTTGCGGCGCCTCGGCAGTTGCCCTCGGAGGCGCCTGGAACGGCGGCGACGCCACAGCCCGCACGCTCGGGCGCGAGGATCTCGCCCAGCTCGTCGAGCAGTTCTCCGCCGGCTCGAGCAGAGCTGTCGTTCACCGGCTCGAGGCCGCTGTCTCAGAGAGTCCCGACGATGCGCGGTCGCTCGCCCTCCTCGGCCTCGGATACCAGCAGCTCGCCCGCGAGACCGCCGACGCGACGTGGCTGAGCCGTGCCGAGGAGGCCCTCGCGCGCTCGACCAGGCTCGATCGCGGTGACCCGGTCGCTGCCTCGGCGCTCGCTCAGGTCGCCGTCACCCAGCACCGGTTTCGCCAGGCGGTCCCGCTGGCCCGGCGTGCACTTCGCCTCGATCCTGAGAGCTCCGTCGCTCGCGGTGCCCTGGGCGACGCGCTCGTCGCGGTCGGGCGAAACCGAGATGGGTTCCGCGTCTATGACGGGCTTGCCGCCATGGGGCCGAGCGTGGGCGCGTATGCGCGCATCGCGACGGCCCGCCAGCTCTTGGGGCGGCCCGGCGCCGCGCTCGACGCGATGGAGCTCGCCATCGAAGCAGGTTCGGCGATCCCCGAGCAGGAGGCGTGGGCGCTCACGCGGTACGGTGCGCTCCTCGTAGCGGCGAACAGGCTCGACGACGCGGACCAGGCGTACCGACGAGCTCTTCGGCTCTCTCCCGGCTACGTCCACGCGCACGCTGGTCTCGCCCGCGTCGACGCGGCGCGCGGCCACTTCGACGCTGCGTCGTCTCGCCTCGAGCGCGTCGTGGATCGGCTTCCTGCCCCCGAGTACGCGATCCTGCTCGGCGACGTTCTCGTTCGTGCCGACCGGCCGCGCGCCGCTGAACGCGCCTACGCGCTCGTCACGGTCCTCGAGCGGGTCCTGGCAGCGAACGGCGTGCGGACCGAGCTGTCGACGGCGCTCTTCGACCTCGACCGTGGCAACCGGCTCAACGAGGCGCTCACGCGGGCGCGCGTTGCGTACCGCGCGGCGCCCGGGATCTCGGCCGCCGATGCAGTCGCGTGGGGCCTCTACCGCGAGGGCAGCTGCGCGGAGGCCCGTGAATGGTCGGAGCGCGCGCTCGCTCTCGGGACGAAGGACGGGCTCTTTCTCTTCCACCGCGGCATGATCGAGCGCTGCCTCGGCGGCGCTGCAGGCGGCCGCGGGTGGTTCGAGCGCGCCGTCGAGGCGAATCCGACCTTCTCGCTGCGGTGGGCTCCGGTCGCGGAGAGGCTCGCGCGATGAAGCGTCTCGTCGCCGCTCTCGTCGCGCTCGCAGCGCTGGCGGTCCCCGCGCTCGCTAGCGCGCACCCGCTCGGGAACTTCACGGTGAACAAGTACGCGGGCATCGACGTCGCCGGGAAGGACGTCTACGTCCGCTACGCGCTCGACGTCGCGGAGATCCCGACTTACCAGCTCGGCTCGGAGATCCGCCGGCCGGGCTATCCGGCTGCTCTCGCACGCGAGCTCGTACTGACCTTGGACGGCCGTCGAGCGCCGCTTCGCGTGGTCGAGAGCCGCGCCACGACGCGCCCGGGCGCCGGCGGCCTGAAGACGCTTCGGCTCGACGTCGTCTACCGCACGGTCGGCAGCGGCGCCGAGCTCGTGTTTCGCGACACGTCCTTCCCGGGGCGGATCGGGTGGCGCGAGGTGACCATCGGCGGACGCGACGGGGCCCGTGTCGCCACCGCGAACGTTCCTCCGACGAGCGCAAGCGACGCGTTGCGGGCCTATCCCGCCGATCTCCTGCGTGCTCCGCTCGGCGTCTCGTCGGCGCGAGCAACGATCGAGCCGGGATCGGAGCCCGCATCGCCGCCGACGATCGCGTCCTTCGCCGCGCCTGCACACATCGGAGGCGGCTTCGAGGCGCTGATCAATCAGGGCGACCTGTCTGTCGGCGTGCTGCTCGTCTCCCTCCTGATCGCCGCGTTCTGGGGTGCCGCCCATGCGCTCACTCCCGGTCACGGGAAGGCGATGGTCGCCGCATACCTCGTCGGCACAAAAGGGGCGCCACGCCACGCATTCCTCCTCGGCGGAACGGTCACGATCGCGCACACGGCCGGAGTCTTCGCGCTCGGCTTCGTCACGCTCGGGCTGTCGGCGTTCATCGTCCCCGAGAAGCTCTATCCGTGGCTGACGCTCGTCTCGGGGGTGCTCGTCGTCCTCGTCGGCGCCTCGGTTCTGCGCCAGCGGCTTCGCGCACGGAACCACGGACACCACCACCACGGGCACGACCACGCACACGGGCACGACCACCATCACGACGACCCCCAGGGCCAGGCTCTGACGTCGAAAGGAATCCTGGGCGTCGGCGTGGCAGCGGGGCTCCTCCCGTGTCCCTCTGCGCTCGTCGTCCTCCTGTCCGCGATCGCGCTGCACCGGGTCGGGCTCGGCCTCGCCCTCATCGTCGCGTTCAGTGTCGGCCTCGCCGCGACGATCACGGCCATCGGTCTGGTCGCCGTCTTCGCCCGGCGGACGTTCGGAAGGCTCTCGCTCGACGGCCCCGTTGTCCGCGCGCTCCCTGCCGCGAGCGCCGGGCTCATCCTCGCCGTCGGGCTCCTGATCACCGCTCGCGCCCTCCCGGGCGTCCTCTAGCCGAACCGATCCAGGTCGGATAGCGAACAAGACGCATGTTCGGGCTCGACGACTGGATCGCAGGGCTCTCCGACGGCGCGTCTATCGGCGTCGTGCTCATGGTGGCCGTGCTGCTGGGTCTTCGCCATGCGACAGATCCGGATCACATCGCCGCGATGACGACGCTCGTCGCCTCCGGGCGGGAGCGCGTGGCTCGTTCGGCCGCGGGCCTGGGTGCCTGGTGGGGCGTCGGGCACGGCATCACGCTCATCGTCTTCGGGATTCCGATCCTCCTCGCCGAGCGCTATCTCCCGGAGCGCCTCCAACAGGGCGCCGAGACCGCGGTCGCCGCCCTGATCGTCTTCCTCGCACTCCGTCTGCTCGTGCGCTGGCGCCATGGCTATTTCGACTTCCATGCGCATCCGCACTCGGAGCGCGAGCACCGCCACCCGGTGCGGACGCCCTTCGGCGCCCTCGTCGTCGGGCTCGTCCACGGCCTCGGCGGAAGCGCCGGAGTCGGGGTTCTCCTGCTGGCCTCCATACCCTCCGAGACGGTCGCGGTGGCTTGCCTGCTCCTGCTTGCCGCGTTCACCGCCGTGTCGATGACCATGGTGACGCTCGGCTTCGGTCTCACTCTGACCGCCCGCCCGGTTGCCGCTGTCTCGAGCACGCTGGTGCCGGTGCTCGGGGCCGCTAGCTTGGCATTCGGCCTCTGGTACGCCGCAGCAGCGTGGAGCCTTGCTCCGTACCTGTTCTGAGGGCCGCAGGTTTAAGACGGCCGAAAGGGTTTTCCCGGTCGAATGCCTTTCAGGCCGGGCCGTAACCCGGCGCCCAACCGAGAGGAGAGCAATGCGCGCGTTTCTGGTCCTCGCCGTCGTAGGGCTCGTGCTGCCGGCGGTCGCGCTCGCCGGTGGGCAGGCGATGAGCCCAGTCGTCTCGGCGAAGCTCAAGGGCTCCAACGAGACGCCCGTCAAGGGCGATCCGAACGGAGCCGGCTTCGTCGTCGTCACGTTCAACGCGACCAAGGGCACGGCGTGCTGGAAGTTCAAGGGAGTGAAGGGGATCGCGGCGCCTGCGGCGGCGCACATCCACAAGGGCAAGAAGGGCACTTCGGGTCCGGTCACGATCGCATTCGGAGCGACGTACAAGGCGACCGGCTGCGCGAAGGCGCCGAAGGCCACGATCGAGAAGATCGAGACGAACCCGAACGCCTACTACGTGAACGTCCACAACGCGAAGTACCCGGCGGGCGCGCTGCGTGGCCAGTTCGTCGCGGGGATGGAGGGCTAGCCGGCACTGCCCTCCTCGGACATGTCCAGGACAGGGTCTGGGGGTCTGGCTTAAGCCAGACCCCCAGACCCCCAGTTCCAGTGAGCTTCTGGGCATCGGCACACGCGGGTCGTGCGCCGGCACCGGGACGGGCCGGAGCCCAGCAACCGCCGATCTAGCCGAACGTGAAGGCGTAGCCCTCGAGTCCCGGGTCGAAGCGCAGCTCGAGAAGGCCGCGCGTGAGCTTCGGGTATCGCGCGATCGTGTAGAGCCGCGGCGTCCCCGCGACCCGAATCGCCCTAACGGGGCGTCCGTCGACGAGCGCCTGCACACGGCCGGAGCCGGCGAGAACGAGGAAGACGTCGTTCGCCTGGAAGTTGAGCCGGAGCCGAGCGCCGCGCCCGGCGACGATCCGCGACGGCTCGACCGTCCAGCGGCCACCGTATGCGATCTGATCCGGGCCAAGTCCGCGCTTCGGAAGTCGGTACTGGGCCTCAGTGTCGAATGCGATCGGACGACTGTTCGCGAAGTTCTCGATCCTCGCGTAGCCGAGGTACGTCTCGCGGGTCGTGACGTCGCTCGGTGTCCGGTCGGCGACGGATGTAGGAAGCGCCTTCACCCTCTCGCCGAGCAGTCGTCGGATGACGTTCTCCGTCTCCCCGTAAGCGCCCTCGCCGTAGTGCTCGTAGCGGATGCGACCTGCTTTGTCGATGAGGTACTTCGACGGCCAGTAGTCGTTCGAGTAGGCGCGCCACGTCGCGAAGTCGTTGTCGAGGGCGACGGGATAGCGGACGCCGAGGCGGTCGACCGCGGACCGCACGTTGTCCGGGACCCGCTCGAACGCGAACTCGGGGCTGTGGACGCCCACGATCGTCAGCCCCGCCTTTCTGTATGCCCGATCCCAGGCCTTGAGGTGCGGGAGAGTCCGCAGGCAGTTGATGCACGAGTACGTCCAGAAGTCGACGAGAACCACTCTTCCGCGGAGCTCCGGAAGCGACAGCGGCTTCTCGCCGGGCGTGTTGAGCCACAGCTTGATCCCACGGAAGTCGGGCGCTTTCGGGATGCCACCTGGGGTGGCGGCGACCGCCTCGCCAGCACCACCCAGCTTCTCGATCTCCTCGCGCGCGCGAGAGCTCTGCTCGATGCGGGACTGCAGGGCTTCCGTGTATCCGGGGACAGCGGTCGTGAACCGCTGGTCGGCCCCGAATGCGATCGCGAGCGCCGTCGCGCCGACCACGATGCCGGCGGCCTTGCGTGCGGCCCCGGCATGCGTGCGAACGATCCTCATGCCCGATCCGAGCCGCTGGCCGCCGATCGCGATGGCCAGCATCGGGATCGCAGCGCCGATCGCGTACGCGCCGGTGACGAGGACGATGCGAAACGTGATCTCGCCACTCGCAGCAAGGGCGGTCACGGCTGCAAGGACGGGGCCGGCGCAGGGAACGAACACGAGACCGACGCTCAGACCGACGACGAACCCGTTGGAGTCCTGACCGACACGCCGTCGGGTGAGAAAGAGGAATGGCCGCTCCAGAATCCATGCGACGCGTTGCGATAGCAGGCTCGCAGCCAGAATCACGAGCGCCACGATCGCGATGTCGCGGAGCAGGTCCTCGGGAAGGCCGAGAGCGCTGAGCAGGGCCGCGCCCGCGAGCGTGAACGTCGTGAACGAGACGACGAGCCCGGCGACGATGGCGTATGGGCGCCGTCGGTTGGTACTCGTGGCGCTGCCTGCCAGCAGGATGGGAAGAACCGGAAGCACGCACGGCGAGATCGCCGTGATCACACCGGCGAGAAATGCGATCCCGAGGAGGACGAGCACCGGCCAAGCGTAGGTCTCGCCCCCTTACGCAGTGATGAAATCGAGCCCAGGTGAGGCGGTAGGCTGCTCCACCGTGGAGCAGCTCCTCACGGTCGACGACGCCGAGCGCCTGGCGGAGGCCGTCGTTCCAGCCGAGGCGTGGGGCTATATCGCAGGTGGCGCGGGCGACGAGCGAACGCTTCTCTGGAACCGCGAGGCGTTCTCGCGCTGCCGGCTTCGCTACCGGATCCTCATAGACGTCTCCGACGTGTCCACGGAGACGTCTGTCCTGGGCACCGCAGTTTCGATGCCCGTGCTCGTCGCACCAATGGCGTACCAGCAGATCGCCCACCAGGATCACGAGCTCGCCACAGCGCAGGGCGCCGCCGCCGCGGGGACGCTCCTGTGCCTCTCGACGGTCGCGACTGCGACTCCGGCGGCTGTCGCCGGAGCAGCGCCCGGCGCCGCGCGCTGGCTCCAGGTGTACGTGTTCAAGGACCGCTCGGTGAGCGAGGAGATCATCGCGGAGGCACTCGACGAAGGCTTCTCGGCGCTCGTGCTCACGGCCGACTTTCCGGTCGTCGGCATCCGGGACCGGGAGGTCCGCGCCGCCTTTGACGTGCCCGAGGCGGACGTACCGGCGTACCGGAGCGCGCGCCAACGGATCGAGAGTGACGACCCTGCGCTGGACCTGCTCGACGCGGGAGTCGAGTGGGGCTATGTGACGGAGCTCCGCGAACGGTTCGGTGTCCCGGTGATCGTCAAGGGGCTGGTGACCGCCGAGGACGCGCGCCTGGCCTGCGAGCACGGCGCTGCGGGCGTCGTGGTGTCGAACCACGGCGGCAGGCAGCTCGACGGCGCGGTCGCCTCGCTCGAGGCGCTCCCGGAGGTCGTCGAGGCGGTCGACGGTCGTGCCGAGGTCTACCTCGACGGCGGTGTGCGACGCGGAACGGACGTGGTGACCGCGCTCGCGCTCGGAGCGCGCGCCGTGCTCGTCGGCAGGCCCGTGATGTACGGCCTCGCGTTCGGCGGGGCCAAGGGCGTCCAGCAGGTGCTCGAGATCCTTCGCGACGAGACAGAGAACGCGCTGGCGCTCCTCGGATGTCGCTCACCCGCCGAAGTGACGCGCGAGCACGTGTCGACGAAGTACCTGTAGATGCCGGTCGCCGAACTCACGCGGAACGCAGTTCACGTCCTTCCGACCGGCGCGCTCGAGACGAAGCTCGAGCTCGGTCGCCCACTCCGCGTCAAGCTCGGCATCGACGTCACCTCACCCGACATCCACGTCGGTCGCGGGATCCCGCTCCAGCGCATGCGCGCCTTCCAGGACGAGGGTCACACGGGAATCCTCATCGTCGGCGACTACACGACACGGATCGGCGACCCGTCGGGCAGGTCGACCGAGCGCCCGATCCTCTCGGACGAGGAGATCGATCGGAATGCGGAGACGTACGTCGAGCAGGCCCTTCAGATCATCGTCCCCGAGCGAACTGAAGTCCGTCGTAACAGCGAATGGCTCGCCGGGCTCAGCTTCGCCGACGTGATCCAGTTGACGAGGATGATGACGGTCGCGCAGATGCTCGAGCGCGACGACTTCGCGGGGCGCTACGCGGGTGGCCAGCCGATCTCGGTGTCGGAGCTCCTGTACCCGCTCATGCAGGCGTACGACTCGGTCGCCGTCGAGGCGGACATCGAGCTCGGTGGCACCGACCAGCTCTACAACCTGCTCGCCGGGCGGGAGGTCATGCAGGCTTACGGGCTCGAGCCGCAGGTGGTTCTCACCACGCCTCTACTCATGTCCTGGGACGGCGAGAAGATGAGCTCGTCGGTGGGGAACAACATCCCGCTCACCGCGTCGCCCGAAGAGCAGTTCGGGCGGACGATGCGCATCTCCGACGATCTCCTCCAGGAGTGGTACCGGCTCGTTCTTGAGGAGCGGCTGTCGGTGGACTCCGAGCCCCTCGACGCGAAGCTCGCCCTCGCGCGCCGAATCGTCGCGCGCTCTCATGGGGAGGAGGCCGCCGTTGCCGCGGAAGGGCACTTCACGCGAGTCGTACGCGAGGGCCGCGCTCCGGACGACGTCCCGGAGCATCCACTTCCCGACGGTGATACGCTGCACCTACCCGCCGTGCTGTCCGATGCGTTCGGGCTGTCGACGAGCGACGCACGCCGCCTGATCGCGCAGGGCGGGGTGAAGGTGGAAGGGCGTGTCGTCGAGGCGCTCGACATCCCGCGCGCGGAGCTCGCTGGCGCGCTCGTTCAGGCCGGGAAGCGCCGTTTCGTGCGTCTCACGAGCTGACCGGCAGGGCGAGAAACGGCTTGGTTGACAGGAGAATCCTGTGTGCTACCATCCTTCGGCCTTCCGCGAGGAGGGTGCAGGAAGCCTGTAACTCGACAAGGAGAAGCCTTCGAGCGAGCGGATACGACCCCTGTTGTTCCGTCCCGAGGGCCTCTGGTGCGAGTCAGAGGCTTTTTGTTGCCGCAGAGCCGGCGCGGTCTTTGAAAACTCAACAGCGTGAAACGTCGAGAAGGCGGGGTCGCTTACGCGATCCTGCCTAGAGTAAACCTCGTCACGTCCCACGGGACGTGACCTTTGAGCACAAGCTCGAAGGAAGATCAGTTTGTCCTTCGGGACAAGCCGTTTTCTTCACGGAGAGTTTGATCCTGGCTCAGGACGAACGCTGGCGGCGCGCTTAACACATGCAAGTCGAGCGAGAACCAGGGCTTCGGCCCTGGGGACAGC
>JAIBJO010000176.1 GCA_020029615.1 Actinomycetota bacterium
CACCTGCTCGGTCTCGAGATCGGCCTCGAACAGCGACAGGATCTCGATGAACGACGACCCGACCACCGGGTCGCCGCCGATCCCGACGATCGTGGAGTTCCCGAGCCCGAGCTGCGTCAGCTCGTGCCCGATCTGGTAGGTGAGGGTCCCCGAGCGCGAGACGAGCCCGATGCCGCCCTGACGGAAGATCTCCGCGGGGATGATTCCGACGTTCGCCTTGCCCGGCGACAGCGCCCCGGGGCAATTCGGGCCGACGAGGGTCACGCCACGACCTTGAATGTATGCGTGAATCCCGAGCATCTCGTGCGCGGGAACGCCTTCGGTGATGCAGACGACCGTCCCGATGCCTGCGTCGATCGCCTCGTACATCGCGTCGACCGCGAACGGCGCCGGCACGAAGACCATCGCCGCGTTCGCGTCCGTCTCGGCGACGGCCGACGCCACCGTGTCGAACACCGGGATCCCGTCGACGTCCTGCCCCCCCTTGCCAGGCGTGACGCCGGCAACGACGTTCGTCCCGTGAGATCGATTGCGAAGGCCGTGGAAGCGGCCCTCCGAGCCCGTCAGCCCCTGGACGACGAGCCTCGTCTCGGTATCGACGAGAATCGCCATCAGGCAGCGAGCTCCACGGCGCGACGCGCTCCGTCCAGCATCGTCGCCTCGGCGTGCAAGTTGGGCAACGCAGCCTCGGTCAGGATGCGCCTCCCCTCCTCGGCGTTCGTCCCGTCGAGACGCACTACGAGCGGGAAGCCGATCCGCATCTGCTCGACCGCCTGCAGGATCCCCCGCGCGACCTCGTCGCAGCGCGTGATTCCACCGAAGATGTTGAAGAAGATCGCGCGCACCTGGGGATCGCTTGTGATCACCTCGAGAGCATCGACCACGCCCTGGGCGTCACCCCCGCCTCCGAGATCGCAGAAGTTCGCCGGACGCCCGCCGACGAAGGTGACGACGTCGACCGTCGACATCGTCAGCCCTGCGCCGTTCCCGAGCACGCCGACCTCGCCGTCGAGCTTCACGTAGACGACGCCTTTCTCTCGGGCGAGCGTCTCGAGCGGGTCTGCCGCGCCGATGTCGCGCATCGCAGCGATGTCCGGGTGTCGGAAGAGCGCGTTGTCGTCCACCGTGAACTTCGAGTCGAGCGCGCGCACCTCGCCGTCGGGAGTGACGATGAGCGGGTTGATCTCGCAGAGCATCGCCTCGCACCCCACGAACGCCTCGTAGAGCTTCCCGACGATCGCCGCGATCTGCTTCTGCTCCCCGGGGTCCGAGACGGCGCCCTCGTACACCAGTCGACGTCCATGCCACGGGTGGCAGCCCTCCAGCGGGTCCACATGGAGCCGCACCAGCGCGTCCGGATTCGAAGCTGCGACCTCTTCGATGTCGATGCCGCCGCGCGTCGTGAACATGAACAGAGGCTTCTTCGCGCTCCGATCGAACGTGAGCGAGAGGTAGTACTCCCGGTCGATCTCGGACGCACGCTCGATCCACACCTTGGTGACCGTGTGGCCCCGGATGTCCATCCCGAGGATGTCGGCAGCGAGAGCTTCGGCGTCGTCGGCGCTCTCGGCGAGCTTGATGCCTCCGGCTTTGCCGCGACCTCCCGTGAGCACCTGTGCCTTGACGACGACCGGAGCTCCGAGCTCGTCGGCTGCAGCACGCGCCTCGCCGGGAGTCGTGGCGAGCCGGCCCTCCGAGACAGGGATGCCGTACCGGCGGAAGAGCTCCTTTCCCTGGTACTCGTAAAGGTCCAAAGCGCGCGCGAGTCTATCCGGCTCGCGCAAACCGGCGCGGCATCGCCGTGTGCGAGCATGCTGCGGAGTGAGCCGAACCACGATCATCGTTCTCGTCGCCCTCGGCGCGACGCTCGCCGGGTTCGCTCTCGCATCGACCGCGTCGAGGCTGACGACGAGCGACGAAGCACCCGCCTCGGGAGTCGCGGCAGGCCCTCAGGCGGTCGCCCTCGACTGGCGCGAGCATTACGGGGCTCCCGATGAGCGAATCGTCTTCTCGGTCGCCTCGCTCGAGGTCACGCCAACCGGCTGGAGGGCACGCATAGGGGTCGAGAACGCGTCGTCGGCAGCGTGGGAGCTCGATCCGGGAGCCACCCCCAACGGGACCTTCGGGCTCCAGCTCTTCAGCTCGGGCGATGTCGAGGAATTCAAGGATCGCAACGCAGCTGGAACGCTTCCGGCGGTCCGCGCTGCGGTGCGCTACGAGCCCGAGCCTCCGAAGATCCTCGAGCCGGGCGCGTCCTGGGAGGGCCAGATCTCTGCCGCCGGCGCACTCCTTGCCGGCAGCTGGGTACGGGTCGTGTTCGGGACGCTCATCGCGGTCGGGAAGCCGCCGGAAGGCCTGGACGAAGTACTCGTCTGGATCACCGACCACACCCACCAGCTACGCGCCTGACACGGCGCGCGTCGGCCACGTGGGGTCAGACCCCGGGCTCCGCACGGCGTCGGACGATCCGCGCGCTGAACGCCTTCTGAGATGTCGGCTCGCTACCGCAGCTCGCGGGCACGATCGGCCCGACGACCTCTTCAACGGCTGCCGTGTGCTCCGAGCCGTCCACGGTCCGAAACCGCACGAGTGGGCCATCGATCCCACTGAGACGAAGATCTGCGGCGCCCGCGAGTCCGAGCGCCTCCCGGACGACGCGCTCGGCCGCCTGCGCCGCCTGCGCATAGCAGGAGCGACCACGGTAGTGATCGAGCTCGATCCGGCCAGCGAGCGCGCGCCCGACGACGAGCGCCGC
>JAIBJO010000020.1 GCA_020029615.1 Actinomycetota bacterium
ACGGCGCATCGCCGCCGTCTCGGTCGGCATCCAGGCTTCAAGCCTGAACGCCGACCGATCCGCCACCGCTGCTTGGTGCATGCCCTCCCCGCACGCACCCCAAACCCACATCAAGCCTCTAGGGCTGAAGTGTTATTTCGGCGACGTGCACCTGACCGTCCGGGAGTACCCGGACGTCGTGAACGGTGACCTCGGCGTTCGCAACTGTCAGCTGACGTCCGAAGGGAATCGAGAGATTCGGGTCGACGGTCACCTCCGGTAGTTCGCGCCGAAAGACGAGCGGGGCGCGCCGGCTCGGTTCTGTGACCGTCACCGTCACGATCCCCTGTATCGACGGGAGGTCGATCTTGACGGCGCTCGTCGGGCGGGGGATGCCGAAGGAGATCCGGAGGACGAATGGGTTCGCTTCGAGCGTTCGTATGAGCGTCACGGCGTCGCCGTCGAAAACATCGACGATCCGGCCGTGGCTGAGCTGCGGATACGTCACCAGAGCGGACTGGCCGCCGACGAGAACGGTTTCCTGGCGCGGGCGGCTTCGGGCCACCTTCTCGCGAGCGAAGATTGCGTCTGCTTCTCGCGAGTAGCGGAGTCGTAGGACGTAGAAGCCGGGACGCCCGTCCGGATAAGGGACGATCTCGAGGACCTTTATGTCGGTGAAGCGCGAGTCGCCCCGGATGACGTCGTACTCCTCGGGCGTGACGACGAAGACGAGGCCGTCCGGGATGGGCAGCCTCCTGAAACGCCAGTCCTCGATCGAGCCATCCGTAACACGGTCGTCGTCATCCGTGACCAACCTGACGATCCAGTCGGTGTTGTTCGCCCACGTTGGCGACACGACTACGCGGCCATCGGGCACCGAGTGCAGGTAACGGCCTACGGCGGCGCCCACCTGGCGGGAGCCGAACTGCATCCCGTACAGACCGTAGTTCCCATGCCAGATCGGTCCGTTCGCGAGGGCGTCGTGCAGCATGAAAATCTGCCCCGCCGCAAGCACAGCGAACAGCGGAATTGCCACATAGCGCCAAGGAACACGGCGGAGCGGCTTGAGCGCCAGATCGACGCCCAACGTGACGAGAAGCGCGGCGGGCACGACGAGCACGAGGTCGCGCGTGATGTGGGTCTTGGCGAGCGCACCACCGAGCGGAGCGCAGATGAGCGCGATCAGCACGGCTCTGTGGGCCGATGAGCGAATCTTTGCGAGGCAAACCCAGAGCCCGGCAATGAGGAACGGGAGTGTCGGCAACAGTAGGTTGCCGTAGTTCTTCATCCGGTGGCGAAGCAAGTCGTGCCCCTGGTTCGGCTCGTACCAGTAGCTCGGGCTCAGGCCGCGCGCGTACTCGTCAACGAACCGACCGAGCTTCTCGCTCGTCCGTAGCTCGCTGTCGACCAGGTACGAGTCCAGCACGTGAAGGTGCCTAGATGCGTCGAAGCCGTGTTCGTGCAGGAATCGGACGTACGGCAGGGACAGGACAGCTGCAAGAGCCAGCCCGCGGAGGAGTGTCCCCGAGTGCCGGCGATGGAAGCGAGCGTCCGAAAGCAGGAGCAACGCTGCGGTGGACACCACCACGACCTGCATCGGCGAATACGAGTAGAACGCGAGCGCGGCGACCAGGACCGCTGCGAACAACCACAGCGGCTGCGTTCCCGATCGGCGGTACCGAAGGTAGCAGTAGAGAAACCACGCGTAGAACGAGACGGCGAGCACGGTCTCGAGGGCTGTCCTCGAGTGCAGGAACCAGGCCGGTGTGATCGAGAGCAGAAGGGCACCGAGCCACCACGGCCGCACACGGAGCTCGTCACGCAGGATGAGCGCGACCGCTGCTACGGCGGTAAAGGCGATCAAGACAGACGTCGCACGCGTCACGAAGATCGAGAATCCGAACAGCGCGTGCGGGACGACCTGCGCGTACACGCTGACGCTGAGATTGAAAACCCCGCCGTTCTCGAAGTACGTCGGTATGAGCTCTCCGTACGGGCCTCTGAATCCGTGCGCCATCAGGTCCGCCGCTGTGACGGACTGAATCGCCTCGTCGCCGAAGAACGTGATCGGGAAGCGCTCGAGGCCCCAGAGTCGCGTCGCCAGGAAGAGGGCGAGAGCGAGCACGAAGAGAAGCGCGTCGAGGCTGGGACGTCGAGCGGGAAAGGCGCTCGGCGTCGAACCCGCGCTAACGCCGGCTTGCTGCGACCGGGAGGCGTCAGTCAGCAAGCTCCGCTCAGTCACACGGGTTACTTGCTCGCTTCGATGACGTAGCGGTATGCGAACCACCGCACGATCGGCCAGTTGCCCAAGGCGTCGTGCCACGTACACGCGATGTGAGCCCAGCCGAACAGCGGTCGCGGCAGCAGCCCGAGCCCCGTGATCCGCACATTGCGGAATCCATGCCGTTCGAACACGCGGCGGAGGTGGAGGAGGTTGCAAGTGACGATTCGTCGCTCGACACGAAGCTCGTGAAAGAGCGCCAGGTAGACGTACCAGGACGGATTGAACGCTCCGGGCTCGGAGAACGCGACCTTCCCACCGGCTCGGAGCAGGCCATGGATTCGCGGTAGCTGCACCTCGAGATCGACGTGGTGCAACACATCCGAGCCGACGATCGCGGAGAAGCTGCCACGACCCGGAAGCGTGGAGGACGTGTCCACGGCGTGCAGTCCCAGGCCGCGTGCTGTTTCTTCGAGCGCGGCAAGCGACCGTTCGCTCGCGTCTACTGCGAGGACGGCGTATCCGGCTCTGGCCAAGGGAATCGACAGGCGGCCCGTCCCCGCTCCAAAGTCGATGATTACGCCGTCGGCAGGTACGTCCTTCAGTCGATCGAGCACCGCCTGGCTTTCGACCGCCGTATGCCTCGGCGGTGTCACGACAGCAGCCCGCGGATACTGGTTCTTCGCCATGTCGAAGTACCGCGCCTGATAGGCCAGCTCGTCTTGTCGTCGCGTCTCGAGGTCGGCCGCTTCCACTCGCGGTCTGATGCTCGTCCACGCGCCGGCCCAGGGCAAGGCCAATGAGCAGACTCGCCCGTCCGGCATTACCTCATCCCAACGCTCGCCGCGGCGGTTCCGACATCGTCTTCAGAGCCGGATGTCCGCGAGGGGCGGCGAGGACATGCGTCCTCCCGCCCCGGCCCAGCCGCGCCGACGAGCTACCGACGCTCGATGTCAGGTACCCAGCCGTCTCCAGTGCAGCCGCGAAATCTCGATTCCTGCCATGCATCTCGCAGACCAGGACGGGCCTACACAGCCGCAGCGTCTCGAGCATGCCGTGCACGATCTCGACCTCGTGACCTTCGGCGTCGATCTTCACCACATCGGGCTCGAGTTCCCGTCGTAGTGCGAGAAAATCGTCGATCGAAGTCGTGTCGACACGCGCGAGCCCCTCATCTGTCCTCGTCTCGTCGGCTGGCAGAAGGGCTGCTGTCGCTGAATGGCGCGCATCCAGAACTCGACTCCCGCTCGCATCCGAGACCGCTTTGGCTACGACGTCCACGTTCGAGAACGCGTTGAGCTCGATGTTCCGGCGGAGTCTCTCGAGGTTCCCGGCGTGCGGTTCGAATGCGACCACCGTCCCTGCAGGCCCAACGAGGCGAGCCCCGAGAAGCGTGAAGAAGCCCACGTTCGCGCCGATGTCGAAGAAGACCGACGCTGGCCCGACAAGCCGTTCAAGGATGTCCTGCACCGCCGATTCGGTCTTTCCTGACGCCCAGACCGCTGACGTGTCGTCGAAGACGAGCACGAGCCCCTCGGCAGGCCCATGGGCGATTGGAATCGCGCGGCCGTGCAGAGGACGAGAGACTGCGCCGAGCAGTCGGCGGAGAAGAGGAGCGACCACCGGCACCCTCCGCGACCTGTCGATCACAGACCCGGGAACGAGGTCGAGCACGAGCTTGACAAGGCGCGCGAGCACTCCCGCAGGCGATCGTATAGTGTGCCGCGCTCGGTGCCGAACCGGGGCGAAGAGGGCCGCGCGCACGACGATCGGCGCTGTCTCGTAACCGGAGGCGCCGGCTTCCTCGGAAGCAATCTTGCCAACGATCTCCTCGCCGACGGACTTCATGTCACCGTCTTCGACAGCCTTTCGCGCCCTGGGTCCCAGCTGAACCTCGACTGGCTGCGCGGCCAATACGGCGACGCGCTGTCCTTCACGAAGGGCGACGTTCGCGACAGCAAAGTTGTTGAGCGCGCCGTGGCAGGGGTGGACGTCGTCTACCATCTCGCCGGCCAGACAGCGGTCACGTCGTCGGTTGACGACCCGCGCGCCGACTTCGAGCACAATGCTCTCGGCACGCTCAACGTTCTCGAGGCGGCACGGCGCTCAGATGCGAGCCCAATCGTCGTGTACGCATCGACGAACAAGGTGTACGGAGCCTTGCCCGGCGTTCGGGTCGTCGAGGAGGAGACGCGATACTCGCTCCCGGACAACGAGGACGGAATCGGCGAGCGCCAGCGGCTCGATTTCCATTCGCCGTACGGCTGTTCGAAGGGCGCCGCCGACCAGTACGTCCGCGACTACCACCGCGTGTACGGCGTGCGAACTGTCGTGATGCGACAGAGCTGTCTCTACGGACCCCGTCAGATGGGTGTCGAGGACCAAGGATGGGTCGCGTGGTTCCTCATCGCAGCCCTGCTCGACCTGCCGATAACGATCTACGGGGACGGCAAGCAGGTTCGCGATCTTCTGTTTGTCGACGACGCCGTTGCCGCTCTTCGATCGGCGGTCGCCCGCATCGAGGTGTCGGCGGGCGAGGTCTACAACATCGGCGGCGGCCACGGGCAAACCGTCTCAGTTTGGCGTGAGTTCGAGCCGGCGCTCACCGCTGCCATGGGGAGACCCGTCCAGCGAGCACGGTTCGCCGCCGCGCGCGTCGGCGACCAGCGGGCGTTCTACTGCGACACGAGAAAGGCTGCTCGCGACCTCGGCTGGGAACCGACGGTCGCCGTGGATGACGGACTTCGCCGTCTTGCCGAATGGATCCGAGCTGCTGAGCCGGCGCTGCGAGACGTTCTCGCCGCCCGTATTCGGTCGGGATCGGCCGATAGGAGAGACGGCACATGAGGATCCTGATCTCACTCACGTACTACCGGCCGCATGTGAGCGGCCTGACCATCTACGTCGAGCGGCTCGCGCGAGGGTTGGTCGGCCGTGGGCACGAGGTTACGCTGCTCACCTCGTGCCATGATCCCGAGCTCCCGCGCGAGGAAGCGCTCGGTGGCGTCGACGTCATCCGTATCCCCGTTGCGCTCTCAGTCGCGAAAGGTGCCCTGATGCCCGCGTACCCCACCGCCGCACTGCGGTTGGCTCGTCGGCACGACGCGGTCAGTGTCCATGCACCCCAATTCGAGGCGCCGGTACTCGCGCTCGCCGCCCGAGCGCTTCGAAAGCCCTGCGTTCTGACGTACCACTGCGACGTCCGGCTTCCCGCCGGCGCTATCAATCGTGTCGCTGAGGGGGCGGTCGCCGCGGCCAACTCCCTGACGGCGGCGTTGGCGAGCCGTGTCGTTGCGTACACGCGCGACTACGCGAACCACACGCCGCTGCTCCGCCGGCATCGGAGGAAGCTGGCTGTCATCCCCCCGCCCGTCGAGATGGCCGCTCCCGTCCCTGCGGTGAGATGCCGACTTTCTACGGAGCGGTCGATTGCCTCGTGGTTCCAAGTCTCAACTCCACCGAGTCATTCGGTCTCGTGCAGGGGGAAGCGATGCTCTGCGGGACTCCCGTCGTCGTCAGCGACCTGCCCGGGGTCCGGGAACCCGTGCGCTGGACGGGTATGGGCGAGATCGTTCCCGTCGGGGACCCGACAGCGCTGGCCGACGCTATCCGCCGCGTGCTGGTGGATCCCACCCGTTACCGTAGGTCCCGCGAGGAGGTCGCACGATACTTTGCCGTCGACGCCTGTCTCGACCGCTACGAGGCGCTGTTTGCGGACGAGCTTCGACGATGAGCAATTGTGGAGACGGCTTTCACGGCCGCTGACCTCAACCTCGGACGGGCCGCCGCGCGAGCCATGCGATGCGCAGGAGGTCGATCCCCATTTGCGCCGAGGACGTGAAGAGCTTGACGCGCGTGTCGGGGTGGTTCGTCCAGCGCACGGGGACCTCGACCACTCGAAGGCCGCGCTGACGCGCGAGGACGCAGATCTCGGCGTCGTAGGCAAAGCCGCGGACCCGCTGCTGGTCGAAGAGCGTCCGCGCGGTCTCGAGGCGGAACAGCTTGAAGCCGCACTGGGTGTCGCGATGTGGGAGACCCGTGAGGATGCGCAATGCGAGGTTGAACGCCTTCCCCATGGCCTCCCGGTAGGCGGGCTGGCGGACGAGCACACGTGACGACTCGAGCGCGCGCGAGCCGATGGCCACGTCGGCGCCTTCGGCGTGTGCGGCGGCAAGTGTCGCCAGGTCGTCGAGGGGAGTAGAGAGATCGACATCCGTGACGAGCGCGAAATCCGCCTGTGCGCGGTGCATCCCCTCCCGCACCGCTGCCCCCTTCCCCTCGTTGCGGGCCAAGCGGACGATCCGCAGCCGCCCGCCGAGGTCGTACTCGGCGAGCAGTCGGCCTGTCGCGTCCGTCGAGCCGTCGTCGACGACGATGACCTCCTCGAGCCGAAAGCGGGCGGCGTCCGCGACGCGGTCGGCATCCCGCTCCAACGCGTCGAACAACGCACCCAGCCGACGCTCCTCGTTGAAGGCGGGAACGACGATCGCCAGGGTGCGTGGCACGTCACCCCGGCCGCCCGTCATCGCGGCGACAATAGATGATTCCTCGTCAAGTGCGGCGTCATCCAGATCGATGCGCGACGTCCCGACCCCGTATGGGAACAGTTGCGTCCGGCGCTCTTTTTGCCTGCGCCGCCGTGCTCTTCCTCGCAGGATCGGCGTACGCGCGTTCGAGCTCCACGCTCGAGAGGGCAGCGCTCGACTGGGACGGCGTGCGGACGTCGTCGAATGAAGCGCGCCGGGCTCGCGACGAGCTGCTGCTGAGCCCGAGCGAGATCGCGGACTACCGAGAGGCAGGAACCTGGCACGACCTCTTCGACACCTCGGGCATCGCAGGTCAGGCGCCGGTGCTCGTGTGGATGCTGGCGTTGATTGCCGTCGGGCTCATCGGCCTGCCCTATGTCTGGGTGGCAGGAGCCGGCCTCCCTGATCGCGGCTTCGCATTCGCGCGGCCGGTGGGACTTCTGCTCGTCGCATGGCTCTCGTGGTGGCTTGCAAGCGCCGAGGTCCTCGCATTCTCGCGGGAGACGCTCGCGATCGTCGCCGGTGGGTTGGGGCTCGGAGGCATCGCGATCGTGCTCACGTGCCGCCGGGAGATGCTGGCGTGGGTGCGTGGAAGCGCACGTCTGCTCGCCGTCGAGGAGGCCGTCTTCTGGATTCTCTTCGCGGCGTTTCTCGCCGTTCGCTGGGCGAACCCCGATCTCTGGCATCCCTGGCTCGGCGGGGAGAAGCCGATGGACCTGGCGTACCTCAATGCCGTCGTCAAGTCCGATGAATTCCCCCCATACGACCCTTGGTTCGCCGGCGGGTACATCAACTACTACTACTTTGGCTTCGTCCTCGTCGGCGCCCTCGTGAAGGCGACGGCGATTGCACCCCACGTCGCGTACAACCTTGCGGTCCCGACCCTCGCCGCGCTCCTCGGCGCCGCCGTCTTCGGGGCCTGCCTCGCGCTCCAGGCGCGGACCGGCGGGGCTCTGCGAGCCCGCACGGTCGTTCCTGCCGGGCTGGCCAGCCTGTTCGTCGTGGTCATCGGAAACCTCGGCGAGGTCGAGGTGCTCCTGGAGCGCGCCCGCGGCCCGATCCGCGACGATTGGTGGTTCTGGACGGCGAGCCGCGCGATCACGCCGGGACCTGGCGAGCCCGGGCCGATCACGGAGTTCCCCGCCTTTACGTACCTCTTCGCCGACCTACATGCCCACGCGATCGCGCTGCCGTATGCCGCAACCGCACTCGGCCTCGCGCTCGCGTACATCGGCGCGCCGACCGCCGAGCGGCGTATCGCCCGCGTGGTGCGTTTCCTGATCCTCGCGATCGTGGTAGGGGCACTCTGGGTCGTGAACACGTGGGACCTGCCGACGTACGCGGCCCTCGCGACGGTCGCGATCCTGCTCGGAGCGTGGGCCGTGCGCAGGCGCGTCGCCCCCGCGCTGGTCCGCGCTTCTTTGCTCGCGGTCGCGCTCCCCGTCATGGCGTATCTCGCGTTCTTTCCGTTCCACGACCACTATCGCTCGACGTTCCACGGCTTCGAGATCTGGCGCGGTGGCAGGACCTCGCTCGGCGACTACCTGACCGTGCACGGGTTCTTCCTCTTCCTCATCGCGAGCGCCCTCGTTGCCGACCTCGCCCTCGCCCGGGATCTCGGGGCAGCAGCGCGAGCGCTACGCCTGTTGCTCCGCTCGAGGAAGCCGCGAAAGGTGCTCGAGCTGCACCGCGCGCTGGTCCACCCGTCCATCGCCTACGTGGCGCTCATAGCGTGCGTCGTGGTCGGGGCTCTGGCGGCGTTTGCGCTCGCGCTCGTGGGCGAGTTCGTCGCGGCGGTGATCATCGCGCTGCTCGCCTTGACCGTTGTCCTCTTGCCGCGACGCGAGCGGACGAGCGCACCTGTCGTCGATCAGCGGCTCTGGCAGATGACTCTCGTCCTCGTGGGGTGCGGCCTGCTGATCACACTGTCCGTCGAGTACGTGGTTGTCGAGGGCATCGACATCGGCCGCTCCAACACCGTCTTCAAGTCCTACCTGCAGGTGTGGGTCGTCTGGGGTATCGCGGCGGCCGTGGGAGCACGCGTGGCGTACGAAGCGCTCACCCACGCCGGACGTCGGCTTCGCATCGCGTGGCAGAGCGCATTCGCACTGCTCTTGGCCTCGACGCTCCTCTATCCGATCCTCGCCACAGGCGCGCGGATCGACAATCGATTCGACACCTCGGTCGGCCCGACCCTCGACGGAACCGCATTCATGCGGAAAGCCGTCCACCGAGACAAGGACCGAGTGCTGACGCTCGCCCACGATCTCGGGGCAATCCGGTGGATGCTCGACAACGTCGAAGGGTCGCCTGTCGTCGCAGAGCTCAATACTTCGCCCACGTTGTACGGGTGGGGGAATCGATTCGCGATGTTCACCGGGAACCCGGCGATCGTCGGCTGGGACTTCCACCAGCGACAGCAGCGGGGAATCGCCATGCCGGGGGCGATCGAAGAGCGAATTGCGGATGTGCAGCGCGCGTACCGCACTCGAGATCCGGACCGGGCCTATAGGATCCTACGACGCTACGACGCCGAGTACCTCGTCGTCGGCGAGCTCGAGCGTGCGTACTTCCCGCGAGGCCAGGACAAGTGGGCGACGCGGGTCGGGATCCTGTGGGATCTCGTGTACCGAAACGAAGGCGTCGAGATCTACCGACTCAAGACACAGCCGGGCGCGGGCCCATAGGAGCACATCGTCTCTCGGAAACGCTGCCAGGACAGCGGCGCGACCCGCTCGTAGATCACGACGGGGGGATGGTCGTAGACCCAGAAGGCTTCTTCGGCTTCCCGATCGACGAGCTCGACGCCGAGCAGTCCTGGATACGACGTGAACTCGGCCGCACGTCGAAACCCAAGCCGCTCGTCGTCGAGGAGGCGATAGAAGCGCCACATCAGCGGAAACCGCTCTGGGAGCCTGCCGATCGTTGCCGATGCTCGCGGTGAGCTGAGCACGTAGTAATCGGCCCCCGCGAGCTCGTCGTAGAGCTTGCGGAGCTTCGCCTCGTCGTCCGGGTCGAAGACGAGGAGCTGGCGCGACACGTACCGATCCGGCGGCGCGCCGACGGGCAGCCCGTCGTCCCAGTGCTCGGTCACGATCGTCGATCCCGCTGGGGCGTTCGCCAGGATCCACTCCGACGCGACCACACGCGAGTGGGGGCGTCGATAGATCTGCTGGAAGGACACCCCGTACAGGAGCGTTCCCCCCAGCAGCACAGCCGCGACCCCGAGGCCGACGCCGCGACTGCGCCGTTGGAGCGCCGCGACCAGGAACGCCGCGGCGACGCACAAGAATGGAACGATCGGGACGAGGTATCGGATCGAGTGCGCGAAGCGCGATCCGAAGTATCCGAACGTGACGGTTACGAAAACAAGCAGCATGAGCGCAGCTACGGGTATGCGAGCCGTCGCGTCTCGCAGCCGGTGGCGGATGTCGTTCGCCACGTCCCAGAACAGCCAGACCGTCCCCGCGAGGGCGGCGATACCGAGTGGGGCGCCGAGGCCCCAGACGAGCAGGTTCCAGAGCGGATCGGCGAGAGGCTCCGAGAGGAGCCACTGGTACGCAGGCGGGTACAGGCCTTCTCCACCGATCGCTCGCTGCTGAGCCTCGAGCGCGGCGCGATACTTCTCGCTTGGCCGGACGTCGAGCCAGTTGGAATGCTCGAAGGCGTAGGGCGAGATGAGGCGGAACGTGAGGTAGCCGGCGGTTGCAACGGCGAGGAAGGAGCCGAGGATCGACAGGACGCGGCTCGCACGATCGAGTCCTCCCGCGGGGCGTAGCACGAGCGCGATCAGAACGGGAAGGAGGACGAGGATCCCGCTTGCCTTCGAAGCGACGGCAAGAGCAACGGCCGCGCCTGTCGCTGCGAGTAACACCAGCGATCCTGGGAGACGGGCGTCTAGAGGACGCCGTCCGACGAGGAGCGCGAGATGGAACGCGACCAACGTGCCGAAGACGAGCCAGGACTCAGCCGTGAAGAAGTGCGAGAACTGGATCGCCAACGCGCTCAGTGCGTAGAGCGCCGCCGCGAGCACGGCTCCCCAGACAGCTGTTCCTCGGCCGAAGGGCGCGAGGAGGCTCGACCCAATCAGGAACACGAGAGCGATCGAAGCGACGTCGAGGATCGCCGACACGCGACGACCGACGAGATGGAGCTCGCCATAGTTGTCGCGACCGACGAGTACCGCGAGTCCCTTCGTCACGCTGAGCGGCAGCTGTCCGTACACATAGGCCTGTCCAGGCTCCGTGTTGTACGGCGACAGCCGTGATCGCCCCACGTCGAAGTACTCACTCATTGAGGAGGGCCACTCGAGGTGGTCGGAGACGATGCTGAGGTAGCGCTCGTCGGGGTGAAGGTGGGCACCTCGATCCCAGTCGTTCCCGGTCAGGCGTAGCGCAGCGCCAAGAGCGAGGATCACCACGAGCGCGGCGACAGGAGCGGCGGCCCCCCGTCGCCGCGGCTTCGCTTCAGCCATCGGCATTCGACGGTAGCTCGTACACGATCGTTCCGCCCCGCTCGTAGACACGGCGACCGAGCCGGTCGAACTTGGCGAGCCCCTCCGCCGGATAGCTCGCACGCTCGAGCGATCCGACCACGACGTAGCGGACGCGGTATCGCGCCAGGAGCCGGCGTGCGACCCCGAGGTCGAGCGTCGAGTAAGCCAGCCGGACGTCCTCCGGACGCGATCCCGGATGGTGGCCCCACTGGAGCTCGTGCCCGGCCCATCCGATCACGGACGGAAGCCCGGTGAAGGTCGAGATTCGCGCATGTCCCTCGTGACTGAAGTCCGGGCCGAACGCCTCGAGGATCGTCGGCGACCCGCTGACGTTCGCGCGGAGCCAACCGATCGCCGCCGCGTCCCCCGGCTGTGATGCCGAGAGCCACCGGTCGCCGGCGATAGTCGGCTCGCTCGAGAAGCCGTTCGTCCTCGCATACGAGCCTGCCACCGGGTAGATCGCGAGCAGTGCGAGGAGGAGACCCAAGCCGACTGCCCAGGCACGGAGGACTGGCCTGCGCAGCCAGCCACCCGCCCAGACGAGACCGCACCCGGCTGCAATCGCCAGCAGGAACCAGGCCTGGTAGCCCGCTTTGAACACCGTGTTGAAGCGGAAGCTCACCGTTCCCTCGAACGCGTCCCGGATGTACGCGAACTCTCCGATCGCGACCAGCATGAGCGCGAGCGAGACCAGGAGCCAGAAGAATCGCTCGGGTTGAATCAGCCTCCGATCGAGCGCGGCGTGGAGCGCCACGGCGGCCAACGCTCCGACCAGGAAGAGCCCGGCGACCCGTTGGGGCGCGAGCGCGACGAGGACGACGAGGACCGCGACGGCGCTCCAGGCGATATAGCGGCGGGGTACGGCGAGGCGATGGGCGAGGGCCGCGCCGACGATCCAGAGCGGCAAGGCGTAGATCAGGGCGACGTCTGCGGCGAAGCGTGTGAACGGATCGTGCTGCCGGACCAGCCCGACCCCGGCCGTGTCCGGCGCGTACTGAACGATGAAGGGCGCAAAGAGCGCCAACGCAGTGACTGCGAGCAGCAACAACCAGCCGAGTGTCGGCCAGGGTCGGCCTCCTGCATTCGCCTGGACGAGCCACAGCACGGCGCCTCCGACGATGAGCGCCAGCGCTGTCGGGAAGTCGAGGCTGTTGATCGCGTAGAGCGAGCCGACGACGAGGCCCGCGAGGACCAGCTCGCAGCCTGGGAGGGCGAGACCCCGACCGCGAGTGGCCGGACGAGGGCCGGCGAGCGCGAGTTGCAGCGCGAATCCCGCGGAGACGAGCGCAAAGGGCGTCGCCATGACGTGCGCGTGGAGATCCCCGAGGAGGTAGCTGAAGAAGGGAAACTCGTTCGCGGTTCCGTCGATGACGCGCGACGGCGACCACCAGTCGTACTCGGCCAGCGGACGAGGGTCGCCGAGAAGCTCGAACGCGCCGGCGAGGTTGCCGAGCACGAGCGCGAACACGACGGCAGAAAACCCTGCGAGGCTCGCCCTCGTGACCGACGTGCCTCTTCGGGAGAGTGCGAGCGTCGCAGCAACCGCGAACAGCGTGCTCGCGGTCAGTGCGTAGAACAGCGCCACGCCGAGGTTGAACCCGGACGCGGGGTCGACTCCGGTCGCCCGGATGAGGAGGGCCACGACGTAGTGGCCGAAGTAGTAGTAGTTGAGGCTCTCGCCCGACATCCAGGGATCGTGCGGCGGGAACCACTCGCTGCGGTTGACCGCGTTCACGAACGCCATGTCCATCGGCTTCTCCGTGTTCCACACATCGGGCGCGAAGCTCCGGAGCAGCGCCCACGAGAAGAACGCGATCGTGAAGACGGTTTCGCCGGCGAGCCAGAGGCGTAGGCTCGCGTGCACGGGCAGCGGTCGCCCCGCTGCGGTCCAGATCGCCGCTGCGAGCACTGCAAGCAGCGCCAGCCCGAGGAACGGACTCCACTCGCGGTAGGGAATGACGTCGACGCTCGCGAGCAGCCACACGGGGTACCCGAGCAGTAGCAGCCCGAGTGGGCGGGCGAGCGCGAGCCCCTGTCCAGGCAGCCGCGCGAAGAGAAACCCGGCCGGCGGCAGGGCGAGAATCCCCACGAGCAGAGCGAATCCCCAGAAGAGGACTGTGTCCCGCACCCTCGCTCACCTTGACAGACGAGCGGCTGGGCGGCGAAGTCGGGACTCGCCGGAGCAGAATCGAATGGCGCCTGTGCTGCGTCTGACGCCCAACGGAAGGTCGAGGATCCGCGTCGCCTCGGCCCGCGCCCTGCCTAGAAGACTTCCACCCTATTCTTCGTGTCGCCTTGCGAGGCGTTGAAGTCGGTCGCCGTGTCCGTCCCAGCCCCGCCCCGGAACGCGTCCGCACCAGCACCGCCGGTCATCGTGTCGTTGCCGCCACCACCTTCGAGCTGATCGTTGCCCGATCCTGCGATCAGTGTGTCAAGCCCGTCGTTACCCTCGACGGAGTTGCGGCCATCGCCCGCGTCGATCCAATCGCTCCCGCCACCGCCGCTGATTTCGTCGTTCCCCGGGCCGCTGCAGATGGTGTCATTGCCGCCCCTACCTCGGATCGTGTTGTTCCCCGAAAGGTCGACGATCACATCGGCGGCTGACGTCCCGACGGTGACCGAGTCACCGGCCGCGCCGACGATGGTCGCCACCTTCCCGTTGCAGGTGGGCACCGGGGTCGGCGTCGGAGTGTTGGTCGGCGTATTCGTCGGCGTGTTGGTGGGTGTGTTCGTCGGAGTGTTCGTGGGCGTGCTGGTCGGCGTGTTGGTGGGTGTGTTCGTCGGCGTTGCGGTGGGCGTGTCTGTCGGCGTATTCGTCGGCGTGTTGGTGGGCGTTGCGGTGGGCGTGTCTGTCGGCGTATTCGTCGGCGTGTTGGTGGGCGTTGAAGTGGGCGTGTCTGTCGGCGTATTCGTCGGCGTGTCCGTGGGGGTATTCGTCGGCGTGTCCGTCACCGTCTGGAGCGGGACGTTCGGCGCGGAGGAGGACGTGCTCGCGAATCCGGCGACCACGACAATCGCCGTGACTACGAGACCAAGGACAATGGCTAGGGCATGGCGCCGCACGAAGCTCTACCTCCCCACTTCGGAACACCTCAGTCTCACCGATCGTCGCGTTGAAGTCAACCGAAGTCGGGCTCCTCGGATAGCCCGGAGGGTCGCATGAGTGGCTTCGCAGATTTTGCAGGTCTTTTCCGGCCTAAGATCGGCGTACGCGATGGGGGGCACGCGAGACAAGCACGTCGTCATCATCGGCGCCGGCCCGTGCGGGCTCGCGTGCGCCCGAGAGCTCGTTCGGAACGGACACGACGACTGGCTCCTCTTCGAGCGTTCGACGACCGCCGGAGGGCACGCCTCGTCGGTCGTCGATCGGGCGGGTTTTACATGGGACCTCGGCGGCCATGTCGTCTTCAGCCACTTTGGCGAGTTCGACCTCCTCCTCGAGGAGGTGATGGGCCCTGACGTCGCGGAGCACGAGCGCTCGTCGTACGTCCGCCACCGCGATCGCTGGGTGCCGTACCCGTTCCAGAACAACCTCCGCTACCTGCCGCCGGCCGACGCGTACGAGTGTCTCCTGGGGCTCGTCGAGGCGGCCGGTGTCGATGGCGCCCACGACTTCGGCAGCTGGATGGAAGGCACCTTCGGAGCGGGAATCACGAAGCACTTCATGCGCCCGTACAACACCAAGGTCTGGGCCGTCCCTCCCGAACGGATGTCCGCGACGTGGATCGCGGATCGGGTCAGCGTAGTCGACTACAGACGCGCCCTCCGCAGCCTCGTACTCGCAGAGGACGACGTCGGGTGGGGTCCGAACAACATGTTCAGATTCCCGATCTCGGGCGGGACCGGTGAGATCTACCGCCGGCTTGCGGCGACTCTGGCCGACAAGGTGCGTTACGAGCACGAACTCGTGCAGGTCGACGCCTCGCGGCGGACGGTTCGGTTCGCGAACGGGCGTGATCACGAGTACGACGCGCTCGTCTCGACGATGCCGATCGATCGACTGGTCGCCGCCATCGAAGGCTGTCCGCAGGATGTACGAGAGGCCGCGCGAAGCCTCGAGCACTCGGGCGTCCGCATGATCGGTGTCGGCTACGAACGACCGCTCGCCGACAGTCGTTCCTGGCTGTACTTCCCCGAAGCTTCGGTTCCCTTCTACCGCGTCACCAACTTCGCCAAGTACGCGGCCGCGAACGTGCCGGACGCCGACACGACGAGGTATCGCTCCTACCTGACCGAGACGTCCTACTCGGACGACCGGCCACTGCGTGACGCGAGTCTCGCAGATCGAGTCATGGAGGGACTCGTCGAGGTCGAGCTCGTCGACACGGAGGCGCCGGTCACCTCGGTACACGAGGTGGACATCGCGTACGCGTATCCGATCCCTACCCTCGGGCGCGATTCCTCGCTCGCGACGATTCAACCCTGGCTTCAGCAGCATTCGATCTACTCCCGCGGGCGCTTCGGATCGTGGCAGTACGAGATCGGAAACATGGATCACGCGGTGAAGATGGGCATCGACGTCGCACGCCTCCTGCTCGAGGGAAAGCCCGAGGAGCTGTGGAGCGCCTGAACGAGAGCCTGTCCGTCGTCGTTCCCGTCTGGAACGAAGAGGGCGTGATCGGCGATCTACTCACCGAGATCGACCAGGAGGTCGGTGGGCGGTTCGAGAGCGTCGAGATCATTGTCGTCGACGACGCCTCCACAGACGCGACACCGCAGATCCTCGACGGGCTAGGCGGTCTCGGTGGCCGGTTGCAGGTCCTGAGATCGGAACGCAATCGCGGTCACGGGCCGTCGGTGCTGCGCGGCCTGCGGCACGCGGAGGGCGACTGGATCCTGCAGCTGGACTCCGACGGTCAGTTCGTCGTCTCGGAGCTCTGGTCTCTCTGGGATCGTCGCGGCGATGCCGACCTCGTTCTCGGGAGCCGCACGCACAGACGTGATCCGCTACACCGGCTCGTGCTCTCGCGCCTGGTGTCCATCGTGGTGTCGCTGCTCGCCGGGCGTCGCCTACGGGATCCGAACGGGCCCTTCCGCCTGCTTCGCCGCTCGCTCTGGACCGACCTCGCTCGGCTCGTCCCCAAAGAGGCGCTCGCGCCGTCGATTCTCGTGACGCTGGGAGCCAGCGTCCGCGGGTACCGTGTCGCCGAAGTGCCCGTCTCCCACTTGGGGCGGAGACGAGGTGAGTCCAGCCTTCGTTCGTTTCGCCTTCTCCGGTTCAGCCTTCGGGGGCTCCTCCAACTCATAGCCTTTCGATACCTCCTTCACCGGGCGCCGAGGCAAGCGTGATGGACCGCGCGCTCGCACTTCGCGGGCGAACGAGACTCTCGGCCGTGCTGGCGTGGTGGGACGCGGAACGGCTCGGGTACGCAGGCATCTTCCTGACCGCGCTCGCATTCAGGCTCGTCGACCTGGCCGCCAAGCCGATGCACCACGACGAAAGCCTTCATGCGTGGTTTTCTTGGAGGATCGTGACCGGTCACGGGTACGAGTACGACCCGACGTATCACGGCCCCGTCCAGTTCTACTTCGGCGCCCTCATGTACACCTTTGCTGGCGTCGGCGAGTTCGCGATCAGACTCGCGCCTGCCATCCTGGGTTCGGCAATCACGGTGTTGCCGTACTTTCTTCGCAGACAACTCGGGTCGGCGGGGGCATTGACCGCGGCAGTCGCGCTCTCCATCGGTCCCTCCTACCTCTATTTCTCGAGGTTCGCTCGCGAGGACATCTACGCGGCCTTCTTCTCACTCGTGCTGATCGTGCTCGTGTTTCGGTTCCTCGAGCGACCGAGACCGTGGCTGCCCGTGGCGATCCTGGCCATCCTCGCCGTGAACTTCGCAACGAAGGAGACGACCTACATCCTCGTCTTCGTCGGTGGGACGTTCTTCATCGCGGCGACCGCCTACGAGGTGTTTCGGGCGCGCCGCCGAGGCGTTGGCGCTCGCAGTACGCCGATCGTCGCCGCCGCCACGTCAGTGGGCTGGGACGCGTGGATCTGGGCCACTGCCGCGTTCGCGTTCGTCTACACGATCCTCTTTACGACGTTCCTGTTCGAGCCGCAGGGCCTGCGGACGGGGCTGTACGAGAGCGTCCACTACTGGCTCTCCCAGCAGCCGGTCAACCGAGGCGGTCAGCCCTGGTTCTACTACCTGGTCGTCCTGCCGGCGTACGAGTTGCCGATCGTCCTCCTCGCGGTGCTCGGGATCGTCGTCTCACTTCGACGCCCGAATCTCTTCCGCCTCTTTCTCGTGTGGGACGCCGTGCTCAGCCTCGCCGTGTATTCATGGGCGAGCGAGCGCATGCCCTGGCTCACGCTGCACGTTCTGCTGCCGCTCGTGCTGCTCGCCGGCGTCGGGGCACAAGCCGTGTGGCAGCGGCGCCACGCGCGGCCCGGCGCCGCGTTACTTGGCGCTGCGGGCGCAGCGTTCCTTCTCTTCGGTGGCATTAACGTCTCCTACGTCCACCCGGCAGATCCCGCGGAGATGCTCGTTTTCACCCAGACGTCGGCCGAGGCGCTCCCCATCCGCGACGAGATCCTCTCCTCCGACAGCCCGGTCACGACCGAAGTCGACTCCTGGGGCGGTACGGGGTGGCCGTGGGCCTGGTACCTACGGGACGCGCCCGTCGCGTACCCCGACATGAGCACGTCCGAGTACCGTCCAACTGCGGACGTCGTCGCAGTCGCCGACGTCAACCGCCTGAAGCTCGCGGGGAAGCTGGGCGGGTATAAGGGGCGCCGTTTCCATCTCCGGGAATGGTGGGTGGTCGAGTGGGGGGACGTGACCCCGGCGAACGTCTGGCGTTGGTTCGTGAAACGTGAGGCGTGGAGCGTGAAGGGCACGCTCGATGAGTGGCTCTACGTCCGCGACGGTTCGCCGGCGGACGACGTCGAAGCCTCGCCGTGACTCCTCAGCGGTATCTGCCCGCGATATGGCCGCAAGAGTACGAGCGCGAGCAGGAGAAACGGCAGGGCATTGAGCGCATGCAGGACCAGCGCATACGACACCGCCTCCGAGTTCGGAACCCCGTATGCAGCGAGGGCGAGCACGGTCGCCCCCTCGAAGACGCCCAGAGCCGCGGGGGACGACGGTAGCACCATTCCCAGCCCGACCGCGATCACGACGAGAAGGCCCGCTGGATAGGGAAGGCCGAGGTCGAAGGCGATTGTCACGAGCCAGAAGCCAACAGCCAGCACGAGCCACGAGAGGACGGTGAGGGCGAAGCACACCAGGCCGGCCCATAGGCGGCGGAGTCCGTGCAGCCCGCGGAAAAGGCTCGTCGCTGCCTCCCCGATGCCCAGGTCCGCCAGGAACCGCACCCTCGCGAGGTGCCGTCCGGCGAAGACGAACGGCCGCTCACCGAAGACTGCAAGCGCCATGACGATGAGCGCGACTGCGGCGATCAGCGATCCGGCGAGAACGGCGGCGGTGTGCACCCAGCTCAGGTCGGGAAGCCACGGAAGGGAGACGAAGAGGAGCAGGAGCAGAGAAAGAAGATCGAACACTCGCTCGACGACGAGCGTGCCCGTGGCCTCGGCGATAGGCGTCCGAGCGCGGCGGTTCAGCGCGAGGATGCTGGCGGCATCGCCTGTCCGAGCGGGGAGGATGTTGTTGAAGAAGTAGCCCACGTACAGCGCGCTGGCGACGAGACGAAACGGCGGCCGCCGCGACGGTGCGAAGAGCACCTGCCAACGCAGCGCACGGATGAAGAACGCCAGCGTCATGACCGCGAGCGCCGGGGCAGTCCATTCGTACTCGCTCGCAGCGAGTGACGACCACACCTCGTCCAACCGTGCGTTTCTCAGTGCGAAGTATGCGAAGACCGCGCTTACGACGACCCCCGTCCAGACGGTTAGCCGGGCGAACATGCGGCGCTTGGGCGTCATTCGCGCATCGTGAGCGGAAGCGGTGCCAAAACGCAACCCGGTCGACGCGCACAGCGCCGGAATCGCCCGGATGAGCGGCGGAGGTGGGATTCGACACACGAGCGCTTGCCCGCCCACGGCTTTCAAGCCCACGGTTCGCGCCACACGATGGCCGTGTGCCAGACGCTCCACTCAGTTCGGCGGCGTCGTCTGGCTCGCCTCGAGTCGCTAGCCGGCGAGCTCGCTTCGGGCGGGTGGCTGCCAGCGCATGAGCGGGTTTCAAGCTCCTCGCTATCGTCCACCGGCTGGTGACCGGACGGATTCTTCACATCTCGGATCTCCACCTCGGACGCGGTGAGACGTCTGAGCGAATCACGGCTTTGCGCGGGCTGATACCGGAGCTGGCTCCTGAGATCCTCGTGGTCACGGGCGATCTGACTCACCGCGGTCGCCGTGCGGAGCTCGAGCACGCTCGCGAGCTGCTCGACAGCCTGGGTCTCCCACTCCTCGCGGTGCCGGGGAACCATGACATCCCGTACGCCTTTCCGACACGCTTCACGCGCACTCGCGAAGAGTGGGACCGTGTCTTTGGAACGACGCAACCTGTCCACATCTCTGGACGGCTCGCGATCATTGGACTGAACTCGGTCCGGCCGTGGCGTCAGCAGGGCGGCGCGCTCGAATCGTCCCAGCTCGACGGCCTCGGGCCAAGACTCGAACATGCCCAGGCTGGGGCGCTACGGACGGCGGCTCTTCATCACCATCTCGCTGCGCCGCCCTGGCGTGCCGCACGCAAACGCCCCGTGCGCCAGCGCCACCTCGTGCTTCAGAGGCTCGCGTCCGCCGGAGTGGAACTCGTTCTGAGCGGCCATGTCCATCAGAGTGCCGTCGCCGAGCGTCGAGAGTTCGAAGTAGTCGAGCACGACCGAAGTACCTCACTTGTTCTCGCGACCGCGGCCGGCTTTGGGCGACCGAGACCACACCGCCGTGGAGAGGCGCTCGGGTTCAACGTCTACGAGTCAGACTCAGCGGCGATTTCAGTCGCCACGTGGTCGTGGTCGGGCGGCGGCTTCGCTGAGGTCGGTCGGCGCACATTCCCGCGCCGATAGCTCGAGCGTCCCGCCCCTCCTAGTCGACCTGATTTGTGGGCGAGCGCGCGTGGAGCGCGGTTCGGCTAACCGGAACTCGCAGCAAAGTCCTGCTGCTCGAGAGGTACGTGCCTGCTGCTGAGCGCCCTCTACGATACGACGTACAACCCGGCGATAGAGCTGAACTCATCGCTCGATCTTGCCTGGGTGAAACTCCTCCGCTACTGTTCACCTCCAGGTGAACAGTCACACGGAACTCGATCGCAGCTTCCTCGCGCTTTCCCACCCGGTACGCCGCGCGATCGTCGAGCGGCTCGTGGCCGGCCCGGCGACCGTCGGGCAGGCATCAAGCGGACTCGGCGTCTCCAAGCCGGCCGTGACGAAGCACCTGAAGCTCCTCGAGAGTGCCGGCGTGGTGAACAGAACCGTTGCCGGCCGGACCCACGTGCTGCGGCTCGAGCCGCAGCCACTGCGCGAGGCGTCGGCCTGGCTCGAGCTGCACCGCTCGCTGTGGCGGGCGAAGTTCGAGTCCGTCGAGCGGCATCTGTCGGAATCCCACGAGAGGCAGGAGGTCCCGGAATGACCGAGATCGGACAGGAGATCGCACTGAAGCTCGAGCACCGCTACGCGGCTTCACGCGAGCAGGTGTTCGAGGCGTGGACGAGTCCGGAGGTGCTCAAGCGCTGGTGGGCGGCGATGCCCACATGGGACACACCGGTCGCCGAGGTGGACGCGCGCGAGGGCGGCCGCTACCGACTCTCAATGCGCACCGACGAAGGCGAGGTGCACACGGTGTCCGGTGAATACACCGAGATGAGCCCCCCGGAGCGGCTCGCGTACACGTGGTCGTGGGAGGAGGGACCGGACGCAGCGATGGAGGGAAGCGAGCGCTCGCTCGTCGTGGTTGAGTTTCTCGAGGACGGCGACGGCACGCTCGTGCGGCTCACGCACAGCGGGTTCGCGACGGAGGAGATCCGCGAGATGCACGTCCAGGGCTGGCAGGCAACCCTCGCCAACCTCGAGCGCGCCGTCTTTTCGTAGACGCTCCGGTTAGGCTCGTCCGTCGCGTATGGAGGAACTGGCTCGGACCCTCAAGACACGTCGAAGGAGGTCGATCCCGAAGGCATATTTGTGCTCCCCGTTCGCAGAACGTCGACGCAACAGAGAGGAGAGGACGACGTGACGAAGTTCATTCTGCTGTACAACGGCCCCGCGACACCTATGGAGCAGATGACTCCGGAACAGGGCCAGGCCGTGATGGAGAAGTGGCAGGCGTGGATCGGGAGAGTTGGAGATGCGCTGGTCGACGTCGGCGCCCCGATGGCGAACGGCGAGGCGATCGTCGACGACGGCTCGTCAGGCACGGCCACGCAGCTCAACGGTTACTCGATCGTGGAAGCCGACGACACGAACGCTGTCGAGGCGCTCCTGGACGGCCACCCGTTCCTGAGCGACAGCAGCGGGCACTTCTCCGTGGAGATCCACGAGCTGCTTCCCGTCCCGGTTTGAGTCGATACCCGACCAACAGGAGCACACGGCGTAACGAGCCCGTCGTCATCTTCGAGCTCGTCGGTCAGACCCGACACACTCGGCGAGCAGGCCAACGAGTCGATCAAGGTCGTCGCCACCCGATCGTGACGAGAGGATCGACACGATGTTCCCGAACGAGCCCAGGATCACGAGCTGCCACGTCGCCGCTCAACAGGGACCGCGTTCTGGTCGCCGCGTAGCTCGACCGGCACGCTTTGTCGGAGAGAGCCCGGCTTGCCGGGCCCTCTCGCGTTTTGCTTGGCGCCAGGCGGCGCCTGCGCTCTCGGAAACCCCGCGCTCCTCCGGTGGTCACGTGTTGCCTTCTCCCACAAACGAGTGGAGATGCGTTTGCTCGACCCGGACTGGAAGCGCCCAACCCAGCCTAACGGTGTTAATGGCAGGGTGGTTTCCGGCGGCATACGTATCTGCAATGCGCCCGGGAGGATTCGAACCTCCGACCCGCGGATTAGAAGTCCGCCGCTCTGTCCTCTGAGCTACGGGCGCTCGTTCGGCATGACAAACCAGGTCTGAGGCGCACTGTACCGCTGCCCGAGGAGCTCGCCCGCTCGCGGCGGCCGTATGATCGGGCTCCCCCACCAAGGAGGTTTCGGTGCCCGTCGCTTTCATCCAGGAATTCGCGATCGAGACCCGTTCGACGACCAACTACGACACCGTCAAGGAGCGCCTCGGCGATGCACCGATCGACGGTCTGATCGTCCACACGGCGGGTTTCGACGACGACAGCGGCGTGTTCCGCATCCTCGACGTGTGGGAGTCGCGCGAGCATGGCGAGCGCTTCCTCGAGCACGTCATGGCGATCGTTGGCTCGGAACTACCCGCCGACGCGCCACGTCCTACTCGCCAGGGGTTCTACGAACTGCACGGCCTCGTCAAGTAGGGCAGCTCAGCGCGCCGTGAGGACGAGCGGAGCGCACTCGACGCCGGTTGCCTCGCGAACCGGCCGGCCCTTCGCATCCTTCATACCGACGGTGAGACGCCGCGCGGTCACCGTCACCTGCGCGTAGCTGTACGTGTCCAGCGCCGCGCAGCGCATGCCCATCCCACTCGGCGGCGGTGGCTTGAAGAAGAGCGCGCCGATCGCAGTCCCGGCTCCGGGGGTGCCGAGGAAGCCGTCGATCTCCTTCGCGAACGTGTTCGTGGCGACGGGGCCCGTGACGACCTCCCAGATCCCGTAGCGCTCGGGCGCGGCGCTCAGAGTCTTCGAGCGGATCTCGTTGACGAGATTCCCGTGGGTGTCCGTCGTCACGAAGACGACGTTCCTCACGTTCGCCCGCAGGAATCCCAGGAGCTTGTCGCGCTCGGCCGCATAGCCCTCCCAGCGGTCGTACGGGAGCGCGTAGTACTGCTGGATCGGAACCTCGTTGACGACCACCTTCCAGGTCGCCGTCGACGCCTTGATCGCTTTGGTGAAGGCGGCGTACTGCCGCGCGCCGAGCATCGTTCGGGTCGGGTCGTCGATCGCCGCGAGGCACGCGGCTGAAACCGGGGCTTTCAGGCTGGGAGCAAGAGTCGCGAAGCCGTCGCGCACCGCCTGTGGCGCCGTCGGCGCGAGGTCGCCTCCGCACACCTGCGTCGCCTTGGCACTGCGGAAGGAGCGCTCGTCGAGGAAGAAGAGCTCGAGGTGCTTCCCCCAGCGGAACGTCCGGTACAGGCCGAGCGCGGACGAGTACGTGACGGGCGCGTAGTCGCGGAAAGCCTTGACGCCCGCAGCGTAGATCGCGTCGCCGTTCTCGGGCCGCGAGAAGTCGTTGATGAACTCGTGGTCGTCCCAGTGGCTGTAGAGGCCTGCAGACGCGCGAAGCGTCCGGAGCGCGGGCAGTGCGAGGCCGAGCTTGTACTTCCCCCACTTCTCCTGCACCGTGCGCGCGACGGGCGCACCCCCGATCTCGCTGTCCGAGTAGATCGTGTCGCCGAGGTTGATGTTGAAGTCGTTACGCTCGGCGGCCATGCGCGCGTAGACCTCGAAGCGGTTGAAGCCGGGCTTGCCGTTCACGCCAGGCGTCGCGTCAGCGTCACCCGAGATCGCGAAGCGCACCGTTGCTCCTGCGACGACGGCGGGCGTCGTCTCGAACTCGCCCACCCCGGACGACCCTCTCCCCTGACTGAACTGATAGCGGTAACGGGTGTCCGGTCGAAGCCCGGTGAGCCTCGTCTGGACGACGAGGTCGTTCCCAGGTCGGGCGACCATGCAGATGGGCGGTGCGATTGGGCTCGGGCGGTAAGCCAGGCACACGCGTCCGGCCGCCGGAGCGCGCGTCCACAGCAGGGCTGAGGTCGACGTGATCTCACCGGCAGCGACGCCGTAGCGAAAGCCGGGCGTCGCGGCATCGGCCGAGACTACGGCGACGGCGAGCGTGGCGACTGCAGCGAGCATGGCCAGGCGACGCATCGGCTCGACCCTACGCCGCCGCCGGAGGGTGGTCAACGTCCTCGCGACGCTCCTCCTCGGCGAGGAAGCGGAAGAACCAGTACGCGAAGACGACGAAGAAGACGACGGCCTGCTCGACCGCCATCAGCATCCCCGCGAGCTGCTGGTCGGCGAGCGGGTCCAGGCCCCACACCCGGTGGTGCGCCTCGACGTAGAAGTCGTAGATCGCGTCCGGGACGAGCGCCATGACGAGCCCGATCGGGCTCGCGAGGACGAAGGCCGCGAAGACGTACACGGCACGCGTTCCGGCGCCCAGGCGGTGCGGCTCGTCCTGGAAGACGCACCACCAGAGCGTGATGCCGGTTGTGAAGTACAGCGCGTGCTCGAGGTGCAGGAGCGTGTTCGGGTTCCGCAGCGCAGTGTCGTAGACCCAGGGGAGGTGCCACACCATGTAGTTGCCGAGCCACAGCGGGAGCGCGACCGCCGGGTGCGTTAGTGCCCGTATCGCGCCCGGCCGTGCGATGCGTTCGGCCAGCGCCGGCGCGATGCCGAGCACGATGAGGAGCGGCGCCCACTCGGCGAGCACGACGTTCTGGAGCAGGTGCATCGTCAGGAGGAAGTGCATGCCGAGCGTGTGGATCGGCGTGACGGCGACAGCGAGGAGGAGGACCATCGCGGCAGCGAAGCAGGCGATCCGCCAGCCGGGGGCCGGGAAGCGCCGCACCGCCCAGATGTACACCGCCGCCGCGCCGAGGATCGCGAGCGCCTCGGGGTTCCAGGACCACGAGTACGGATCCACGGCGCTACGCTAATGGGACGCGGGCGTGATGTAGCGGTAGCATCCGACCCTTCCAAGGTCGTCGCGCCGGTTCGAGCCCGGCCGCCCGCTTTTTCCGTCCGCCCTGCTCGCTAGTCTGTTTTCCATGAGGAAAACGGTCGAGCGCGAAGAAGCTTTGCGGTTGCGCACTGAGGGACGATCCATGAAGGAGATCGCCCGACTGGTAGGTGTGTCTTTGTCGTCGGTCAGCTGCTGGGTCCGCGACGTGCCGTTGACGCCCGAGCAGCGGGCTGAACTGCTTCGAAGAATGTCGGCAAACGGTCGAGTGGCCGCAGCAGCAGGAAGGAGCAGAGCGGCACGCGAGGTTCGCCGTTCGTATCAGGAACATGGAAGACGTCAGGCCCGACGACGCTCTCCACTTCACATGGCGGGATGCATGCTCTACTGGGCTGAAGGGGCGAAGATGCGGAACTCGGTGCAGTTCGTGAACTCGGACCCCGCCATGGTCGGTTACTTCGTCCGGTTCATGCGCACGCATTTTGCTGTGGCAGACGACGGATTCCGACTCGACTGCAATCTCTTCGCGGATCACATCGAACGCCAGCGTGAGATCGAGCTGTTCTGGCTCGACACCCTCGGCCTCCCACAGTCTTGCCTTAGAAAGTCAAAGGTCAACGTCTACTCGAAGTACAGCAAGAAGAAACGGCAGAACAAGCTTCCATGGGGCACCGTGCGCGTCTGCGTCCACTCAACGCGCATCGTCCAGAGCATCTACGGCTCGATCCAGGAGTACGGCAGCTTCGAGCGACCGGAGTGGCTCGACTGATCACGCTATCCACGGATCGACGAGTACCGAGTCGCCCGCAGCAATGCGGCGCTGCCAGAGGACGGCGGCCACGAGCTCCGCCACGCCGGTCTCGACGAGCAGCGTGACGTTCGGGTCATTCGCCCCGGGATACGAGATGACGGGGGTGGCACCGGGTAGCGATCCACCGACGGCGACCACGGGGAACGAGCGCTTCGTTGCCCACTCGAGCACGCCCCTCTCGAACCGCGAGCCCGTGAAGAGCAGCGCCGCATACCCCGGGCGCTTGCTCAGGTAGACGTCGACGTGGAGCCAGTCGCCCGTCTCGGCCGCGTCGGCCGCGACACGCGGGCCTTCACGGAGCATGAGCGCGGACTGGAGCGCCGACGAGAAGCGCTCCGCGGGCGCGATCGTCGCGATCATGCGCGCGCTGTCGACGAGGTCGACGACGACGTCGACCCAGGCGTCGCGCCCTTCCCGGATGTGGGCAGCGGCCTCGACGGCCGGACGGAGGTCGAGCACTCGCGGCTCGTCTCCGGCGATCCGGCCGGCGAGCAACAAGAGGACGGCTACGGTCGCCTGATACGTGAGGCACGCGACACCGCCCTCCTCCTTCCCCGCCAGGAGAGGAACGATTGCGTCGGCGGTCTCACCGAGCTCGCTCTCGGGCTCGTTCGTCACCGCGACCGTCATGCTCGTTCCGCGATGCGCGATGAGAGCTTCGACGGTCTCCGGTGTCGCGCCCGAGGCCGAGATCCCGATCGCAAGAGTGTCCGCCGCAGGCGGCATCGGGCTCCCGGTCGAGGCGAGCTCCGCGACGGCGTCGACCCCGCGCGAGCGTAGGCGGGTCGCCGCCGCAACGGCCGCGAAGCGGGAACTCCCCATCCCCATGAAGACCACGCGGCGAGGAGCAGCTCCGCGACCGAGCGCGGCAAGCGGTGAGCTCGAGCCCTCGTACACATCGAGGAGCGCCGCCAGACGCTCGGGCGCCACGAGGATGTCGCGGAGGAAGCCGTCGGGATTCACGGGACGTCCTCGAGCAAGGTCGGGAGCACGGTCTCCGGGGCGTACAGCCACTCGGGGAGCCAGCGTGACGCGTAGACCAGCTCGCGGAGCTCCTTGGCGACCTCGAGCGCTCTGAGGAGCTCTCGATCGACGGCGCCGAGCTGGGCTTCGTACGCTCGAAGGCACGCTGCCCGCGCCTCCCCCGACCACGCACGCCAGTCGAGCGCCGTCTCGCGCCGGGCCGCCGCGCACGCGGCATTGATCGAGTGAGAGCAGCAACGATGCGACGTCGACCAGCGGGCTGCGCTCGCGCGAGCGCTCTACCAGCGGAAGGCTCGGGTCTCCTTCGAAGTCGATGACTACCAGTCCTCTGCTCGTTTGCAAGACCTGCCCGACATGGAGATCGCCGTGAACACGCTGCAGCTGGGCTCCCACGAGGCGATCGAGCGCAGCCAACCGCGCGGTCACGGCCGGTAGCTGCGCGCGCTCCCCTGTCGCAGCGGCTGCGGCATCAGCTGCGGCGCGCTCGCTCTCGAGGTCCGAGCGATCGCCGCGCCGCCACGGGAGCACGGCCGCGAGCTGCCTGTGCAACGTCGCTGCAGTGAGGCCGAGAGCATCGGCATCTTCGAGTGCGTCCTCACCTGCGGCAAGTCGCGTGATCAAGCCCTCCCAGCCGACCGGCTCGCCGGCTACGTATTCCTGGACGAGCGCCACCGTCATGTCGCCGTGCTCGACCACGCCCTCGAGCGCCGGAACCTGCAGGAAGCCGCGAAGCGCACCGAGGAGCTCGGCCTCGGGATGCGCCCCGCGCTCCAACCGGCGGAAGAGCTTCAGCACAAGGCGGTCGCCGAGCGAGACCACGGTGTTGGAGAGGTCCTCGACGAGAAAGCGAGATCTGCCCGGAACCGCCCCGACGCCTGCATGGCGGGCGAGCGCCGCCCACAGCGGGTCGTCCGCCGAGCACTCGCGGCCTTCGCGCAGCGCGAGCGCATATCGCTCGCGATCGGCGCTCTCGTACACGACCTCCAGGAATGCGATCGATGCACCCTCAGCACCCTCCGGGCTCAAGCTCCCGACGTGCTCGAGTCGGGCGACGCGCCGCCCCTTGCCGGCGAACCAGCGCGCGCCGGTCAGCGCCGCGACGTCGGGCAGGACGGGCTCGATTCGCTTCTCTCGCTTGACAGCCATCCCGGGGTCCCATAGCTTCGCCGACTCACGCTGATGGCGAGCGAGAACTCCACGGTCGTGTTCTTCCCCGAGGGCGCCTACGGCCCCACGAACAACTGCGTGGGGATCGGCCAGGTGCTGCGCGAGCGCGGGCATCGGGTGGTCTTCGTCATCGAGGAGTCGTTCGCCGGGAACCTCGAGGCGCAGGGATTCGAGGAGCGCCTGATGCGGCTCGGGCCGGCGCCCGAGGTCGAGGAGGAGCCGGGCCAGTTCTGGAAAGACTTCATTCGAGACACCGCACCGGTCTTCCGCAAGCCGACGATCGAGCAGCTGACCGAGTTCATCGAGCCGACCTGGCGAGCGCTCTGCGACGGCTCGCGATACGTCGACGATCGCCTGCGCGAGATCTTCGACGAGGTGCGCCCGGACGCGATCGTCGAGGACAACGTCCTCTGCTTTCCCGCCATCCATCACTCGGGACGGCCCTGGGCGCGGATCGTCTCCTGCAACCCGCTGGAGCTCAAGGACGAGGCGATCGCACCCTTGTTCTCGGGCTATCCGGCCGACGACACGAGTAGTTGGGGCGAGTTCCGCGCAGCGTACGGGAGCGCGATCGCGGGACTCCACGCCGAGTTCTCCGAGTTCTGCTTCGAGCGCGGTGCACCTCGGCTTCCACACGCGGAGTTCATCCACCAATCGGACTGGTTGAACCTCTACGTGTACCCGGCCGAGGTCGACTACCGTCGAAACCGCCCGCTCGCGTCCACGTGGCATCGACTCGAGACCTGCGTGCGACGGTCGGACGAGGCCGCCGAGCTCCCGTCACACATCGCGTCCGGAGACGGGGCTCTCGTCTACCTCTCGCTCGGCAGCCTCGGCTCGGCAGACGTCGACCTCATGAAGCGCCTGGTGGACGTGCTCTCACGCTCGCGTCACCGCATCGTCGTCTCGAAAGGTCCGCAGCACACCGAGTTCGAGCTGGCCGACAACATGTGGGGCGCCGAGTTCCTGCCGCAGCCCGCGCTGCTGCCGCGGGCCGACGTCGTGATCACCCACGCGGGGAATAACACGACCACGGAGTGCTTCCACTTCGGCAAGCCGATGGTGGCGCTTCCGCTCTTCTGGGATCAGTACGACAACGCACAGCGGATCGACGAGACCGGGTTCGGCGTTCGCTTGCCGACGTACGAGTTCCAGGAGGCCGACCTCCGGGGCGCGCTCGATCGACTCCTCGACGACACCGGGCTTCATGCCCGCATGGCAACGATCGCCGGTCGAGTTCAGTTGTCACCAGGTACGGAGAAGGCTGCCCGCCTGATCGAGCAGCTCGCGGCAACGCAGGCGCCCGTCGTCGCGTGACCTCCGGCCGCTCCCGCCGCTAGATTCCGGGCCAACGCGACCCGGGAGGATTTGACATGGAGCACCCGCTGTCGACACGACTTGCGGCCGAAGCAATCGGAACGTTCATCTTCTTCTTTCTGGGCTTCAGCGGCATTGCCGTCGTCGTAGACATCGGCGCCGAGGCGATCACACCGCTCGGCGTCGCCGCGGGCTTCGGGTTCGGTCTCGCCCTCGCGATCGCGGCGTTCGGCCACATCTCGGGCGGGCACTTCAACCCGGCGGTGAGCGCGGGGCTGGCGATTGCAGGCCGTTTCCCAAGCCGCGACGTCGTCCCGTACTGGGTGGCTCAGCTCGTAGGCGGGTTCGGCGCCGTTCTCGTCATGGCCATCGTCTATTCGAGCCAGGTGACCGACGCGCTGAGCACGCAGCCGGGCAGCGGGATCGACGACTGGGCGGCGCTCGTTCTCGAGATCATCGGAACGGCGATCCTCACCATGGTCATCCTCACCGTGGCGACCGACAAGCGCGCGCCCTGGAACGGCGTCATGGCCCCATTCCTCATCGGTCTGGTCATCTTCACCGCAGCCGCCACCGTCGGCCCGGCGTCTGGCGGATCGTTCAACCCGGCTCGCTCCCTGGACCCCGTGCTCTACAACCAGGAGTGGGGCGACGTCTGGATCTACATCGTCGGGCCGTTCGCCGGCGCCATTCTCGGAGGAGCTGCCTGGGCGTATCTCCTGCTGAAGCGAGCGCCGGCCGACACGTAGACGTCAGCGACCGCTGGCCGAGAAGTGCTGGTAGTCCTTGACCGACGTCCAGCGGCCGCCCCAGCCCCAGCCAATCCGTTCGAACGCGCGGACGAGAACGCCTCCCTCGTGGGCCATGCCGGGTCGCCGAGGCGAGCGGTCGACGTACGCGGCGCTCGCGCGGTGTGACGAGCGCCCACCGGAGACGTACGGGTTCTCGATCGGATTGACGTCGATCGCTCGGCCGTACGCGTGCTCCGACCAACGTGTCGTGCCGTCGACGTAGCGACAGTTGATCTCGATGGACGATGAGCCGTCCTGTCCGCACCCGTCGATCGAATCCCCAGTGGGTCATCGTCAGCAACCGGAGGTCGCGGAGCGGAACGGGACATCCCTTCCGCCAAGAGACACCCGCCATCCGCTTCGCCTGCGCCGCATCGACCCGCTCGATGCGACCGCGCAACGCGGACGTGCCCTGTGGCACCGTGTCACTAGGCGATCCGACGCCGGCAACGATGACGCCGAGGAACGTAAGCGCCGTAACGGCGAGCGGGACGAACCTCACGAAGTCGGGGTGGCGGGATCCGAACCCGCGGCCTCTGCGTCCCAAACGCAGCGCTCTACCAGGCTGAGCTACACCCCGAGACGACTGAACGTTCGCACAGCATGGCAGTTGGCGCAGACCAACTCGCACTTCGAGATTTCGTCCAGAATCGTCTCTCGACGAAAGCCACGCAGAACGAGGTTGCTGACGTCGCGTCGTTTCGGTCTGCCAGGAAGATGATCCCATTGCATCGCCGCGTGGTGGAACGTCCCGCCGCAGTCGGCACAGACGCGACCATCTTTGAGAGCCCGGTACCAGGCGACGAGTGCGCGGCGGTGCTGCTTCCGCATGCGGAGTCGATCCACACGTGTTCGTCTCCAATACTCGGCGTCATATTCCTTCCGGCAGCTCCTACACCACGCCTGGCGTTTTGCCTTGCGCATGTGGAAGTCACTCTCTTGCTTTGTGAAGCCACATCGCCCACATCGCCTCTCCATGTTGCCAGTATGGACAGCGTATCGGACGACAACACCTTCCATTACGAATCTTGAGGCATGCCGATAGCCTCGCGAAATGGTCGACGCTCCCACCCTGCTCCCCGAGGGGCACCCTGACGACAAGACCAGGCTCGGCTACGCGATGGTGGCAACGGCGGCGACGCTCTTCGCCGTCAACGGGAGCGTCTCGAAGGTCGTCCTCGGCTCGGGCCTCTCGGCACTCGAGCTCGCACAGATCCGCAACACGTGCGCAGCGATCCTGTTTCTCGGATTTCTTCTCGTGGTCGCGCCGTCGCGGCTGCGGGTCGGGCGGCGCGAGCTCCTCTTCCTGATCGTGTTCGGCCTTGTCGGGATCGCGCTCGTGCAGTGGCTCTACTTCATTGCGATCCAGAACCTCCCGGTGGGCGTCGCCCTCCTGATCGAGTTCACTGCGCCGCTGTTCGTCGCGCTCTTCGCGCGGTTCGTCTACAAGGAGCACGTCCGCAGGCGGATCTGGGTCGCGGTCGCAATGTGCCTCACCGGCCTCGCGCTCGTCGTCGAGCTCTGGGCGGGGGTCGCCTTCAGCACGGTCGGAGTCACCGCGGCGCTCTGCGGCGCTCTCGGGCTCACGGCCTACCTCCTGATGGCCGAGCGGGAGCGGCAGCATCGCGACGCGGCTTCGCTCTCGTTCTACGGATTTCTCTTCGCGGCGCTGCTCTGGGCCGTCCTCCAGCCGCTGTGGGAGTTCCCCTGGGATGCTCTCGGAAAGGACGTCTCGCTCGAGGGCAACCTGTCCCAGTATTCGGTTCCCGTCTGGTCGCTCGTGGCGTTCATCGTCGTGATCGGGACGATGGTCACCTTCTCCCTCCTCACGGGCTCGCTGCGGCACATCAGCGCGACACGAGCGTCGATCGTGTCGACTCTCGAGCCTGTCGTCGCAACAGTGGTCGCATGGGCGTGGCTCGGCGAGACGTTCGGCGCGACGCAGCTCATCGGGGGCGCCGTGGTCATCGCGGGGATCCTCGTTGCACAATCCGCACGCTGACGAGCCTCGCGGCTCAGAGCCACAGGGTCACGAGCGCTACCCTGTCCCGCGATGGTCCAGCGCGTCCTCCTCGCATCTCCACGTGGCTACTGCGCGGGAGTCGAGCGCGCCGTGGAGACGGTCGAGCTCGCGCTCGAGCACTACGGAGCCCCCGTCTACGTGCGGAAGCAGATCGTCCACAACATCCACGTCGTGCGCGATCTCGAGGCTCGCGGTGCGATCTTCGTCGACGAGGAGACCGAGGCCCCGCCCGAAGCGACGGTCGTCTACTCGGCACACGGTGTCGCGCCGTCGGTCTTCGCCAACTCCGCACGGCTCGGGCACAACGTCATCGACGCGGTCTGCCCGCTGGTCACGAAAGTGCACGTCCAGGCGCGTCGCTACGCCGACGAGGGCTACACGGTCGTCCTCATCGGGCACGAGGGCCACGAGGAGGTCGTGGGGACGATGGGCGAAGCGCCGGAGGCAACCGTACTCGTCCAGACCGTGGGGGAGGCCGAAGCGCTCGACCAGCCGCCGGGGGCAAAGCTCGCCTACGTGACACAGACGACCCTGTCGGTCGACGAGACGGCAGAGATCATCACGACGTTGCGACGGCGGTTCCCGGAGATCCGGGCTCCTCGGAAGGAGGACATCTGCTACGCGACCTCCAATCGCCAGTGGGCGGTGAAGGAGATGCTGCCCGAGATCGATCTACTCCTCGTCATCGGCTCGAAGAACTCGTCGAACTCGAACCGGCTCGTGGAGACGTCCCGTGCCGCGGGCACCCCAGCGCACCTCATCGACGACGAGACCGAGATCGACGAGGCCTGGATCGACGGCGCGCGCACCGTCGGGATCACGTCGGGGGCCTCGGCTCCCGAGAAGCTCGTGGCCCGCGTCTGCGACTGGTTCCGCGCGCGTGGTGTGGCGGACATCGAGCCGTACCGGATCGTCGAGGAGGATGTGACGTTCCGGCTTCCCGTCGAGCTCCGCCGCGAGCTCGAGCTCGCGGCGCAGAGCTAGCGCTTTGCCAGCGCGAGGTCGCCGCCGACCGCAGCCACGGATACCGCAAGCGTCTCCCTCGCGATCCACTCCTCGTGTTCGAGGAGGTCCGCGTCCGCATCGGGAATCGTCAGCTCGATCCGGTCCGTCAACTCGAGACCTGCCTCCTTGCGCATCGTGTTCACGGTGTGGATCAGGTCGTACACCCGGCCGGCGCGCACGAGCTCGTCGTCGAGCTGGAGGTCGAGCGCAACCGTGAGCCCGTCCGACGCGGCGACCGCCCACCCCTCCTTGCCTTCACGCTCGACCAGCACCTCGTCACGCACGAGATCGTGTCCTGCGACGCGGATGCCGCCGTCCGGCAGCTCCTCGAAGTCCCCGGACTGGAGCGCCGCGCGGACGGCGCCGAGCTCCTTCCCGAGCTTCGGCCCGAGGAGCGGGAGGTTCGGCTTGACACGAAGCTCGCTGGCATCCACGTGGCCGAACGAGACCTCCCGGACGCGAAGCTCGTCCGCGATTTCGTCCGCGTGGCCCTTCGCGAGCTGTGCACCCTCGACGACGAGCGCTCGCAAAGGCTGCCGCAGCTTGATTCCCGAGGTCGAGCGGGCCTGGCGGCCGAGCTCGACGACGCGGCGCAGCTCGGCGACCTCGGCGAGGAGGCTGGCGTCCGCATGGACCGGATCGGGCCACCCGGCGAGATGGACCGAGTCCGGGGCTCCGTCGCACGGCTCCGTGAGCACGCGCCAGAGGTGATCCGTGAGGAACGGCATGAGCGGTGCGACCACGCGAAGCCCCTGCACCAGGGCGAACCACAGCGTCCGCAGCGCGACGGGGTCGCCGTCCCAGAACCGGCGCCGTGACCGCCGGATGTACCAGTTGGAGACGTCGTCGATGAAGGCCTCGTACGCACGAACGACGTCGACGGAGAGCCAGCTCTCGTAGCCGGCGGTGGCATCGGCGACGAGCGATCGAGTGCGCTCGACGAGCCAGCGGTCGAGCGACTCGAGCTGACCGCCCGGGCCGTCGTCGAGATCGGCCGAGTTCGGCTCCCAGCCCTCGATGTTCGCGTAGTCGACGAGGAACTTGCAGGAGTTCCAGAGCGTGAGCAGCTTCCGCTTGATCTCGTGCGCGGGTCCGAACCCGAACAGCAGGTTCTGGTTGGGCGGCTGCGCGCAGTACTGCCAGCGCATGACGTCGGCACCCATGCGCTCGAAGGCGTCCTGGGCGTCGATCATGTTCCCCCAGGAGCCGTGCATCTCGCGGCCGTGCTCGTCGAGCATCTTCTCGTAGCCGAGCACGCGTCGGTACGGGGCGCGGCCGGTCAGAGCGACCGACATGAAGTGCTGCGAGTAGAACCAGAGCCGGATCTGCTCGCGCATCTCGGACACCCAGTCCGCCGGGAACCACCGCTCCCAGTACGCGTGGTCCGGGAGATCGGCCGTCGTCAGGCCTTTCGCGGCTCCCGTCGCGTAGCCCTCGACGACGTACTCGTCGCTCTGCCACCCCAGCGTCGAGAACGGGACGATCCCCGCATCGAGCCACACGTCGCCGACCTCCAGGATCCTGTGCACCGTGTCGCCGCACGCTTCGCAGCGGATCGGTACCTCGTCGACCCAGGGCCGGCGGAGCTCCTCGAGCTGCTCCAGGCCCGAGACCGCTCGCTCCGACAGCTCGGCCTTCGAGCCGACGATGGTGACATGACCACACGAGCACTCGTAGATCGGCAGCGGGAGCCCGTAATAGCGACGACGCGAGATGTTCCAGTCGCCCATGTTGCGGAGCCAGTCGTCCATGCGCTTGCCCATGTACGCGGGCGTCCACTCCACCGTCGCATTCGCGTCGAGGAGCGGCTGACGGAGCTCGTCGACCGCGATCAACCAGTCGTCGGTGACGCGCCAGATGAGGGGCGTGTCGCATCGCCAACAGTGCGGGTAGCGGTGCTCGTAGGTGCCGGCTTCGAGCAGGAATCCCGTCTCCGCGAGCCTGCCCACGATCTGATCCGCCGCGTCGGTGGTCGAGAGCCCGTGCAACCAGCCGTAGGAGTCGTAGAAGCGGCCTGCCTCGTCGACAGGAGCGAGGACCGGAAGGTCGTGGACCTGGCCGAGCTCGAAGTCCTCCTGCCCCGCGCCCGGGGCGATGTGGACGATGCCCGTCCCCTCTTCGAGCGAGACCTCGTCCCAGGGGATCACGCGGTGCTCGACCTCGGACGCCGGCGCGAGGTCGTCGAACGGGCCGCGATAGCGGAGACCGACGAGCTCGGAGCCCGGCACGATGCGGGCGAACGACTCCTCCGGGTACCGGGCGACCGCAACCCACTCGCCGTTCTCCCGCCGTCCGTACTCAGCGTCGGCCTTGACGGCGGCGGCGACGTTCGCCGGCAAGGTCCAGGGAGTCGTCGTCCAGACGACCAGTGACTCGCCGGGTGCGTCGACGAGCGGAAAGCGGACGAACAGCGAGGGATCGCTCCGCTCCTGGTAGACACCGGCCTGCGTCAGCTCGTGTTGCGAGATCGAGGTGCCGCAGCGCGGGCACCACTCCGTCGAGCGATGGCCCTTGTAGAGCATGCCCCGCGCCCCCATGAGCTTGAGGAAGCCCCAGATGTACTCGATGTTGGTGTCGGAGAACGTGAAGTAGTCGTTGCCCCAGTCCATCCACTGGCCGAGACGCTTCGAGCCTCGCGTGAGCTCCGTCGCCGACCAGACGACCTTCTCGCGGCAGCGCCGTGCGAACTCGGCGAGGCCGTACGCCTCGATGTCACGCTTGGAGTTGAGCCCCAGCTCGCGCTCGACGCCGACCTCGATCCAGAGCCCCTGGCAGTCGAATCCGTTCTGATAGCGCTGGTCGAAGCCCTGCGACGCCTTGTAGCGCTGGAAGACGTCCTTCAGGGTGCGACCCCACGCCGTGTGCACGGCGAGCGTCTTGTTGGCCGTGACCGGGCCGTCGATGAAGCTGAACGTCGGACCGCCGCGATTCAGGTCGCGCAGCGTCTCGAACGTCCCCTCAAGCTCCCAGGTCTCGAGGAGCTCGAGCTCGAGCGCATTGTGGTCGGGCTTGTCCGGGAGAGGTGAGAAGATCACGCCTCGCCAGTCTAGGGAAGGGTTTCGGCGGCCCGGGCGTTCTCCCCTTAGCATTCCTAATACCTCGCAGAAAGGATCGAAACACTCAGATGGCAATCAACGTGACAGAGGCGACCTTCGAGCAGGAAGTCCTGCAGAGCGAGACGCCGGTGATCGTGGACTTCTGGGCGGAGTGGTGCGGCCCGTGCCACGCCGTCGCTCCCGTGCTCGAGAAGATCGCCGAGGAGCGGAAGGACGAGGTCAAGCTCGTCAAGGTCAACATCGACGAGGAGCAGGGCCTTTCGATCAAGTACGGAGTCATGTCGATTCCCACGATGATCCTGTTCAAGCAGGGCGAGCCGGCCGCCGCAGCAGTGGGCGCGCAACCCAAGTCCGCACTCGAGCGCTCGCTCGGCCTGGCTGCGTAGCCCGACGATCTTCCGTCCGAGCACGTAAGCTGTAACAGTTCGCTGTTTCCAGGAAGATTTCGTTCGAAGCTTCCCCCTCCCCCTCCCCTACTGAAGGGCCAGTTCGCTGGCCCTTCAGTGCGTCTGCGGTCGATTGGCCGCCCAGGCGTGCAGACAGGGACTGAGCCAGCGAAATGCCAGCTCGCCGTCTCCCGGGAGCGCTTCGGCGGCGAACCACCGAAGCTCGGACACATCGTCGGCGGGATTCGGCTCGCCACCGACGATTCTCGACTCCCATACGAGGCTGAGGATCGCCGGTGCGGAGGGGCCGTCGCCGTAGCGGTCGTTGAACATCCCGACGAAGTCACCTATCTCGATCGTCAGGCCCGTCTCCTCGCGTAGCTCCCGTCGCAGGCCGCTTTCCGGCTCCTCGGCCTCCTCGAGGAAGCCGCCAGGGGTGTCCCAGAGCCCGGCATCGGGCTGGTGGGCACGGCGCGCGAGCAAGACGCGACGTTGGGCGTCGACGACGAGCGCGGCGACCGCTACGACCGTGTTGGCGAAGCCGACGAAGTCGCACGCCTCGCAATCGACGCGACCGTCGTGGTGAGTGACAGCGGATGCGCAGCGCGGGCAGTAGCGCCAGCCGGTCAGGACACCCACGTGGGTACCGTACCGCCGTGTCTCCGCGACACGTGCCGGCTTCCGTGACCGAGCTCGCGCGCATCGGCCTGTTCGCCGACCTCTCCGGCGAGACTCTCGGAAAGCTCGCCGATCGCATGGACCGCGAGGAGGTCACCCCCGGCACGGTGCTCATCTTGGAGGGTGAGCCCGGCGATCGCTTCTTCGTCCTCCTCTCGGGGCTGGCCGGTGTTACTCAACACACGCTCGGTGAACGGCAGATTCTCAAGGCTGGCGAGTTCTTCGGCGAGGTCGCGCTAGCGATGCACGTCCCGCGCACGGCGACGGTGACGGCCATGACGCCGTGCGTGGTCGCGAGCTGCGACGAGGCGACGTTCGACGAGCTCGTACGCCCCCTGTTCGCCGACGACTGAGTACCCGGTGCCTGGCTGAAGCCAGGCACCGGGCGGTCACCGGGCGGACGAACGGCGTGGCGAGACGCTGAAGCGCCTCGCCAGATCCCTGGTGCGTGGCCTCGCGAGATCCCTGGTGCGTGGCCTCGCCAGATCCCTGGTGCGTGGCTTTAGCCGCGCACCCAGCCGTTCATGAGCCCAGCTCGTCCAGGACGGCGTCCGAGAACCGCGGCCACGCGTCCTTCGCCCAGTCGTCGAACTCGCGCGTCGTCAGAGCCGCGCAGACGACGCCCGCATCAGAGTCGACCCAGAGGAACGTCCCTGATCCGCCGAAGTGGCCGAAGGCCCGTGGCGACGCCCTCGCTCCCATCCACGAGGGCGGCGACGTGTTGAGTTGCACGCCGAGCCCCCAGTCAAGCGGGTCGAAACGGCCGTAGTCAGGGAGAACTCCGGAGAGACCGGAAAACTGCGGGCTGACCATCTCGTCGCGAGTCTCTTCGGCGACCAGGCGAGGGGCTAGAAGCTCACGTCCGAACGTGAGGACGTCCTCGAGCGAGCCATGCATGCCGGCGCCTGGGTCTCCCTCCGGGTCGAGTGCGACGCCGAGCGGATGGCAGACGGCCTCTCGGACGTATGCGGTGAACGGCATCTCCGCCCGCTCGGCAAGATGCTCGGCGAGCACACGAAACGCGGCGTTCGAGTAGATGCGTCGCTGCCCAGGTCGTGCGATCGGCTGCGTGCCTTCGAAAGGGAGGCCACTCGTGTGGGCCAGCAGATGGCGCACCGTCGAGCCGGGCGGCCCGGCGAGCTCGTCGAGGCCGACCACTCCCTCCTCGGCCGCAACCAGGATCGCGACGGCGACCACCGGCTTCGACACCGAGGCGAGACGCACGGGTCGCAACGCGTCGCCCCGCGTGAGGACGTCCCCGGAGGGATCGATCACCCCGGCGGCGGCGAACTCGACCGGCCAGTGGTCGATCTGGCGAAGTGCCTGCACGCGCGGCGATACTAGTCACAGCATGGAACGCCGGAACATCTCCGGAACGGGCGCGTACGAGCCGGTCGTCGGCTACTCGCGCGCCGTCGTCGCAGGGGATCGTGTGCACGTTTCCGGCACCGCAGCGAATCCCGCCGACGGCTCACCTCCGCCCGAGGACATCTACGACCAGACGCTCGTCTGCCTCGAGCTCATCGGCACCGCGCTCGAAAGAGCAGGAACGCGCCTCGAGCACGTCGTGCGCACCCGCGTCTACCTGACGAACGCCGACGACTTCGACGGCTTCGCGCGGGCCCACGCCGAGATCTTCGGCGGCGTGCGCCCGGCCAACACGACCGTGCTCGCCGGCCTCTTCGACCCGCGCTGGAAGGTCGAGATCGAGGTCGAGGCGGTCCTCCCATGACGGGGAAGCAGGCGTTCCCGTCCTCGATCACCGGCAACGGCTCGGCGCCGGCCGGCAGCGTCCTCGACCACAAGTTCGGCTCGGGCGACCCCTACACGCTCGGCGTGGAGGAGGAGTACCAGCTCCTCGACCCGGAGTCGTTCGACCTCGTCCAGCACATCGACACCATGCTCGCAGCGGTGACCGGGCATGAGCTCGAGGCGCAGATCAACGCCGAGCTCATGCAGTCGGTGCTCGAGGTCGCCACGCCGGTCTGCCTTACCGCAGGCGACCTCATGCGCTGGCTGACGACGCTCCGCGGATACGTGACAGAGATCGCGCGCGAGCAGTCGACGCGTGTCGGCTCCGCCGGAACGCATCCCTTCAGCCTCTTCGAGCGGCAGCGGATCACCGCGAAGGATCGTTACCGCGCGCTGATCGACCAGCTCCAGTACGTTGCCCGGCGCGAGCTGATCTTCGGGATGCACGTGCATGTCGCGGTCGACGACCCGGAGAAGGCGATCCAGGTCGTGAACGGGCTGCTCCCGCACCTCGCGCCGCTGCTCGCCCTGTCGGCGAGCTCGCCCTTCTGGCGCGGGGAGGCGACCGGGCTCGCATCGAGCCGGCAGATGGTCTTCTCGGCGTTCCCCCGCTCCGGCCCGCCACCGCGGTTCCGCGACTACGAGGACTACGCCGCGCTCGTCGGACAGCTCGAGCACTCCGGTTGCATCGCGGACTACACCCACATCTGGTGGGACATCCGCCTCCATCCGCGGCTCGGGACGATCGAGATCCGGATCTGCGACGCCGTTACCCGCGTCGAAGACGCGGTCGCGATCGCCGCGTACTGCCAGGCGCTCGTCAAGCAGCTCTGCGAGCAGCACGAGGCGGGTCAGGAGATCCCCTCGTATCACCGGATCCTCACGAGCGAGAACAAGTGGCTCGCAGCACGCTACGGGCTCGAGGCGCCGGTCATGGACCTCGCGATCGGGAGCCGGAACCGGGTGCCGGTCGCCAGGCTCATCCGGCGAACCGTCAACGAGCTGCGACCACATGCTCGCGAGCTCGGCTCCGAGCGGGAGCTCGACGGCGTGCTCGCGATTCTCGGCCGCGGCTCGTCCTCCGATCGCCAGCTTCGGATCTACAACGCGAACCGCGACATCGTGGCGGTAGCCCGCGAGATCGCGGACGCGACCGAGGCACTCCCCGTTTCCGTCTAGAGGCTTGATGTGAAACTCATTGCGTCTCGTGGCGTCTGAGGCCCTCCACGCTCAGCGCGAGGTCGGGTCAGAGCGGCATCGTCAAAGATGTCGCCGCTTATCGTGGTGATTGACACAAGATGGCCAGCCTGACACGTTGCCGCAGGTGAAGTCCGCGCTACTGACCACCACGGGACTGCTCCTTTCGACGGCTGCCCTAGCGACGGGGTGCGGGGGCGGCGGTAGCGACACGATGCGAGCGACCCTCACGGACGACGGCTGCGCGTACGAGGGCGACACGACGCCTGCGCCGGGACTCCACACCATCGAGGTCGAGAACAAGACGTCTCACCTCGCCGGGTTCCGGATGTGGAAACTCGCCCGTGGGAAGAGCGCCGAGGATGTCCAGCACGCCTACACGCAGGCGTTGGCCTACTCCAAGCGACCGCGTGCTCGATTAGGACCGGCTCAAGCTGTCTTCGTCGCGGCGACAAGCCGGGGAGGCAGCGTCGCCCGTGTCTATGCGCCCCCCGACGCCGCACCCTTCTATGGCTTCGGCGGCCAGGTCGACCCAGAGGCAACGAGTGAACTGGCTCTCAATGTTCCGGACCCTCGCGACCGGCCCGTCGCCGACCTGTGGAAGTACAGCGGCAGGTTCGTGATCGTCTGCTTTGCATCCTTGTTCGACACACGAACGTCATCGTCGCCGTTCCTTTCTCCGAGCGCGGTCTACGTAGCGACCGAACTCGACGTTCGCTAGCCCTCTTTCGCCACGCTCAGTGGCGTCTCAGGCCAGAACGCTGCCGAGTTTCACATCAAGCCTCTAGGAGAGATTGGCGAAACGCCGTAGGCCAATAGGCGTGGGAGTTCGCTGGTCGTGTTTCTGCATCGATACCCCTCTATCGGCGTAGTGCCTCGCCCGCGTTGCCGACTCGCTCCGCGAGCAGCTTGCCGACATCGGCCGAGACGTTGCAATCGACTCGTCCGACATGCCCGCGTTCGCAAACGGGCAGCGATACCTGTCCAGGAACGGCCCGGAGCGGGAGCGGTTCTCCGATCCTGATGCCGCTTGGGGTCACCGCTCTGCTGTCTCGACGCGCAAGGGCGGAGGCTTCTACGGATTCAAGCTTCACGCTGCCGTCTGCACGCGGACCGGGCTTCCCCTTGCGTGGCGCGTCGAGAGCGCGAACCACGGTGATGCCCTGTTTGCGCTCCCACTGATGGACGCGGTTCGCGAGCGGGGCTTCATACCTGAGACGTGCGCGATGGACAAGGGCTACGACTCCCGCGCGATCCACGACGGCTGCGAGGCCGTTGGCTGCCGCCCGATCATCGCTCAGATCCGACAACAGAAGGCACGCACGCACAATGACGTGCCGACCTGCGCGCACGGAAGCTGGAGGTTCGCCGGTGCAGACTTCGGACGCAAGGCGACGAAGTGGCGCTGTCCTACCGGCGAGTGCTCTCCCAAGTCCGTCTGGCTCAAGGCTGACCGCCGCAACCCGCTCATCCCGCGTGAGACGAAGCGGTGGGGCGACCTGTATCGCGGCCGTGCGGCAATCGAGCGAGAGTTCGGAAGGTTGAAGCATCAGTACGGGCTCGCTCCGCTTCGCGTTCGCGGATTGGCGAAGGTTCAGCTTCACGCCGATCTGACGATGCTGGCCCGACTAACCCAGGCCCTCGCCAGAGCGCGGGCGATACCACTCGCGGCCTAGCTTCCTCTCGAAAGACAGAACCGTCCTGCCGACACAATCGGCGCAGATAGAAACGCCGTCGCGTCCAAACCGCGTCAGCCGGGACTCGTCAAACACCTTTCCGCAGAACGAGCATGGCCCCGGGTTGGCTGGAAGTTCGATGTAGATGCCCTTTTCGCCCGGCTCAGAGCGTTCGCTCACGCTCCGAGCCTAGCTTGACTCGTTTCGCCAATCGAAACGCCAAGCCCTCCTAGATGGTTGATCGGTAATTCACGGCAGAGGCCGCGACGGCAACTTCGAGGTTTACGTCATGAACTCCGACGGCAGCGAGCAGCCGAGGCTGACGCACAATCCGGCGCGCGACTTCGCTCCGGCTTGGTCGCCAGACGGGCGGAAGATCGCCTTCGCGAGCACGCGCGACGGCAACCCGGAGATCTACGTCATGAACGCGGACGGCGGCGAGTAGCTGAGGCTGACGCACAACGCGGCGCGCGACAGCGCTCCTGCTTGGTCGCCCGACGGGCGGAAGATCGCCTTCGCGAGCAAGCACGACGGCAACTGGGAGATCTACGTCATGAACGCCGACGGCAGCGCCGAGCGGAACCTGACGCGCAGCCCGGCAGACGAAGCTTGGTTTGCCTGGTCGCCCGCGCGGAAGCGGTAGCACCTAGTTCGGCCCACCAGCCTCGAGCTCCCGCTCCTCGATCCGCAGGTAGCTCGCAAGCTCGACTAGCGAGCAGCGGCGAGGGCCACGTGACAGACGGTCGCGTCAGCAGTGGCGCGGCCGTGTGCACGCAGCCCGCCTACACTCGCCGCCATGAGCGACGAGCAGGCCGAGCAGGAGTGGCTGATCGAGGGATTCCGGCGGGCGCTCAAGCGGCTGAACGAGACGATCTCGAAGGGCGACGTCGCACCAATGGAGACGTTCATCCCGCTCTTCGAGACGCTTCACTGGCTCGTCGCTGCGAAGGTCGAGCCGGGCCTCGAGGGCCGCGACGAGTGGGAGCTTGCCCGCGCGGTCAGGTTCGCTCGAAACCGCGTCAACCACCAGTGGGCAAGGGCGCTCTCGCTCCAGGACAAGCCGTTCCCGAGCGTGCAGACGAACGTCATCGGCGGGAGCCGGTTCTCCCACCCGCCGGTCGTGAAGATGTGGTGCTGGCTGCCCCTCTCTGGACTCCCTGCCGAGGACCCAGAGCACCCCGATCCGAAAGGGGAGCGGCTCTACGAAGACCGCCTGGCCGAACACCTCGCCCTCGAAGCTCTCGACGCGATCGCCGTCGCGCTCTGACCTAGTGGCCGAACCGGCCTGGTCCGTTACGGTCGCCCCGTGCTATGCCCAGGCCAACCGGTTCCTGACGTTCGCGTCTGGGCCGCTCCGGGCGAAGAGGCGCGCCCGCTCCGGGAGATCCTCGGCCCCGGACTCTCATTGTGTTTGTTTTTCCCTTTTGACTGGTCGCCGGGCTGAACGAACGAGATGCTGCTCCTGCGTGACAGGAGCGACGATCTCGCAGCGTCCGCCATTCGCCCGTTCGCAATCTCTCGCGACTCGGCGTGGTCGCACCGTGCGTGGGCACAGACGCTCGGGGTCGACCTTGCGCTTCTCTCAGATTGGAACGGCGACGCGACGCGCGCGTTCGACGTCGCGTTCGAGCCACTCGGCATGAATGACGTCCCGATCCGCTCTGCGTTTCTGATCCGAGACGGCAAGACCATCGAGGCGGCGTGGCTCCTCGCCGGCGAACTGCCGGACATCGACGTGGTGATCGAGGCAGCGCGCGCCTGAGCTACGGGACGACGACGAGCTTCGCCCCCGGGCCCTCCCCTTGACGGCGCCACGCGTCCGCGACGGAATCGAGCGGCACACGCTCCACCTCGAGCCGGATCTCGCCGGTAATCGCGTGACCCACAAGGCGTCGGTAGTGCTCCGCTAGCTCGTCTGGTGGAACGAGGAAGTTCGTGTGGCCGAAGATCGACAGGCACTTGAAGCGCACCGCCGCCGACGAGAGCTCGGACGTGGGGCCTGCCGACTGACCGAGGTTGACGATCGTGGCGTGAGGAACCGCGGCCTCGACCGCGGCGGCCGCCGGAGCACCCCACAAGGGATCGAAGACGTAGCTCGGGCCCTCGCCGCCGAAAGCCGCCTTGAAGGCGGCGACCAGGTCGTCGGACTCGTCCAGGCGGAGCGTCGCATCGGCGCCGTGCTGTGCGGCGCGCTCGAGCCCCGCGGCGCTGCGACCGGCCGCGACGACACGCGCAGCGCCGAGCAGCTTGGCGGTCTGCACCGCAACGAGACCGGCCGACCCCGTGGCGCCGAGCACGAGGACGTTCTCACCACCCGTCAGCGGCGCGCGCCACGCGAGCGGCAGCCACCCGGCGAGGCCGGCAATGCCGAGAGCCGCGGCAAGCGCGGGATCGGCGCCGTCGGGCACGTCGATCATGTGGGCGTCCCCAACCGACGCGCGCTCGGCCATCGCGCCGTTCGACGTGCGGCCGAGCGATCCACCGAAAGTCCAAACCACCCTGCCGTCCGCTGTTCGACCGACGGCCTCGCAGCCGGGCACGTACGGCAGAGGCGGGTGGCCGGTCGCGAGCACGCCTCGGGACACGGCGAGGTCGATCGGGTTGATCGGCGCCGCGAGCACCGCGATCGTCTCCCCGGGCGGCTCGGTGACGTCGCCCACCTCGGGGCCTGACCCGACCTCGCGTACGAGTGCCGCCCTCACCGTCCCACGCTAGTCCTGATCGACCTCGACGATCGCCTCGATCTCGACGGTGAAGCCGAACGGCAAGCTGCCGACGCCGACCGCGGAGCGGGCGTGCCCCTCGCCGAACACGTCGACGAAGAGATCGGAGCACCCGTTGATCACCTTCGAGTGCTCGACGAAGTCGGGAGTCGCATTCACCATGCCGAGCAGCTTCACGATCCGCTTGACGCGATCGAGATCGCCGAGCTCGTGCCTGAGCACGGCGAGCAGGTTCAGGCCGACGAGGCGTGCGTGCCCGGCGGCCTCCTCTGCGGTGAAGTCCGCTCCGACCTTGCCCGTCGGAGCGTGACCGTCGGCCGCCCGGGGCACCGTGCCCGAGATGAACACGAGGTTCCCGGTTCGCACGGCGTTCACGTAACTGGCGGCCGGGGACGGCACCGGCGGCAGCTCGAGACCGAGCTCCTCGACGCGCTGCTCGACGGACACGAGCTACATCCCCATCGCGTGGTAGGAAGTCGCGCCTGAGCAGGGGTTTCCGGTGGAAGCGAGAGGCATCATCATCACCCTAACACCCTCGGACGCACCGATACGACGAGCCGAGCCGGCGTCTCGCGCTCTCAGCACGGAAGGAGGGGGGCTGCGTCACGCCTGCGGACATCGATCCACATGGAGATACTGGCGGCACTCCTCGTTGGTGAGCGATCTCCCGGCCTCTCGCCGCGCGATCTCGAGGAGATCGTCGATGCCGAGAGCCCAGATCCGGACACCGTCGCACCAGCTCGTGGAGGCGAGCTTCACCCCGTCGGGACTGAAAGCCACACCCTCTACGGCGCATCCGGACCCTCGCAAGCTGAGCTGTGGCGCGCCCGTGTCCGCGTCGAACAGCCGCACCAGGCCGTCGACGCTCGCTGTGGCGATGCGCGATCCGTCGGGGCTGAAGGCGAGGTCCTCTACGCCTCCGGGAGGTCCGGCCAGCACGGCCAGGCGCTCACCGCTCTCCACATCCCATACCTCCGCAAGTCCGTCCGAACCGGACAACACGACCCTCGGACCGTTGGGATCGAAGTCCACTTGCGCCGAGGGTCCCTCCGCGTCGATCGTGAGGAGGACGTCCCTCCTGGCCCAGTCCCAGATCCTGACGCGCTCCCCTCCTTGGTTGTTGAACTCGGCCGTGGCCACCAGCTGGCCGTCCGAGCTGAAGGCGATGTCGGAGAAGTTGAAGTCGTCCTGCGGGCCGCCCAGCACTCGGATCACCCGGCCGGAGCGATCGACGATCTTCGCGGTTCCCTCCCAGTCCGCCGTGGCCAGATGCTCGCCATCCGGGCTGAAGGCGACCTCGTTGACGTCGCGGTCGTGTCCGATCCGCCAAAGCTCCTCGCCGGTCGACGTATCCGACACCCGGACCGCCGACGCACCCCCGCAACAGTTGCGCTTGCTCCAACCGCCAAGTGCGATCGAGCTTCCGTCCGGGCTCACGTCGAACGACAGGAAGCGGAAATAGTCAGTCGCCGGTCCGATCGTTCGAAGCTCACGCCTCGTCTGCAGGTCCCAGATCGTCACCGCGCGCCCATACCCGCGGCGCTCAGCTCGGCCCTCCCAGCTGCTCGTCACCACGCGCCGTCCGTCCGGCATGAACTCCGCCGCGGGATCGCCCGGCGCTGGAAGGTTCGCCCACTCGGCGTCGCCGGTCGGCCCCATGTCCCAGACCAGCACCGCGGAGATGCTCGCAGCCCCGGCCATCACCCGCGTCCCGTCGGGGGAGAAGGCCACTCCGACGATGCCGCTCTTCGTCTCCTGCGCGGAGAGCGACCACCGCTCCCGGACGCCATCAGAGCCGATCTTCCACACCTTCGCGGTGCCGTCGGAGCTGCTCGTCACCAGGAGAGACGAGTCGGGGCTCCAGGCGACGCCGAGTATGGAACCGCTGTGACTGAGCAGCCTGTACCGGAGGGTTCCCGTTTCTGCATCCCACAAGCGAGCGGTGCCCTCGCTGCTCACGGCGACGAGTCGGCCGTCCGGACTCCAGGCAACCCCCCGGGAAGATGGACTCGCGCAACAGTTCGGCCCCGCCAGGGCGAACTCTTCCTCGCCGGTGTTAATGTCGAACACGGCGCCCAACTCTCCCTCCGGCCACCACCTGGCCACGGCCACGCGCTTGCCATCCGGACTGAGGGCCGTGTCGATCGCCTGCGGCACAGAAACCGTCGAGGCTACTCGGCCGGTGGACAGATCCAAGACCCGGACCTGATTCGCGGGCGCTCCCCAGGCGGCGGCCACGAGCGACCCATCGGCGCTGAACGACGGACCCGATGCGCTACCTGTCGCCGCCAGGCTCGAGACGAGCCGCCCCGTGGAGGGGTCCCACACGTTCAGCTTTCCGTCCTCCCCTGTGGAGGCTAGCCTCGACCCGTCTGGGCTGAACGCGACGTCGTTGACGTCCCCATCGTGTCCCTGGAACGAGAGGATGCTCGCGCCCGTGTCCGCGTCCCTGATGTCGATCAGACCCGAGTCCTCGCGGCCCTCGGTGACGAAGACCCCTCGTGGGCTCCAGGCGAGGAGGCCCCCAACCCCGGGAACCTTCAAGTCGAGCCGGGACGCCACGACCGCGCGGTGGAGGGCCTCCTCCGCTTCTCGGAGAACCGTCCCGTCCGACGAGCGGGTGGCCTCGACCGCCTCGATGGCGAGCAATACGCTGAGCTCGGGATCGGCCTCCACGTTCGCCACCGCCGCCGCGGCCACCTCCCTCGCCGTGGCGACCCCGGCCGCCCGCTCCGCCCTGCGGCGCTGATCCGTGGCCACGACGGTGAGCGTTCCGGCGATGAGGGCCGCGGCCGCGAAGACGGCGACGAGGCCACGCAGACGGCGCGTCGATCGCCGCTCGATCCGGGCCTCGCGCTCGCGCCGCTGCTCCTCCTCCTCCCGCTCGCGATCGCGCTGATCCGTGCTCGCCTTCAGGTACGCGCGCTCGGGTCGCCCGATGGCCAGGTCCGTCGTTGCGGCCCAGGACTCGAGCTGCTCGAGTCGGGCACCGCGCAGGAGGAAGCTCGGATCGCCGGCGGAGCCGCGCCACTCGGCGGCCGCCCGGGACAGGCTTCGCTCCTGACGCAGGCCCTCTCGAGCGCCGTCGATCCATGTGCGCAACCGCCCCCAGGCGCCGAGCAGCGCCTCGTGGGCGATCTCGACCGTGGGCTCCCGGGTGGAGGGTTCCCGATCGAAGGTGAGGAGCCGGTGACGCCCGAAGGTATCGACGGCTCTCTCGATTGCCTCCTGATCCACGTCGAGAGCGTCAAGCTCACCCCGGGGTACGCGCCGGCGAGTGTCCTGGCGGCCCTCTCCCAGCGTGACCAACCGCAAGAACACTTGCTTGGTGGCACGGCGGCCGTGGGCCTCGGCGGACTCGTAGATGCGATCGGCTCGAGCGGACAGGGCCCCTGCGACCCCGCCGATCTCCCGGTACGCGGCGAGGGTCAGCCGGTCATCGTCCCGATGTTCGAACAGCTCCGTCAGGGCGTACTGCAGAAGCGGAAGGGCCCCAGGTTGATGGGCGACGTCGGCGATCATCTCCGCCACCAGCCCGGGCTCGGGTCGGACGCCGATCCTTTCGGCCGGCCCCCGGATCGCCCGCTCCAGCTCATCGGGGGTGAGCGGAGGAACCGCCTCGGTCCTTTCAGCGAGCAGCTCTCCGAAGCGGGGGTAGACAAGGGGGCGGTCGTAGAAGTCCGCGCGGAGGGTGACGATCACGCGAAGCCGACTCTCGGGGTCGGCGGCGGCGACGCGAAGCGACTCCAAGAAGAGTTCCCGCTCCCGCTCGTCCGTGGTGAGCGTGAAGGCCTCTTCGAACTGATCGACAAGAACCACGACCTCCGCCGCGCCGGGCGCCACGAGATCCACCACCTCGAGCAGTCCCCGGGATCCTGAATCGAGTCGCTCGCGGAGCCGTGGTACCGGATGCACGGCGATCCGAAGGAGAGCGGCCTCCAGCTCGTCGATGGGGTGCTCTCCGGGGAACATCTCGGCGACGAAAGTGTCCTCCGCGCCTCCCAGGGCGCCGTCCCGGACCACCGGAACCAGGCCCGCGCGGACCACTGATGACTTCCCGCTGCCGCTCGGGCCGACAACGGCCAGGAACCTTGATGCGGGCCCCGCCTCACCCAGCCTGGCGACGAGGCGCCGAACGAGCCCCTCTCGCCCGAAGAAGTCGCGGGCGTCGGCCTCTGTGAACGGGCGGAGACCCTTATAGGGGTTCCGTTCCTCGATGCGCCGAGGCGCGGCGATCACCGTGGACTCGAGAGCCGTGCGGCAAGCTTGAGCCAAGGCATCCGCTCGCGACGCGTCGGTTGCAACCTCTACTCGCTGGGCAAGCTCCCCAAAGCAGGCCTCCTTCGGCAGCAGGCGCCTGGCGAGACGGGCGAGCTCCCGCACGTCGTCCGCGGGATCCGGCGCTGGGCCACGCCCGATCTGGAAGTCTCCGAGGTAGGCGTTCCCCTCCGGGTCGAAGAGGATGTTGGACGGACGGACGTTTCCGTGCGCCACCCCTCGGCGGTGGGCGAACGTGAGTGCCAGAGAGATCTGCTCGATGACACGTAAGACCAGGTCTCGCTCGAGCGGCTCCCCCCTCTCCTCGACGGCTCGAAGGCTCCCCCCGCGCAGGTAGCGAGAGACGACGTAGGCGCGGCTGGGCTCCCGCCAGTAGTCGTAGATCGGGGCGATGTGGGGATGCTCCAAGGCGGCGACCACCTGGGCATCCGCGTCGAAGCGACGAACGAATGCCGGGTCGGCGGCGATGGCTTCGCGGAAGATCTTGACGGCCACGTCGCGTTCGACGCGAGGCTGGAGGGCTCGGAAGACGACCCCGCTGGGTCCGGCGTCGATCTTCTCCAGGAGCCGGTAGCCGCGGAGGGGCTCTCCGCGCAGATCCAGTGCGGGATCCTGCTGCAGGACGCGTTGGTGAAGCCTGACGAGCTCCGGGGAAGGGTCGACGCCCAGCTCGTCCGCCAGGATCTCCCTGACCCGCTGGTAGGAGCGCAGCGCCTCCGCCTGCCTCCCCTCTCGGTACAAGGCCAGCATCAGGAGGCCCCACAGGCTCTCCCTCCACGGGTGTCGTGCAATCAGCGCCTCCAGCTCCCCGATCGCGTGGGCCTGAGCGCCGGCCGCCAGGAGCCCCTCGATCCTGGTTTCCTGAGCCTCGAGGCGGAGCTCATCGAGTCGGGCCGCCTCGGCGAGGAGCGAGGACTGGTCGGCCAGGTCGGCGAGGGCCGGCCCCCGCCACAGGGCCAAGGCGTCCTCGAGCGTGGCGACGGCCACCTTCGGATCCACGGGCAGAGTCTTCTTCGCATCTCTGATGAGCGCGTCGAATCGCACAGCGTCCAGCTCGGAGGGATCGAGCCTCAGGCGGTAGCCGGGTCCGTGACTCTCGATCCGGTCGTGACCGAGGGCTTTCCGGAGGTGCGAGACGTAGGTCTGGATCACGTTGCGGGCCGTCTCGGGTGGCTCTTCCGGCCAGATCTGGTCGATCAGGGTCTCGGCGGGCACGAGCTGGTTCGCCCGAAGAACCAGGTGCGCCAGGACGGCGCGCTGCTTTGGCCCGCCAAGGGGGATAGCGCCTCCCGCCACATCCACCTCGAGAGGCCCGAGGATCCGGAACAGCGTCATGTCGTGGGCACGGCCCGCGACGGCGGCGCGGGTCCGAGCGCCTCATCCGCTGCGCGACGTCGCTTGGCGGGTCGGTCGGGCGCCTGAGTGGATACCCGCATGCCAGCGAGTATCGCCCCCTGGGCTTCCCAACACCAGACCACGGCGTTGTTCCGTCCCTTCTTAGTCACGGGCTGCAGCCTCGGGCGAACCGCTTGAAGAACGCTTGAACGCCTTTCAGCCTTTCTCAAGCGACATCGGCCAACCTCCCGGACCGGTGGCTGTGAGCTACCCGATTGGCCCGCAAGCGAAGGAGAGGAGATGAGTCGGATGCGTGGTTCCCAGAACGGCAACGCTGGTCGCGTGCGCAGCCGGCGGGAACGGAAGCCGCGCGCAGCCGCGGTGATCGCGGTCGTCGCGCTGGTGAGTCTTGCGGCTGTGGCCTGTTCCTCAGGAAAGGATGACCCCGTCTCCGACGAGGCGGCGGCGGAGTTCCAGGCGGCTCTGAGCGACATGGCCGGCGGCGGCGGGATGGCGGCCACGGTGATGTCTCCCGAGGGCACGTGGAGTGGAACGGCGGGCAAGGCGGACGGCGTTCGAGACGTTCGGATCGACGATCAGTTCGGCATCGCCAGCATCACCAAGTCGGTGATCGCAGCCCAGGTCATGCAGATGGTCGAGGCCGGTGAGCTGGCCCTCGACGATCCGGCAAGCGACTACCTTCCGGCCGATCTCGACTTCGACACCAATGGGGCGACCATCCGCCAGCTGCTGGAGCAGCGCAGCGGCATCCCAGCTTCTTACCTGGATGACCATGCGTTCTGGGAGAGCGTGGCGATCGATCATCCGCGACGTCGTTGGACGACCGCCGATGCGCTGGAGCTGGTCACCGCCGATCGCGATCCCGCCGGTGAGGCTTTCGAGTACACGGACGCCAACTATCTGTTGCTCGGACTGGTGATCGAGCAGGTCCGCGGACGACCGGTGGCCGATGTGCTGCGCGACGGCGTTCTCAGCATCGACGGGGTAGATCGGCTCATTTATCAACCGGACGAGGTCCCGACCGAGCCCATGGCCATGCCTGGGGGCGAGTCGACCGCCGTTCTCGAGAAGGGTGGCGGCTACCTCCCATCCCTCGCTGCTGCGTCCTCGTACGGCGGAGCGGCTGCCATGGCATCGGACGCGCCTTCGCTGGCCAATTGGTGGCGGGCGTTCTGCGCCGGCGAGATCGTCTCCCAAGCCTCGCTGACCGAGATGTCGACCTTCCACGACGGGTACGGACTCGGGCTGTACAACGTGGCCGACACCTACGCGCAGGCCGTGGGGCATACCGGCGAGGACGTCGGGTACGTGGCGTGGGCAGGATGCCTGGCCGAGGATGGCTCGGTCATCGTCGTGCTGAGCAATCGCGTCGTCGAGGACATCGGCGGGATGGCCCGCCCTCTCGTAGAAGCCGTGCAGTCAGACTGACGATTTTGAAGGGAGCCGTCTGATGATCGTGGCCCGCGGGAGCGCCAAGCGAGGATTTCGCGGAGCTGCGGCCATCCTGGACTCCACACGGATCGAGCCATGACGTGCCTCGCTGACGCCCGATGGATCGAGGGTCATCGACGCCGCGACGACCCCCTCTTGTGGAAGGAGCGGCCGGAATGAAGGCTCAGCACAGAAGTCTCTTGGCAATGGCCCTGATAGTCGCGCTGGCGGGATGCACGCAGAGCCCGGACACCACAGACACGGCGACTCCCCAAGATCCTGCGTCCGCCACGACCGACTCGCCCTCGACGGACGAGGCGTGGTCGCTCGAGCGGATCCGCGCCGAGGGCTCACCAGGGGACCAGCAGACCGCGACCGAGTCGGGCATCATGACGCGTGCGTACGTCGTGTGTGACGGACCCCGCTCCGAATGCGAGAGCGACCCCCCGCTCCGAG